>CAZBYE010000174.1:0-7016 GCA_964496045.1 uncultured Stakelama sp.
GGACTCCGGCGTGTCCGGTGTCACGCTTAATGATCTTATCGTCGCCGCACTCATGCAGCGCCCGCACCACCAGCAGCGGCTGGGCCTCCAGGCCAAGCGCTACTGCCGTGCGATCACCAACCGCTTTTGCGGCGATTTCCCCGAAGACCGGCATGAGGAAGTACTGGGCCAGGCTTTCGCCGAACTGATGGCGATCGGTGCGACCGCGCTCGATAGTCGCTCGGGGCTTTCGCTGTTCCGGCGCGCTATCTTCGCTGCGATCCGGGTCGTGCGGTCGGATTATGCAGAACCGGGGCGCCGGACGCGCCGCGCGGCCGTGGACGAAGCGCCGCCCAAAGTGGCGGCCGAGGATATCGGTCGCATCGCGGACAAAAGCGATCTCGCAGCGGCAACGGTCGGCGCGGCCGAAGTGGTGTTTCTCGATTTCGATTTGCTCGAAAATCGTGCGGCGGCGGCGGCAATTGCGCAGTGCGAAGGCCGGATCGATGCCGATTGGGCACTGCGCCGCGCGCCGCCCAATGTCGCGGCGGCGCTCCGGCTGATCCACCTGGACGATGAGCCGGTGGCACGCGCTGCGGCGATTGTCGGTCTCACCCGGTTCGAGCTTTACCGGCAGACAGCGGCGTTTGCGGCGACCTGGGCGCTGGCGGCCTGAGCGATGAACGCCAGTCGATCGATGCGCGGCGCGGGCATCACCTCCGTCCTCGCCGCGCAGCGCGCTTATGCCGAGGCGCGCCGCGAGCGCTCCAAATATGGCTTGATGGTGCCCGAAGCTTTCGTCCGCGGCATTCGCGACCTGGGCTACCGCAGCAATGGTGATGCGATCGCCGAGTTGATCGACAATGCGCTCCAGGCCTTTGCCGACCGGGTCGACATCGTGTTCGGCTATGACGGCACGTCGAGCAAGAAGCCTGTGCAATTGGCGGTGATCGACAACGGGCACGGCATGGAGCCCGACATGATCCGCATGGCGGTTATGTGGGGCGGCACTCACCGCGAAAACGATCGCAGTGGCCTTGGCCGTTATGGCTATGGCCTGCCATGTGCCTCGGTCAGCCTGGGCCGACGCTTCGTCGTCTATTCCGCGGTTGGCGATGGCGAACTGCACGCGGTCACCATGGACCTCGATGCGCTGGCGGCCGGCGACTATACCGATCGAACTGGCGAGATCGTGGTGCCCGAGGCCGTGTGCGCGCAACTGCCCGAGTTTGTCGCGAGCCATATCGCAGCCGCCCATGCCGATGGCTGGCACGCCGGGACGGTCATCTTGATCGACAAGCTCGATCGGCTCGAATGGGCGACCACTCAGGGCTTACGCGAAAATCTCTGCCGGCAGTTCGGCGTCACCTATCACAAACTGCGCGGCGAAGCTGCGATCTATGTCGACAGTGAGTTCGTCGAGCCGATCGACCCGCTATTTCTGACCTCGGGCTTTCATCTGTTCGATCTCGACGCCGATCGGGCACACCCGCTCGATCAGATCCGCATCGAAGTGCGCGATCCCGACACCGCCACCTATCTCGGCGCGATGACCCTGCGCTACGCTTGGCTACCACCCAGCTTCGGCTCGGTTGACAAGGAGCGCGACGCGGTCGGGCTCAACGCCAATCCCCGCTTCGCGATCCTCAAGGATTATCACGGGATTGTGTTCAGCCGGAACGGCCGGCTGATCGACGTCCAGACCCGCACTCCCTGGACCAGCTTCATCAACAATGATCGCTACATCAAGGTCGAGATAGAATTCTCGGCGACGCTCGATGAGGCGTTCGGCGTCACCACCTCGAAGCAGCAGGTGACTGTCTCGAGCCTGATCTGGGATCTGCTGCGCGAAGCCGGATTGCCCAAGGCGATCGAGCAACTGCGCGGCAAGGTGAAGGACGCCAAACTCGAACGGCGGCTGGCGGCGTTCAGCCCGAAGGCCGGAGAACGGCTGTTGTCCGAACGCGCCATGGGCGGCATTGCCGGGTTCAGCCAGCCGCACCAGCATCAATATGACTTCGGTCTGCGCGTCTCGCCCTATCGCCTGCAGTTCGAAACCGTGCCCGGACGCCCGTTCTTCCGCGTCGACCGCCACGCTGGCGCCCGCACGCTCCATATCAATACCGCGCACCGCTTCTACGAGGATCTCTACCAAGCGCCGGCCATGACGCCTGAGTTCCGGTCGGCGCTCGAAATCCTGCTGTTCTGCTACGGCGACGTGCTGCTTGAGGCGAGCGAGGGCTCGCAGAATCACTTCGTCGTCCAAGTCAATCTCTGGTCCCGTCGGCTCGAACAAGCGCTCGGCATGATGGCCTCGCATCTCATCGCCAGCGATGACGAAGAGGTCGGCCCGTTGGAATGGCCTGACTAATCCCGGTGGCTAAACCCCTGCCTTGATGCGATAAGAGCGGGGGCCGCGCGAGCGGCCCAAGTGATTCTGGAGGCAGGGTGGCCGCGAACGACGATCTTTACGGGCCAGGCCGAACGCGCGCATTTTCTCCCTTTCTTGCGCCTGAAGAACGTCAGGAACTGAACAAGGCGATTCGTTTCGTCGGCGAGCCGGTGCCGAGCTATGCCGATGCGATGCGCTCGCTCGCCAGACGCTATGTCGACGATGGCGACAGCCTAAAGCTGCGCGCTATCCTGTTGCTGGTCGCCGATCTTGCCGAGCAAGGTTGGCAGGTCACGACCAAGGCCGGTGCGATCACCTTCCAGCCGCCCGGCCTCGCCGCCGCTGGCGCGGAGACGATCGATGACATCAAGGAGCGCGTGCGCCAAGCGCTGCAAATGGCGCGGCGGCGCCAGCTCGCCGAGCCGTCGGTTCGCAAATTCTTCGACCGCGTCGAACGTCGGCGCTTTCGGGCAGGCTATGGCCACACTTCGATCATCGATCTGATCGACCAGGGCAACGACCTCGCAGATGCCCTAGCAGCGGTCAACGACCTGCCGATCGAAGACCGCGAGGCGGCGCTTGCGAAGATCGTCGATCCCGTCGTCGAGGTATGCGACGCCAATGCCCGTTGCGCCGACACCGGTCTACCGCTGAACGACATCTGGCGCTACTTCCGCCACACTTGGGCGCACGAATATCGCTCGATCCCGGGCCGGCAGATGCTGGTCCTGATTCGCAACGCTGCGCGTCCCAACCGGCCGATCATGGGCATCGCCATGCTGGCAAGCCCGGTGATGCGTTTGACCGCGCGCGACCAGTGGATCGGCTGGCTGCGCGATTCTGCCCAAGAGCGAATCCAGAGCGGCGAATGGGACGCGACTGAGTTCGCCGAGGCGTTGATGGCGCGCGTCGATGCCTCGATCGACGAGGTGCGCTGGGATGACCTCGCAAGCCCGACCGAGATCAAGACACCAACCGAAACCGTCGCGATGCGCCTCGAACAGCGCGCCGCCGGCGCCGCATCAGCGCGAGAGGCTGAACTGCGCGCACATTATGAAGAGCAATTGGGGGATGGCGATACCATTCGTCCGCACCGCGGCGTTCTCAAGTCAGCGACACCCGATGCGGATTGGATCGCGGCGTCGAACGACCTGCTGTTCGTGCGCAAGCGCGCTGAGAGCTTGTCGAAGCTCCTGTTCGCCAAGCAAATCTTCCGTGCAGCAGGGCTGAAGCGCTGGCCGGTGCAAGCGCTGGATCGTCTGTTCCAGACGCGCGATGGCAGGCGGGCGCTCGACATCGTCATGGCCGAGTTTCGTAAGGCTGGGCTGTCGAGCGAGGTGGCCGACGTCAGCATATGTGGTGCGGTGCACCCTTATAACGAATTGCTCGCCGGTAAGTTGGTCGCATTGTTGTTGGCCTCGCAGGACGTTCGCAACGCTTACGCGCGGCGCTACGGCGGTCAGGTCAGCGTGATCACCTCGCAGATGGCCGGGCGGCCGATCAGCCGGTCGGCGGATCTCAGGATCATAACCACCACCAGCCTCTACGGCGTTGGTTCGAGCCAATATAACCGGCTGGTGCTGCGCGCGGCCGACCATTCCGGCTTGCCGTCTGATCTAAAGTGGGGGGCGATCGGTAAAAGCCTGACCGGTGGCTTTGGCACTATCCACCTCGGCAATGAAACGGCGCAGGCACTAAGAAGCATGGCTTTTGCGCGCCATGATGCCCGCCGTGTCAACAACCGGTTCGGCGAGGGCACTAGCCCGCGTTTGCGGCAAATCCGCGAAGGACTCGACGCTTTGGGGTTAAAAAGCGATGCGATCCTGCACCACGCGACTCCGCGCATTTTCTATGGCTGCGAACTGACCCCGGCCGCGCGGCCGGCTTTGGTCGGCATCGGCAGCGTCCACGCGTTGTCCGCATCGAGCGGCGACATCGCAACTGCATGGCGCAAGCGTTGGCTCTTGGCCCGCATCGCGCGTCCGGAAACGCTCCAGGCCCTGAAGAGTCTGGGGCCGATCAGCGTGCGCGCCAGCCTGCATGCTGATCCCGACGGTCAGTTCTCGCTGCCGATCGAGACGGATTGATCAGGGCGCGGCTGACCGATGGATAAGCGCTTCGCTGCTGTCATCGATCAACTGCATCCCGCGCTCGAACGGCTCCTTGCCATGCCGCCGGCGGGCCATGGTCGATTGCCGCTGAGGATGCCGGTTCAAGGGGTGTACTTGTTCAGCGAAGGTGACCGGCATCTTTATGTCGGGCGGTCCAATCATTTGCGGAATCGGATCGGCCAGCATTGCCGCCCGGGATCGCAGCACAACCAGGCGGTGTTCGCCTTCAAGCTTGCGCGCGAGGCGACCGGCATGACGGTTGCTGCTTATTCGACTGGAGTTGCTAGTCGGCGGGGACTGATCGGCGATGCCGATTTCGCCGCGGCTTTCACGACAGCCAAGGCGCGGGTGGGTGCCATGGATTATCGCTGCGTCGAAGAAACCGACCAGACCCGACAGGCGCTGCTCGAACTCTATTGCGCGATTGCGCTCGGCTGCCCGTATAACGATTTCAGCACTCACTGATTGGGCGTCGGCGGGGCCCGCCGTCGATGTAATGGCTAGCTGTCCCTTATCGAAATCGCTCGGCCATGGTATTGGCAGGGTGACAGCGGAGGTTCTTCTGCAAGCCGGGCTCCAAGAGCGGGTCCATTGGCAAGGTCGACGAACCTGAATGACGGCCTCCCTGCCGCCGCCTCACCATGTCGGTGTGGCGTCACCCAATGGGAGGTCTCGCATGAGCCGTACCAAGTCGACGCCGCCGGTCCCCCGGATCTGGCTCCTGTACATCAAGAAGCAGTCCCGCAAGTACGCCGTCGCGATGATCGATCGCGATGATGTCGAGCAAATCGGCCGCGAAGCGTTTCTCAAGGCGCGTGAGCGCTACGATCCGAAGAAGGGGCCCTTCGAGCACTACGCCAAGGTCGCGATCAACAACGCGCTGTTGAACGCTCGCATCGCCGAGCAGCGCTTCTGGGGCACTGGCACGCCGCCGACGGATGACGCGGGGCTGGATGCTGGCCCCGATCCCCTGTGGGCGGCCGAGGATATCGCGCTCGACGCGATCATCCAGCGCGACGTCGATGCCTCGATCGCGGCGTGGCGTCAGCGCCTTTCGGCACCCGCCGCCGCAGTGGTTGAGGCGCTTTACTATCGCGACCTGTCGCAGCGCGACTTTGCGGCCGAGCAAGGCGTGACCCAAGCGCGCATCAGCCAGCGAAACGGCGAAATGCTGACGCTGGCGCGCCGCGACCTGAAGCATCTACGCCATTAAGCGATAGATCGATTTCGCGCCTTTGGCGGCGGCTCCCTCCCAGGTGTGGCCGCCGCTTTTTTCGTATCGGCGCAGTATCGTGTCGGAGGGACCGATCAGGGATCAGGGGCGGACAATGGCCGCACGCGATGCCGCTATGCTCCATAAAATATCAAACCTAGTGTGGGGGAAAATGTGGGGTGGCCAATGGCGTGGCCAAAAAATCTATGTGAAATCAATTCACTATCTCATAGTTCGAGATTCCTCCCGCGCACCCGTGATCAAGCGAGCAGGAGTTCCCCCAGCCTGCTAAGCATTGGAGCGCGGAATAGCAGCTATGCGCCTTCATTCCGGTCGTTCGCCAGATCTGTCACAGATCCTGAAAGCAGACGTGCGTTCAGGTCGGGCAGGCACAACTTTTAGCCCGCGGGAAAGACGGGAGCAGAATCGCAAGCTGGAGAGGCCAGCGAGAGCACGCTGTGAGGTATGTGCACTAACGTCGGTCGCCACCTGGGTATATTAGCGTCGCGAACGCGGTCTGAGCATATGAAGCAGCCGGTCGACTTGGCACGGCCAACACTGTGGCACCGGAGTCGAGGGGGACGAGAGTGAAGAGCTTTTCTGCACTTGACCTGATCGGGGCGCACGAATGGCGCCGGGCCACATTTACGACCTATTCCCTCAGCGCGTCCTTCGCGGAAGCGGTCTTGATTGAGGCGCTCATGCGCCAAGGCGTCTCCGAGATAACGGTGCTTACCGACCCCTTGGGATATCGGATGGCGCTGCGCGAGCGCGGCGCCGTCAGGATCGGCCGCGAATACATCGTGCATCCCGTCGCGGTGCGGGACGGCTGCTTCCATCCCAAGGTCATGGTGCTGGAGGCGGCGGACGCCGTCCATGCAACGGTGGGGTCGGGCAACATGACCTTCGGGGGCTGGTCCGCGAACTTGGAGTGCATCGAGCACATCTACGCGGACGGGCGGGCGGCCGCCCTGTCGGACCTCGGGCGCTTCTTCACAGCGCTGGCGGACAGCGCGGCCTGCGAGCACGACGCTAGCGACCACTGCCGGTCGCTGGGGGCCCGCCTGCAGGCGTTGGCATCCGGAGGGACGGACGATGGGCGGTTGCGGATCCTTAGCTCGCTCGATGGGCCGATCGCCGACCGGATCGTGGCGGCCGCCGCGGATCTGGGGGGTGCCCAATCGTTGACAATGGCCTCGCCCTATTGGGAGCGGGGTGCGGTCGAGGCGTTGGCCCAAGGCCTGAGGCTCGACGCGGTCGCGGCGCACGTCCCCCCGTCCCGCGTCCCCGCCCTCAAGGGGATGGACTGGCCGCGAGGGTC
>CAZBYE010000175.1:0-6954 GCA_964496045.1 uncultured Stakelama sp.
CGGCGCGGATACGCCCGGCAAGTCCGCCCATCTCGCCCGCGCTGCTCGACGCTGAGCGCGCGGTTGCGCCGATCGCCTCGACATCGTCATGGATCTGCGCGCCCGCGGCGACCGCTTCCTCGACGGTCAGCGCGATCAGGTTGGTGGTGTCACGCTGCGTGCCGACCGCGTCCTCGACCGTATCCGACAGGCGCGCCATCGCGGAGATGGCCGCCTCGACCTGAGCATGGCCATCGGCGACATGGACGATACCGGTGCGGATTTCCTCGACATGTGCGGTGATGCGCTTGGCGGCGACGCCGGCCTGTGTCGCCAGGATCTTCACTTCATTGGCGACGACGGTGAAGCCGCGTCCTGCTTCGCCTGCGCGCGCCGCCTCGATCGTCGCATTGAGCGCGAGCAAATTCACTTGTTTCGCGATCTCGCCGATCAGGCCGATCACCGCGTCGATCGATTGGGCGGAGTGCATCAGCCCATCCATGCGCGCGGTACCTGCGCTCACCAGCGTGACCGCGTCTGACGCGGCGGCCTTGGCGCGCAGCGTGTCGTCGTTGATCGCCGCAAAGGCGCCAGCGAGCATCCGGCCCCGGTCGGCGATGTCGCGCATCGAGGCGCTGGTCTGTCCGGCGGCGGCAGCGACTGCCGCGGCGCGATCGCCAGTATCGCCCGCACGCCCTTCGGTCTGCTTGGCATTGGCCGAGATGAAGCGCGCCAGATCGGTCAGCGCACGCGCGAGTCCCGCGACCTGCCGCTCGAACCGCGTCGTCGCGGCCTCGATCCGCTGCGCCCGCTCGACCCGCGCATTGGCCGCGTCAAGTTCGCGTTCGGAGGTGAGGCGGACGAGGCGGCGATTGGCGACCACAGCGAACAGGCGTCCGCGATGCGTGACGATCATCCCCTCAGCCCCATTGGCGGCACGATAGGCCTCGACCAGTGCGCCCGGATCCTGATCGACCTCTGCGGTCGGGCAGGGGCGGATATGCGCTGTCAGCCCGTTGCCATAGGCAGGGTTGCGCATCAGCGCGTGGCCGAAGGGATTGAGCAGCAGGCGCCGCACATCCTTCTCGAACACTGCGCCGACGATATGATGCCCCCTGTCCACCACCGGAAGCAGGCGCAGCTCCATATTCGCCTGGAACAGGTCGATCGCGGCGAACAGCGTATCGGTCTCGCGCAGGAAGGGCGGATCGCGTTCGATCGGCGTCAGCCAGCTGCGCGCGGTGGCGGGCTGGCGGAGGTCGGCGAAGTCGGCGGGCGAACAGAACATACCGTTCCACTAGGGGCGGTGCGGTAAATGCGATGTTATCCGGGCGTGACAGTTTGAAGACAAATGGCGGTTTTTCGCCAGTTTCTATATGTCGCCTTCCAATTCCGATCGGTGACGCGCGGACAGCGCGGTGATCCAGTCCGCGAACGCTGCGACATGCGCGAAGTGGCGGGTCTCCTCATGTGTCACCAGCCAGAAGCTGCGGCGGATGCGGATTTCGGGAAGAACACGCGTCAGCTTGCGATCCGCATCACCGATGAAGCAGGGCAGCACCGCAACCCCCGCGCCCGCCGTCGTCATCCGGTACTGCGCATTGATGCTAGACGATCGCAGCTGCGGCTCGGGCGCGCCGGGGATTTCGTCGAGATAGCGTAGCTCGGGCGCATAGAGAATGTCGGGGACATAACCGATCAGGCGATGGTCGCGCAGGTCTTCGGGCGTGGTCAGCGGCGCGCTGCGGGCGAGATAGTCGTTCGAGGCATAAAGCCGCAGGCCGTAATCGGCGAGCTTGCGCGTCAGCAGCGGCCCGCGTCGCGGTCGGGCGAGCAGTACCGCGACATCGGTCTCGCGCCGTGTCGGGTTGAGGAAGCCGCTGGTCGCGATCAGATCGACGGCAAGCGATGGATGCGCGTTGGCCAGCTCGCCAAGGTGGCGGCTGACGAACCAGGTGCCAAAGCCCTCGGACACGCTTGCCCGTATCGTGCCGCGGACCGGCCCGCCGGGATCGCGGCTGCCGATCGCGGCGGCGGCACGCTCCATCGCGCGGGCATGGGTCAGCAGCCTTTCGCCCGCCGGGGTCAGCGACTGGCCATCCTGCCCCTGCTCGAACAGGCGCTCGCCCAGCGCCTTTTCCAGCCGACGCAGGCGCCGTCCGGCGGTCGTAGCGTCGATCTCCAGCGCCTGCGCGGCCTTCGCCAACTGCCCGGTGCGGGCAATTGCAAGGAAGATCGGCAGGTCGTTCCAGTCCATGGCCTGCAAATATGCAGCTTATACCTGCATGTCGATGGGTTGCTCGCCTGGCGGGCGCGGGTGCATCACCCTGCACCAAAGGAGAGTCTGAAATGGCGACGGCGGTCCGTGAGATTTCGCACTTCATTGGCAATGCGGCGACGGCCGGAACCGGCACCCGCCGCTCCGACGTGTTCGATCCCAATACCGGCGCGGTACAGGCGCAGGTGACGTTGGGGGCGCAGGCTGACCTCGACGCAGCGATGGCCAATGCGGTCAGGGCGCAGATCGGCTGGGCGGCGACGAACCCGCAGCGCCGCGCCCGCGTCATGTTCAACTTCAAGGCGCTGATCGAAAAGAACATGGACGAGCTGGCGCATCTGCTCAGCTCCGAACATGGCAAGGTCATCGCCGACTCCAAGGGCGACATCCAGCGTGGGCTCGAGGTGATCGAATTCGCCTGCGGTATCCCGCACGTGCTCAAGGGCGAGTATACGCAGGGCGCGGGGCCGGGGATCGACGTCTATTCGATGCGCCAGCCTTTGGGCGTGGTCGCGGGCATCACCCCGTTCAACTTCCCGGCGATGATCCCGATGTGGATGTTCGGCGTCGCCATCGCGTGCGGTAACGCCTTCATCCTCAAGCCCTCGGAGCGCGATCCCAGCGTGCCCGTCCGCCTCGCCGAGCTGATGCTCGAGGCCGGGCTGCCCGAAGGCGTGCTTCAGGTCGTTCAGGGCGACAAGGAGATGGTCGATGCGATCCTCGATCATCCCGAGATCAAGGCGGTGAGCTTCGTCGGTTCATCCGACATCGCGCATTACGTCTATCGCCGCGGCGTCGCGGCCGGGAAGCGCGTCCAGGCGATGGGCGGCGCCAAGAACCATGGCATCGTCATGCCCGACGCCGATCTCGATCAGGTCGTCAACGACCTCGCCGGTGCCGCCTTCGGTTCGGCGGGCGAGCGCTGCATGGCGCTCCCGGTGGTGGTGCCGGTCGGCGACAAAACCGCCGAAGCCCTGCGCGCCAAGCTGCTGCCCGCGATCGAAGCGCTGCGCGTCGGCGTGTCGACCGATGCCGGGGCGCATTACGGCCCGGTGGTCACCGCCGCGCACAAGGCGAAGATCGAAAGCTACATCCAGATGGGCGTCGATGAGGGCGCCGAGCTGGTCGTCGACGGCCGCGGCTTCAGCCTGCAGGGGCATGAGCAGGGCTTCTTCGTCGGCCCGACGCTGTTCGACCGCGTCACCCCGCAGATGCAGAGCTATCAGGAAGAAATCTTCGGCCCGGTCCTCCAGATCGTCCGCGCGCCCGATTTCGAGACTGCGCTGCGCCTGCCGAGCGACCATCAATACGGCAACGGCGTCGCGATCTTCACCCGCGACGGCGACGCCGCGCGCGAATTCGCCGCGCGCGTCAATGTCGGCATGGTCGGCATCAACGTGCCGATCCCGGTGCCGGTCGCCTATCACACCTTCGGCGGCTGGAAGCGCTCGGCGTTCGGCGACACCAACCAGCACGGCATGGAAGGCATCAAGTTCTTCACCAAGGTGAAGACCGTCACCCAGCGCTGGCCGGACGGTTCACCGGACGGCGGCAACGCATTCGTCATCCCGACGATGGGCTGACATGCCCCGCCACCCCGAATACCCTGTTCCTCCGCTCGCCGCTGACCTATGGTCCGGCGGGCCGGGGGGCGATCGCGGGAAAAGGGTGGCAAGTCATGAAAGCGTCTACACTCTGGATCATTGCCGGCGTTCTTTCGCTGGTCGGCGGCATAGTTGCACTGTTCAATCCGTTCGGCGCGACGCTGACGGCGGTCTTCCTCGCCGGATGGATCTTCCTGTTCACGGGGATTGTCCATCTGATCTCGGCCTTTTCCGAAACCGGGACCAGCGCAAAGATCTGGGCGATCCTGTGGGCGCTGGTCGTGACGCTGCTGGGCATCGCGATCCTCGCCAATCCGCTCGCCGGGGTCTTGTCGCTCACGCTCGCCGCGGCGATCCTGTTCACCGCCTCCGGGCTGTTCCGTGTGATCTTCGCCATCAACGTGCGCGGTACGGGGCTGTTCTGGCCGCTGCTGCTGACCGGCCTGATCGCGATCGGCCTCGGCGTCTACATCTTCGCGACCTACCCCGGCTCTGCCGCGGTGCTGCTGGGCACGCTGCTGGGGATCGAGCTGATCTTCAATGGCGTGGCGCTGATCATGCTCTATCTCGCCGGCAAGGCAGTGAAGTCAGCGTTCGAAGCGGCGGCCGAACCCGCCCCCTGACGTTCGCCCGCAAATGCGCGCGTGACAGCCGGATCGTGCGCCATGCTATGAGCGTCGCCGTTTCATGAAAACGGGGGAGAAGGCGATGCGGTGGCTTGCGGCTCTGGTGGCATGTCTGGTGATGGCGATGCCCGCCGCCGCGCAGAAGCGGATCGCGCTCAGCTTCGACGATACACCCCGCCACGCGGGCGCCTTCATGACCCCCGACGCCCGCGCGAAGATGCTGGTTCAGGCGCTGCGCAAGGCGAAGGTCAAGCAGGCTGCCTTCTTCGTCACCGTCGGCAATCTGGGCAAGCCGGGCACCGGCGACGGCGCGACCAACATCGCGCGTTATGTGGTGGCGGGACATGTACTCGCCAATCACAGCTATTCGCATAGGCGGCTGAGCGGCATGTCAGCCGAGGCCTATCTGGCGGATATCGATTATGCCGATGCATGGCTGAAAGGCTGGGGAGGCTATCGCCCGTGGTTCCGCTTCCCGTTCCTCGATGAGGGCGGAAAGGATAAGGTCAAGCGCGACGCCGTGCGCGCGGGGTTGAAGGCGCGCGGCCTTTCCAATGGCTATGTCACCGCCGAGTCCGTCGACTGGTATATCGACGATCAGGCAATCGCGGCGAAGAAGGCCGGCAAGCGCATCGACATGAATGCGCTGCGCGACCTCTATGTCGAAAGCCATGTCGAGGCCGCCGAATTCTACGACGGGCTGATGGTGAAGACCGTTGGCCGCTCGCCTGTCCACATGATGCTGCTGCACGAGAATGACCTCGCGGCGATGTTCATCGACGATCTGGTCGCGGCGCTGCGGAAAAAGGGCTGGGAAATCGTCACCGCGGATGCCGCCTATGCCGATCCGCTCGGTGAGCCCGACGCCCCCGTCGCGCAAGGCACGCTGACCGAAGCGCTGGCGTGGGAAAAGGGCCTGCCCGCACCGCGCTGGTATGCGCGTAACGATCTCGATCTCATGGGTCCGCTGTTCCGCCGCCGCGTGCTGGGCGAAGCGGAATGAGCGTGGCGCTACATCGGCTCCTGCCGGCCCTCGATCACGTCCTCGACCGCGCGTTGCTGCTGCGACCCGTGGCGGGGCGCCTGATCGCGGACATGGCATCCGTCCTGCTTCTGGCAGATGCCGACGGCAAGGCTGTTGAGCGTGTCGGGCGTGGCGCAGGCGCCGGTGGCAAGCAGCGGCGCGACAATCAAAAGACGAAGCTTCATGTGGTGAACTTCCCCGATTTGTGCGGCATCGGATCGCACGGACTTGGGCGGCGTTCAACCGACGAAATATAAAGAGGGGATGATGGACCAGTTCGATCTCAACGAAGACCAGCGCGCGATCCAGGAGATGGCACGCAAGTTCACCGCCGATGCGATTACCCCGCACGCCGCCGAGTGGGATGAGAAGCACATCTTCCCGCGCGAGACGGTGAAGGCCGCGGCCGAGCTCGGTTTCGGCGCGATCTACGTCTCCGAGGAAAGCGGCGGGATCGGTCTCGGCCGGCTCGAATCCGCGCTGATCATGGAGGCGATGGCCTATGGCTGCCCCGCGACCAGCGCCTTCATCTCGATCCACAACATGGCAAGCTGGATGATCGACCGCTTCGGGTCGCAGGCGGTGAAGGACAAGTATCTGCCCCAGCTCGTCACCGCCGACTGGCTGGCGAGCTACTGCCTGACCGAACCGTCCTCGGGTTCCGATGCCGCCGCGCTCAAGACGACGGCGAAGCGTGACGGTGACCATTTCATCGTCAACGGGTCGAAACAGTTCATCTCGGGGGCGGGCGAGAACGAGCTCTACGTCACCATGGTCCGTACCGGTGTCGACGGCCCCAAGGGCATCTCGTGCCTCGCGATCGAAAAGGACATGCCGGGCGTCAGCTTCGGCGCCAATGAGCGCAAGCTCGGCTGGCACGCACAGCCCACCCGGCAGGTGACGTTCGACAATGTCCGTGTGCCGGTCGAGAATCTCGTCGGTGGTGAAGGGGAGGGCTTCCGCATCGCGATGATGGGGCTCGACGGCGGCCGTCTCAACATCGGCGCCTGCTCGCTCGGCGGAGCGCAGCGCTGCCTCGATGAGGCGGTTCAATACACCAAGGACCGCAAGCAGTTCGGCTCGGCGATCGCCGACTTCCAGAACACCCAGTTCACGCTCGCCGACATGGCGACCGAGCTCGAGGCTGCGCGTGCGCTGCTCTATCTCGCCGCGGCGAAGGTCACGTCGAACGCACCCGACAAGACCAAATTCGCGGCGATGGCCAAACGCTTCGCGACCGATACCGGCTCGTCGGTGGTCGACCGCGCGCTACAGCTCCATGGTGGCTATGGCTACCTCATGGACTATCCGATCGAACGCTTCTGGCGCGACCTGCGCGTCCATTCGATCCTCGAAGGCACCAATCAGGTGATGCGGATGATCGTCGGGCGCGAGCTGACCCGCCAATGAGCGACGTCCTGATCTCGATCGAGGGCAAGGTCG
>CAZBYE010000176.1:0-6906 GCA_964496045.1 uncultured Stakelama sp.
GCGTGTCGGATATTTCTGACGCCGCCGACCTGGCGGAGCTGCTGACCGGTGACGCCGCCGCGTCCGATCTCCTCCGTCTCGTCACCTGCGGCTCGGTCGACGACGGCAAGTCCACGCTGATCGGCCGCCTGCTCTACGACAGCAAGATGATCTTCGAGGATCAGCTTGCGGCGCTCGAGGCGGACAGCAAGCGGCTGGGCACGCAAGGGCAGGAGATCGATTTCGCACTGCTGGTCGATGGCCTCGCCGCCGAACGCGAACAAGGTATCACCATCGACGTCGCCTACCGCTTCTTCGCGACAGAGAAGCGTAAGTTCATCGTCGCCGACACGCCCGGCCACGAGCAATACACGCGCAACATGGTGACCGGCGCATCGACCGCCGACCTCGCCGTGATCCTCATCGATGCGCGCAAGGGCGTACTGACACAGACGCGGCGGCACAGTTTCCTCGCGCATTTGATCGGTATTCGCCACATCGTGCTGGCGGTGAACCAGATGGACCTGGTCGGGTACGATCAGGCGGTGTTCGACGGCACTCTCGCCGACTACCGCGAATTCGCGACCAGCATCGGCATCGACGATTTCACCGCGATCCCGATCTCCGGATTCAGGGGCGACAACATCGCAGCTACGAGCGCGAGCACGCCATGGTATACTGGCGCGCCGCTGATTGCGCATCTTGAGGATGTGCCGGTTGGCAGTGACGACGAAACACGCCCGCTCCGGATGCCGGTACAATGGGTCAATCGCCCAAATCTCGACTTTCGCGGCTTTGCAGGGACGATCGCAAGCGGAACGGTCAAGCCGGGCGACAAGGTGCGCGTCCTCCCCTCCGGCCGCACCAGCAGCGTTGCACGGATCGTCACCTTTGACGGCGATCTGGCCGAAGCCGGACGCGATCAATCGGTGACGCTGACGCTGGCCGACGAGATCGATTGCTCGCGCGGGGATGTGATCGTGGCGGCGAACGACCCGCCCGAGGTCGCCGACCAGTTCAGCGCGACGATCGTGTGGATGGATCAGCAGCCGCTGCTTCCCGGCCGAAGCTACTGGCTCAAGCTCGGCACACAGACCGTCAGCGCGACGATCCGCGAACCCGAGCACGCGATCGACGTCAACACGCTGGCGAAGCTGTCGACCAAGACGCTGGCACTCAACGATATCGGCGTCGCCGAGATTGCGACCGACCGCGGCGTCGTGTTCGAACCCTATGCCGATGGTCGCGCGAGTCCGAACCGGGATCTGGGCGGCTTCATCCTGATCGACAAGATTACTAACGCCACCGTCGCCGCGGGGATGATCGACCGCGCGCTGCGCCGTGCGCAGAACGTCCACTGGCAGGCAGTCGAGATCACGCGCGAGGCGCATGCTGCGCAAAAGGGCCAAAGCTCGCGCCTGCTGTGGTTCACCGGCCTGTCCGGATCAGGCAAATCGACGATCGCCAATCTGGTCGAAAAGAAGCTGCATGCGATGGGCAAGCACAGCTTCCTCCTCGACGGCGACAATATCCGCCACGGCCTCAACCGCGATCTCGGCTTCAGCGATGCCGACCGCGTTGAGAATATCCGCCGCGTGGGCCAGGTCGCCAAGCTGATGACCGATGCCGGACTGATCGTGTTGACTGCGTTCATCTCTCCCTTCCGCGCCGAGCGCGAAATGGTGCGCAGCATGATCCCCGAGGGCGAGTTCTTCGAAATCCACATCGACACGCCGATCGAAGAAGCGGAGCGTCGCGACGTGAAGGGCCTCTATAAAAAAGCGCGCGCGGGCGAAATCTTAGATTTCACAGGTATCTCAAGCCCTTACGAGGCGCCTCTAAATCCAGAAATCCGCATCGACACTACAAGAACCAATCCTGAGGAAGCTGCGGAATTGATCATCGAACGCATTCTCGGTATCTGGTCACCGGTACTATGATGCGCGCGTTTATCGCGATTGTTTTTGGAGTGAAGTCTTGGGGGATTTCGAGGTTCGCGAGTGGATCGCCTTTGGCATACTCGCTACGCTCTTTGCGGGTGCGGCTGCAGCGGTGCTGGTCCATCGCCAACGGTCGCATTGGCGAAAGTTGCGTATGGCTGGCAGTTCTGAAGCAAAGCGCCGCGAGCTTCGACGCCGCCGCTAAGCTTCATTCCGTGACAGCGCACGAGGCGTGCGCATGAGCGATGCGGAATTGGCGCGTACCCTGGCCGAAGCGGCCGGCAGGCTCTTGCTGCAGATCCAGTCAAATGACGCAGACGGTGCCCGCGGCGATCGCGAGGCCAACCGGCTGATCCTCGACATGCTGCGCAGCATGCGGCCCGACGATCCGATCCTGTCGGAAGAGTCGGCGGACGACCCCGCACGCCTTGCCTCGCGCCGGGTGTGGATCGTCGACCCGCTCGACGGGACACGCGAGTTTGCCGAGGGGCGCGAGGACTGGGCGGTGCATGTGGCGCTAGCAATCGATGGCACCGCGGCAGTCGGCGCGGTCGCATTGCCCCGACGCGGCATCACGCTATCGAGCGATGCGCCCCCGCCCCTTGCCCCTTCCGCAACGCCTCCACGGATGCTGGTCAGCCGCACGCGACCCAGCGCGCTGTGCGATGCGGTTTCGCAAACGCTGAATGCCGAAACGATCGGGATGGGATCGGCAGGCGCCAAGGCAATGGCGGTGGTGCTGGGCGAAGCGGAGATTTACCTCCATTCGGGCGGCCAGCATCAATGGGACAATTGCGCGCCGGTCGCCGTCGCACTCGCCGCGGGGCTGCACGCCTCGCGCATCGATGGCTCGCCGATCGTCTACAACAAGCCTGAGTCAAGCATTCCGGATGTCTTGATCTGTCGTCGCGAGCTGGCCGAATCCGTCCTCGAACAGGTTGCCCGACACGAACTATGATTCGTCGCGACTCGCGGATTCAGCACGAGTCGTGCTTTGACGAAGGTTACCCGATAAGGTAAACAGCCCCTTGGCAAGGGGGCTGAATGACGACCGATTTCTGGTTCGTGACCGCGATGGGATTCAGCTTTGCTGCCTATGCAGTCTACCTGCTCGGGCTGCGGCGCGAAATCGTTCAGCCCAACCGCGCCTCATGGCTGATCTGGAGCGCGTCGGCGGGGGTCGAGGCCGCGACTTATCACGCGGTGAACCCCGGATCACCGCAAAGCTGGGTATTCCTGCTTTCCGCAGCCTGCTGCGTCGTTGTCACGCTGGCACTGTGGCGCCGGTCGAACTGGGCGCAACCCGACACCCTCGAATCGCTGTGCATGGCCGCGTGCCTCGTCGCGCTGATCCTGTGGGTCGCGTTCCGCGAGACTTTCTGGGCGCATATGCTGGTGGTTGCGGCGGTACCGATCAGCTTCTGGCCGACCTGGGCGAGCGTATGGAAGGACCGCAGCCGCGAACGCTCGCCGGCATGGGGTCTATGGACACTGGGCGACCTCGCCACGTTGCTGGTCGCGGTGCGCGCAGGCGGCAGCGGCGTCAGCGAGTTCGCGTACATTTTCGTCGAGTTCGCCTGCCATGCGAGCATCTGGTTCATGATCGGCCTTGCGACGATCAACCCGCTGCGTTCGCTCGGCTGGAGGCGCGGCGGCTTCCTGATCCTGGACCGCTATCGTCCCAGCCGCAATTTGTTCGCGGTAGCCGACAACCATCTGGGCAAGGCGGTGTTCGCTCAATGCCGGTTCGCCGAGGGCGCGGAACTGATGCGTTTCACCGGACGCCGTTTCCACGTGACCCAGGTACCGAGCCTGATGCGTGGGAGCGAAGACCGTTTCGTCCAGGTGACGCCCGATCATTATATGGGGCCGTCGGGCCAGCTTGACGATCTGGTCAACCACAGCTGCGACCCCAATGCAGGACTGCGCTTTACAGAGGACGGCGTGATCCTCGTCGCGATCCGGGATATCGCTTTTGGCGACGAGATCAGCTGGGATTATTCCACAACGCTGGCGCAATCGAACTGGCACATGATCTGCCAGTGCCGGTCGAGGGATTGCCGTCGGGTGATCGGCAATTTCGATACGCTCGATCCCGCCGCGCAGGAATTCTTCCGCGCCCGCAACCTCGTCGCGCCGTACTTACGCCGGAAGGACGATCTGGCGCCGCCGCAACGCGCCGGCTGGGTTCGCTAGGCCGCGATCCCCGAGCGCACCGAGTCCGATGCCTGCAGCGTAAGCATGGCGCGTGCACCGGTCCCCTTGCCGTCACTGCGCAGCGCGAGGCTGCCCCCCATCGCGATCATCGAATTGGCGCACCAGTGCAGGCCGAGCCCGCCCATCTTGCTGTTGCGGGTCGAAAAGCCACGCTGGAAGAGCCTGGCAGCGGTTTCGGGATCGAAGCCCTCGCCATCATCGCGGATGGCGATCTCAACCTTGCCGTCCTGCTCGCGGATTGTGACCGAGATACTTCCGCTGTCGCGACCGGTCGCGGCGATCGCTTCCGCCGCATTGGCGAACAGGTTGCCGATGACCTGGCTCAGCAGCACGCGGTTCGCCATCGCCCATTGCGGCCGCGACGGGAAGTGGAAGGCGATCGAGCTCCCTCCCGAATAGCGCGCAATCGTCGCGTTGCGGGCGACGATGTCGGTAACGTCGCATGTGTCGAGCGGCGGTCGCTCATGCGCCTGCTCCTGCTGCCTGCCGATGATCTCGAGCACATTTTGCAGTGCGTCGCGGCCGATCGCCATCTGTTCGCTACGTTCGCCGCGCGCGCGCGCCTCATTCTCGAACGCCGCGGTGAGGAAAGCGACCAGCTTTTGCCGCCGTACCAAAGGAATCGCATCGTCCGTCAATTCACCAAGCGCGCGATCTATCAGCGCTCGATCCGCGACCGGTACCTGCGCCAGCCCCTGACTGAGCACGGTGCTGACCGGGTTGAGCGCATTGCGCACATTGTGCATCACCGCGACGGCGCTCTCGGACTGACCCAGCTTGAAGGACTGCGCCTCGACCTGCTCACGCAGATCCTTGAGCTGGCTGAGCATCGCGTTGAAGTTGGTGACGAGGCTTCCGATCTCGTCTCCGCGCGACTTTTCGGTCAACGGAACCAGATCGCCCGAACGGCGCACGACCCCCATATGCCGCTCGACCCGATGCAGCGGCTGCAACACCAGCCGGGCAATCATCAGGCTGAGCACCGCCATCACCACGAGCAGCAGCAGCACCGTGCCGCCGACCGCGAATAACAGCATGTCGCGTCCCAATGCCGAGAGGTCACGCGGGACATGATAGGTCGCGCTCGCCACCGGCACGCCGTCAGGCCCGCGGATCGGCACCGCGACGGCGAGACTCTCCTCGAGCCGGGTCACCGTCGCATCGGGCACCGGATGCGGCACTTCGAGCTGGGCCTTGACCTGCAACAGCGTCGACAATTGTTTGGAGGTAATCAGGCGCGCCATCACGACGTTCCCGCGCGGCTGTCCGCTGCCGTCGGTGCGTCGAACATGCGCGATGCCGATCGCCGCAATCTGGTCGCCGAGCCGAACATAGAAGCTTGCGGAATTGTCGCTGGCCAGTGCCTTGGCGAAATCGATCCGGCCGATCGCCTCAAGCATCCGGGCGCGCATGGCGGGGACGTCGCGGCCGTTCTCGATGTCGAGCCAGCGGGCGATCACCACCTTACCCTGCGGCGTCACATAGGCCATGCCGTTAACGCCGAGATTGATCATCGCGGAGGTCGCGAAGCTGTCTTCCTCGAACGCCTTGTTCGGCGTTCCCATATAATCGTAGCTCTCGCTCCAGTCGCCATAGTCGCGCACCGAAGCCTCGACCTTGGAGGCATATTCGGTAAGCGCGGCACGGGTGCGTTCGACATGCCCGTCCACCGCCGCCTGTTCGAGCTGGTCGAAGCCGGGGGTGATGACGAGCGCGAGCAGCAGCGTCACCGCACCCGCCCCGAGCAGCGCCACCCCGGTCAGGATCGCGACCAGCTTGGCACCGAGCGAAACGGGGATACGCCGCCGCAGCCGCGCATAGGCGAGGCGCCAGCGCGGCATCAGCCGTGGGTGCCGTTACCCGGCACTGCAGTCCTGGCGTTCACGGACTCGACCTCCTCGGACACCATGAACCGTTCATGCGCAAGTTCAGTGGCGACATCGGCCTCCAGTGGCCGGGCGAGGTAATAGCCCTGATAGTGACTGCACCCGGCAAGCTGGAGCGCACCGAGATGCGCGCCGGTCTCGACGCCCTCGGCCACGACTTCGAGCCCCAGCGCGCGGCCAAGATGGATGATCGAATGGACGATCGCCGCACTCTCGCGCTCCTTGCCCATGCCATCGATAAAGCTGCGGTCGATCTTGAGGCAATCGAGCGCGAACTTGCGGATGTTATAGAGCGAGGAATAACCCGTGCCGAAATCGTCGAGCGCGATGCGGAAGCCCATCTGGCGCAGGCGGTACAGCGTATCGGCGGCGCGTTCGGCATTGTCGAAGATCGCGGTTTCGGTAATCTCGATCTGAACGCGGCTCGGCTCGATGCCGGCGCGCTGAACCCGTTCGACGACATGGCCGACGAAATTCTGGCGGCGAAACTGCCGCGGCGAGAAGTTCACCGAGACATATTGTCCCGGCCATTGCTGAAGCATCCTGAGCGCTTCATCGAGCACCCAGTCGCCCAGCTCGTGGATCAGGTTCGATTCCTCGGCGATCGGAATGAACAGGCCGGGCGAGATATGGCCATATTCGGGGCTGTTCCAGCGCAGCAACGCCTCGAACGCGACTACCTCCATCGCTTCGCGCGCGACGATCGGCTGATAGACGAGGCGAAGCTCACCATTGGCGATCGCCTGGGAGAGGCCGCCTTCGATCTGGCGGCGGAAGCGGATCGATTCGTCCATGCTCTCGTCGAACAGCCGCACCACGCCCCTGCCCGACTTCTTGGATTCGTTGAGCGCGAGGTCTGCGCGGCGCATCACGACGCCGGCGGC
>CAZBYE010000177.1:0-6899 GCA_964496045.1 uncultured Stakelama sp.
CTCTTGAACGCGATCAGCTTGTTCTCGCCATTCAGCCGGCGCGCATCGTCCGCGGTCAAAGCCGGAGCGATGCGCGTGGCGAAGCCGGCAAGCGTGGTATCAATCAGATCGGATCGCTTGCGCGCGAACGCCAGCGCAGCGGCATAGCCTTCGGGCGTCAACGGTCCCTGATCGGTATAGATGGCGAAGAAGCCGCCATCGAGCGCGCCCGCCTCCATCCGCGCCAGATCGACCTGGATGATGTCGGTCGCCGGATCGTGCTTCGCGCCGAAGTCCCAGCCCGGCCGCCCGAAATGCATCGGCGTGTCGAGATGCGTGTCGAGCACCAGCAGCCGCTTGTGCAGCATTGCCGGATCCTCGGTAGCCTGCGGCGCAGGCGTCTGGCCCGCGCAGGCGCCGAGCAACAGCAGCGCGGTGAGTGCCCCGCGCTTCACTTGCCCGCCTCCACCGGCCGCAGGTCGAGGTCGTGATAGTCGTAGCTGAAATCGGCGACCGGACTCTCCGCCTTCATCGAGACGCGCGCGACCTTGCCGTCCGCGTCGAGCGCGAAGGTGACATAGGCGGGTTCGATCGCCTTGTCGTCGAAGCGGGTGACGAACGTGTCATACTGATAATGCGCCAGCTTACCGGCCATGCGCGGGGTGGTCTTGAAGTCGATGCGAAGCCCGTCGGCGCCGGCGGTGACGGCGACATCGCCATACCAGGCATCGCGATAATTGCCGGCATAGCGCTCGAGCGACAACGATGGGCCGACCTTGGCGGGCGCAGCCTTGGTCGCGGTGAGCGCGGCTTTGCCGCCCTCGATCCGCCGCGCATATTGCGCCGCGAACAGCGCCGGCCAATCCTGTTTCGGCGCGCCCAGATAGTGATCGACCAGCGTCTGCGAAATGCCGCGCAGGAACGCGCCTTCTTCGGCATTGACCACCAGCGCGATCCCCACATCCTGTTCGGGCAGCAGGATCACCTGTGCGATCGCCCCGAGCACGGCGCCGCCATGCGAGATGATCTTGGCGCCACGATAGTCCGCGACGTTCCAGCCGAGCGCATAGCTGCTGAATTTGGGCGTGAGCGCCGCCATCGGTCCGGGTGCCGGCTCGCCGATCGGCAGCAGCGTGACGCCCTTCCACATCTCGTTCGCCTGCGCCTCGCTATAAAGCCGCCCGCCGCCGGGCAGTGCGCCGCGGCCAAGCTGGATCTTGAGCCACTGCGCAAGATCGTTGGCGCTCAAGGCCAGCCCGCCCGCGGGCAGGGCGGCACGGCCCAGTTCGGACTCCCGTTCGTCGAGCATCGACAGCGGCCCGTCGCCACGCAGCGCGCCGGCGATGCGGGCATGCGGCATGGCGCGGTTGGGTGTGGCCAGGCGCGCCTCGTAATTGGCGGTGGCGGAGTTCATCCCGCCGCGCTTCAGCACGTCCTGTGCCATGAAGTCTTCCCAGCTCCTGCCGCTGACTTCCTCGATCAACTGCCCGGCGACGGCGTAGAGGACGTTGTCATAGGCATAGCCGGAGCGGAAGCTGCGCGCCGGTTTGATATGCGCCAGCCGCTTCACCATCTCCTTGCGCGACAGGCTGCCGCGGGGGACGAACAACAGGTCGCCCGCGCCGAGGCCAAGCCCGCTATTATGGACCAGCAGGTCGCGCACGGTAATCTCGCGCGTCACCCACGGATCGTGCAGGCGAAACCAGGGCATGTGGTCGATCACGCGGTCGTCCCACTTGATCTTGCCCTGATCGACCAGCACCGCGAGTGCCGCAGCGGTGAATGCCTTGCCGGTCGAGCCGGTCTGGAAGATCGTGTTGGCGTCCACTTTGGCCGGATCGCCGAGCCCACGCACCCCCCAGCCGCGCGCGAGCGTCGTTTTGCCATTCTCCACCACCGCGATGGCGATGCCGGGTGCGCCGCTCTTCTGGCGCAGTTCCTCGACGCGCGCTTCGAACCCCTTGGGAAGCTCGGCCGCTGCGGGAATGGCGGCGAGTAGCAGCAGCGCTGGCGCCGCACGAACAAAGCGGATCACGGGAATATTCTCCTTATCGAGCGAACGCCGTTGCACCGGGCCTCAGAAGCCGGTGCCGAAGCTGATCAGTTTGAACACCAGCGCCGCCCACAGTGGGACAAGCGCGCCGGGGAGCAGCACCGCGCGGAGCCTTGAGAACCAGCCTCGCTTGCTGACTGAATGCGGGTAATGCTGCGACAAGCTCCGCCAGGGCGAGCTTAAGCGAATGCTCCCACATCGATCGCAACCCCCTCCGCTATCGCCCTCCGGCCGGTCGATTGCATCGCCAGCCGGTAGATTCTGCTACCTGAAATGAAATTCAACCATCCTAATTGGGACATCATGATCCCATTTGGATAATTGTCAATTCAGTGCGGCGCGCGGAGGCTGTGTCGCATGATAGCTGCACGCCCGGCACGCCCGGCTCTGTGCCGCGGTTATGTTAGCGGATGGCGGCGCTCGCGGATCAGGCGAGCCGCATTTTGACGGTGCGGACGCGGACGATGCTGCGCATCTTCTCGGCGACGATCGCCGCGCGAACGGGGTCGATACCCCGGATCTCGAGCGAGATGCGGCAGATCCTGGCCGAGGAGTCGACCCGAACTGCATCAACCAGCCGGTCTTGCTGTGCGACGAGGCCGAGCAGGCGGCACAGCACCTGCGGGCACCGTTCCGTGGTGATCGCAAAGCTTGCTGCGGACGGTTCCGCCGGCGAGCGGACGTGCGTCACGCGGCGCCATCCAACAAAGGCCGCACGCGATCAGCCACGCGATACTCTCTCCCGGTCATAGCCGCGACAATATCGCCCATAGCGGGAAATATCTGACCCAATTCACCGGTGGACAGCAAAACTGAAGAAGATCTATTCTAAAATCTGTCAAATTGAGGATAAATCATGCCATCCTTGGATGCGTTCGACCGGAAAATCCTGCGGGTGCTGCAGGACGATGCCTCGCTGTCCACTGCAGCCGTTGCCGAGGCGGTCGGCATGTCGGCCTCGCCATGCTGGCGGCGGATCGACCGGCTCGAGCGCGAGGGCTTCATCCGGCGCCGGGTTGCGCTGGTCGATCGCCGCAAGGTGGGCCTCAACACCCACATCTTCGCACTGGTGAAGCTCAACGCGCATGGTCGCGCCAATCTCGACGAGTTCGCCGCGTCGATCCAGGACATGCCCGAAGTGCTCGAATGCTTCGTGCTGATGGGGCCGGTCGATTTCATGCTGCGCGTCGTCGCCGCCGATATCGAGGCTTATGAGCGCTTCTTCTTCGAGAAGCTCTCGCGCCTGCCGGGCGTGCAGGAGATCAACTCGACGGTCGCCCTGTCAGAGATCAAGTCGACCACAGCCCTGCCCGTCTGAACGACCGCGAGATGCGGGGAGGGCACGGCGAGGTCCGCCGCGCCTTTCCCTAGAAGCTCATCTTCGCGCCGAAGGTGAAGTAGGTGCCGATCGCGTCGTAATACATTGCCTGCGACGGGCTGATCGGCGGCTCACGGTCGAACACATTGTTGACATTGGTCCAGAGGGTGAACTGGTCCGTCACCTTGAACTGCGCGCCAAGGTCGACATAGACGCGTGCGCTGATGTCGTTGTTGACCAGCCCCTCGAGTGTCGCCGTGGCGGGATTGTCGACCGATAGATGGTTGTGCTTGCCGCCGCCGACATAGCGCATGCGGGCGTCGAACCCGACCAGCTTGTCCTGATAGCTGAGCGCCAGCGTGCCGCGCCATTTCGGTATCGCGTTGCCGGTACCGCTGCCGACATCGCCCGCCGAGTCCACCCGGCTCACACCGGTGTCGAGAACGAACTCGCGCACATGTGTGGCCAGGGCGCGGACCCTCAGCGTGCCTGGGAGCGATTCGCTGAGGTCCGACAGACGTAACAGGTAGGATGCCTCGATATCGAAGCCGGAGGTCTTGAACACCGCCAGATTCTGCTGGTTCGACTGCACTTCCGTCACTGTTCCGGTCGCGTCGCGCGTGATCCGGGCGCAGGCCGACGTATTGCCGCCGCGGCAGGCGCCCGTCAGGTTCGACCCCGAAAGCGCGGTGATCGCGCCGTTGATCTCGACATCATAATAGTCGACCGAGAGGTTGAAGCGCGGCAGGAACGTCGGCGTGAAGCTGACGCCCAGTGTCGTGGTATGGCCGATCTCGGGCACCAGATCGGCATTGCCGCCGGTATAGGTGCGCACCTGCTGCGGCGCCGGATTATATCCCGGGTTGGCGGCAGCCCGGCCCGCCGTGTCCTGATCGACCAACGGACCGACATTGATTGCGCGGACTGCGAACAATTCGGTGATGGTGGGCGCACGAATGTCGCGCGACCGCGTTCCGCGGAACATCAGGCTGTTGAACAGGCTGACGGTGCCGCCGGCCTTCCACGACCAGATCCCGCCGCTGCGGCTATAGTCCGAGTAGCGCGCTGCGCCGTTGAGATCGACCTTCACCTTGTCTTCGATGGCGAGCAGCGGCAGCGCCACTTCGCCGAACACCTCGCGCACGTCGAAGCCGCCGTTGACCGGATTGCCATACAGCGTCAGCACCGGGCCGAATGCGCCGGAAAGGTCGAGCGCGCCGCTGCGTGAGCTCTGTTCTTCCCACCGCGCCTCGGCGCCGACCGCGATCGTGACGGGGCCGGCCCATAGCGAGAAGAGATCGCCCTGCAATTCGACCGCCGCGGCGTCGAGCTTGCTGACGGTGTCGTTGCGCTGCGTATCCATGACGTAGCCGAGTGCTTCGGCCGACGGCGCGTTGCGCCCGAACAGGTTGAGCGGCCGGCACGCCGGATCGTCGTTAGCGGTGGTCGCATCGGCATTGATCGCGCAGACGATCTGGCCGCCGCTGCTCACCTCGTTGATCGCATTGTTGAACCGCGAGACGACGCGCGTGTTCGCGGCGCGCTGCCGGAAATCGACTTCGCCATGGCTGTAATGTGCGCTGGCCTTCCAGCTGCCGCCAAGGTCGATGTCGAGCCCGATCGCGCCCTCCTTCTGGGTGCGCGTGCCGTCATATTCGACCATGAACGGGCCGTCGAAAAAGCGGCCCAGCGTGAAGCTGCTCTGGCCGGCCGTGGCCAGCGCGTTGCGGATATCGGCCGACAGGAACGGGTTGGTCGCCTGAATCGTGATGCTTGCCGGCGCGCCGATATCGGGGAGGAAGTTGTACTTGGAGCGCGAGCGGCCATAGGCGGCATCCGCCCATAATCGCACGCCGCCGAAATCATAGGTTGCCCGGCCGAACGCGCTGATCCGCTCAAGCGGGGTGGTCACCACGACGGAATCGAACAGTCCGACCCCGTCCTCGCCGCCGACCATCTGGGCGGGGAAGGGCGTCGCGGCGGGATTGGCCGTGATCAGCCTGCCGCCGCGGAACCGGCGCAGCGAGCCGTCATCGTTGAACATCTGTCCGGCAAAGATACCGCTGGTGATCAGGCCCGCGGGGTGGGTGTTGCCGTTGTTGACGTCGCGGACGAGGATCGTGCGCAGATCGGTGGCCGACGCCGGATCGAGCCGCACCGTCCCCGCGCTGCCAAGGTTGCGGCGCGAGTTGCGGTCCGGGATCGACTCGTCCTTCATATACTCGCCACCGAACATCAGCTGTCCGCGGCCGTCGGCGAAGGCGGTTCCGAGCGCGAGGTCTGCACCGTAACGAAAGCCGTCGCCGCGCGACGAGATGCCGGACTGCACGCCGACATGGATGCCCTCGACCTTGTTCTTGAGCAGGATGTTGACCACGCCTGCGACCGCGTCCGAGCTATAGGCCGCCGACGCACCGCCGGTGACGACCTCGACCCGCTCGACCAGCGACATGGGGACATAGTTGAGGTTGTTCTGCCCGACGAAGCGGCGCCCGTTGATCAGGGTCAGTGTGCGGGCAGCGCCAAGGCCGCGCAGATCGACCGGCGCACTGCCGCTCGACGTGTTGCCCGCCGAAACCTGGGTGGTGGTGGTCGGACGGAATTGCGGGGAATCGTTCAGCACTTGCTGCAGGTTTGAACGCTGGCCCTGGCGCAGCTCCAGCTCGCCGATCACCGTTGTCGGTGTGGGCTGGTCGAATCCGGCGCGCTCGATGCGCGAGCCGGTGACGACGACTTCGCCCGCCTCGCCGGCTTCCTGCCCGGCGGGAGCAGGCGATGGCGCGGTCTGCGCGGTGGCGGGCATAGCCATCAGCAATCCTGCCGCCAGGGCGGTCACGCTGCTTCCCTGCACGAAGCGATCAGCAAGGCTCGAAACGGCTCGATGCATCGGATTCTCCCCTGTCAGGCGGACCGACTATTGACGGTTCCTCTTGTCTTCCTGTCCCTGGGATGGTGGCATACTGTCCTGATTGGGACAATCAATTTCCACTTAGGACTAAGTACCGAAAAAGAGACGGATTTGGCCAATCTTTGACTTTCGGGAAAGCTGCGTTTCCTTGCGGCTGAGTCAGATTTCTCGACGTCGCATCGCGGAGTCGCGGATCCGCGATGCACCATTCAGCCTGCTATCCGACCCGCGCTGAAGGCGCGCTAATCAGGTGTTGACGTTTCTATATCGGCATATATCCTCCTAATTAGAAAATACATCGGAGGGGAATTGCGTATGCGTGTCACGCGTCGTCAGGCGATCTGTGCCGCGGGAATGACGGTCATCGCCGCACCGCATGTCGCGCGTGCTAGCTTCCAGATCAGCCCGTTCAGCAACAAGACCTATTCGAAGCGCGCGATCGAGCTGGTCCGCCAGTCGGTGGTCGTCGACATGCTCGCGCCGATCAAGATCGAGTTCGATCCGGCCTTCTACGCCAAAGCGATGAGCGAGAAGATGGTCGCCGATTTCCGCGCGAGCGGCCTCAATGCGATCCATCATGCGATCGGCATCGGCGGTCCGACGGCAAAGGAGCAGGCGCTCAGCTTCTTCGCGATCTATGG
>CAZBYE010000178.1:0-6889 GCA_964496045.1 uncultured Stakelama sp.
CCCTGCATCAGGCCGATATTGCCTTCGGAGATCAGCTCGGACACCGGCAGGCCATAGCCGCGATAGCCCATCGCGATCTTCGCCACGAGGCGCAGATGCGAGGTCACGAGCTGAGCCGCTGCCTCAGTGTCGCCATGCTCCTCAAAGCGCTTGGCGAGCATATATTCCTGCTCGGGCGCGAGGATTGGAAACTTCTTGATCTCGGCCAGATAGCGGTTGAGGCTCTGCTCACCGCCGAGTGCGGGGATCGTCGCCGGGACGTTGCTTCCGCTTGCCATGATCTACTTACTCCCTTTTGCGCGTCCCCCCTGAAGCGGCGAGGACAATGTGCGACCCTCCGAAGACGGGTCAGTGAAAACCTATACGACAAGCTGGCGGAACAGTTCCTCCATGTCGGGCGGCATTTGGCTTTCAAAGGCCAAAGCCCGGCTATCTATGGGATGGATAAACCCCAAATGTGCCGCATGTAAGGCCTGACGATGGAAACCCAGGGTTTCCAACAGCTCACGATGTTCTTTTTTCGTTCTGCCATAGACAGGATCCCCGATCAAGGGGTGGCCAATTGAGGCCATGTGGACGCGCACCTGATGCGTGCGCCCGGTTTCCAGCCGGCACTCGACCAAAGCGGCCTCGTGAAGTTGACGAAGTTGACACAATTGCCAATGCGTCACCGCGCGCTTGCCACCGGCGACGATCGCCATTTTCTTGCGGTTCTGCGGCGACCGGGCGAGCGGTGCGTCGACCGTTCCGCCTGATGTTTTCGGCCGCCCCGATACGATCGCCTTGTAACGGCGGTCGATCGAGTGCGCCTTGAACTGACGGGCGAGCCCGACATGCGCGCGATCGGTCTTGGCCGCGACCATCAGGCCCGATGTGTCCTTGTCGATGCGGTGAACGATTCCTGGTCGCGCCACGCCGCCGATCCCCGACAGGCTGCCCTGGCAATGGTGGAGCAGGGCGTTGACCAGGGTTCCGTCGAAATTGCCCGCGGCAGGGTGGACGACGAGGCCGGCCTGCTTGTCGATGACGATCAGATGTTCGTCCTCGAACACCACCGTCAGCTCGATGTCCTGCGGCTCGTTATGCGCCGCCGCCGGCTCGGGAACGTCGATGCGGAACATCGCGCCGCCCGGCGCCTTCTTCTTGGGATCGCGTACCTGCCCGTCGGGGCCGGTGACGTTGCCGGTCGAGATCAGCGCCTTGATCCGCTCACGCGACAAGGTGGGGAGGGCATCCGCCAAAGCCCGGTCGAGACGCCAGCCATTGGCTGCGTCCGCAATCCGCGCTTCTAATGTGGAAACCCCCGGACTCATTGTCGTAGGAGATGGCAATGAACCCCGAAATTTCAAGCGCCATCATCCTACGGATCATGCGGTCGGTCCTTCACGCATCCTATCGCGACGGCAGATATGGGCGTCCGCATGAGAAGTGTGGGATCCTCCGCGGGAGGGGGCATCGAATTACGGCCGCGGACCGCACGAACAACGTGTCATCCGAACCAGAAATCGCGTTTGAAATCGACCCAGCCCAGCTTCTCGCGGCGTACAAGGCGCAGCGCAAAGCCAACGCGCTGCAGATCATGGGCTTCTACCACACCCATCTGACCGACGACCCCACACCGTCGGTACGGGATGCGGAAGGTGCCGCGCCCGACGGCATGCTCTGGCTGATCGCAACCTCGATGCGCGCGCGGCTGTGGCGCGCGGTTCCGAACGGTTCGATCCATGGACGATTCGAGCCGGTTCATTTCGATCTGAAGGTCGGAAAGCAGCTCAGGCCGGGACTGCTGGATATCCAGCATGTGGACTATGGGAAGGACTATGAGATCCGCATCGAAGGCTTGCCTTCCGGACTAAGCTGATCGGCGGATCGCCAAGTCGCGTGCTCGTTCAGGCCCCGCGCTCTGGCAGCCGGAAGAACAGCGCCAGTTGCAGGCTCTCGGCGATACGCCGTGCCTTGTCCTGCAATGCCGCCGCCGCTTCGGGCACCATCAACGCGTTGCTGGTCTCGTCCCATAGAGCGAGCCAGCGGTCGAACAGCTCAGGGCTGATCCGCGCGGCGTGCTTGTGGTGCGCGGGCACCGGCCGGCCCTTGTAGCGGCCGCTGGACAGCATCACGGACGACCAGAAGTCGGTGAGCAGATCGAGATGCTGGGGCCAGTCATGGATCGCATCATTGAAGACCGGGCCAAGTTCCGCATCGGCGCGGACGCGGGCATAGAATTGCCCAACCAGCTCGCGAAGACTGTCCTCGTCGATCCTGCGTCGTTCGATCACGCTGTCTTGGCTCATGTCACCTATCTATGAACGCGCCCGGCAGGTTTCCATTGGACAAATCGCCCCAGACTTGCGCAGGCGGCTCCGTGTGCGCTGCCGAAGGGGCTTCCGTTTCATCGATCTGGCGATGAGAACCCGCTTAAGGCAGGTTGCCGCGCGACGATCGAGCGAGAGGAGCAGGATCTTGGCGAAGACCGATTTCAGGACCATCGACCAGTATATCGCCACCTTCGACGGCGAGAACGCCGCGGGTCTGCAGGCGCTCCGCGAGACGATCATGGCGGCCGTTCCCGAGGCGGAGGAGCGGATCAGCTATCAGATCCCGGCTTTCTTCTATCACGGCTGGATCTTCTACATCTCGGCCTATGCGAAGCACTTCAACCTGTCGTGCCCGCCGCCGAGTGCCGCGTTCGAGACGTTCAAGGACGAACTCGCCGGGTACAAGATGACCAAGTCGGCGGTGCAACTGCCCAAGAGCAAGCCGCTACCGCTCGACCTGATCGGGCGCATGGCCAAGGTACAGGCCAGAGCGAATGCCGAGCACGAAGCGAGCAAGCCCGGCAAGAAACGGTGAGCTAAAGGCAGGGAACATTCGACGGCCAGTCTTGTTACTCCTTTGTAACAAAAGGATTTGACATGCTCTGGACCATCGCCGTCGTTATTCTGATCCTCTGGCTTCTGGGCTTTTCGCTCAATATTGCCGGTGGCCTTATCCACTTGCTGCTGGTGGTGGCATTGATCGTGGTCGTTGTGCAGTTCCTGCAGGGGCGACGCGGGGTGTGAACCCCGCCTCGCGGCGGCGGGTCAGTGCCCGTCGCCCGTCGCCAGTTCGGTGATCGCCACCAGCGCAGCGTCGTACCGGCCCTCGATCTCGGCGTTGCGCAGGAACTTGACGCGCTCGACCAGGATTTCGCGCGGCGTCGGCGTCTGGCCGAACAGCGCAAATACCTCGTCCGCGAATTCCTCGAGCGGCTGATAGCCGGCGCGGCTGCTCTGCCCCGGTGTCAGGTCGGTCTGCGTCGCGGGCGGCGCCATCTCGATCACCTCGACCTGACCGGCCAGTATGTCGCGAAGTGAGACGGTGTAGCTGTGGATCGCCGCTTTGGTCGCGCTGTAGGTCGCGGCAGCGGGGAGCGGCACGAAGGCAAGGCCCGAGGTCACGTTGACGATCGCTGCGTTCGCCTGCGCCTTCAGATGATCGACCAGCGCGTTGATCAGCCGGATCGGGCCGAGCAAATTGGTCGCGATCGTCGCCTCCGCTCCGGCAAGGTCGCGGCGGGTGTCTATGTCCTCATGCCGCATGATCCCGGCATTGTTGATCAGGATGTTGAGCGAGGGGTGCGCGGCGAGCAGGTCGCGGGCGAACGCCTCGATTGCCTCCGGGCTGTCGATATTCAGCACCATCGCGTGCAGGTTTGGCCTTCCGGCGATCGTCGCCTCCAGCGCATCGCGGCGGCGGCCCGCGACGATGACGGTGTTGCCCGCATCGTGGAAGCGCTGCGCGAGCGCTGCGCCGATGCCCGATCCGCCGCCGGTGATGAGGATGGTGTTGCCGCTGCGCTTCATGGAAATGCCTCCTGAGTTAGAGGCGGCGATGTAGCGTTGCACTAACCACTGGAAAGAAGGCACCCGAAAGATTTATACTCACCCAATGGAGAGTATTGCGAAATCCTGCGAATGGCATGCCGCCGACCCACGCGTCGATGCGCTGGTCAACGAGCTGATCGGCAACGTTGCCGATAAATGGACGATGATCCTGCTCGAGACGCTGGAGCAGCATGGCGAGTTGCGTTTCACGCAGTTGTCGAAGCTGGTGCCGGAGATCAGCCAGAAGATGCTCACCCAGACGCTGCGGCGGATGGAACGCGACGGCATGGTCACCCGCACCGTGCATGCAGTGGTGCCGCCGCGCGTCGACTACCGCCTCACCCCGGTGGGCGAGAGCCTGGGCGAGGCGTTCTGCGGCGTCTGGCGCTGGGCGGAGGCCAATCTGGAAACGGTGCTGGCCGCGCGCGCCGGTTTCGACACGCGCTGTACCTGACGCCTCAGTTGCCCGGTGGCCCGAGATAGTCCGCGCCGTATACCGCCTTGCGGATATCGGTGTGGAGCGTGGCGTCGAACGGGATCGTCTGAGTGAAGAACACCGCCGCCATGCGGTTCGCCGGGTCGACCCAGAACAAGGTCGAGGCCATGCCGTCCCAGAAGAATTCACCGACCGCGCCGCGATTGCGCTCGGGCTTGTCGGGCCGCGCGGTCCGCACCGCGAAGTCGAACCCGAATCCGCCGTCGATCTTACCCATCAGCCATTCGCGTTCCTTGATTGCCGGGTCGAGCTGGTCGGTGGCCATCAGCCGGATCGTCGCTGGCTTGAGGATCCGCGCGCCGTCGAGCTCGCCGCCGTTGAGCAGCATGCGGGCGAAGCGCATGTAATCGTCGATCGGTGCGACGATGCCGGCACCGCCCATGGTCAGCTTTGCACCGGGGAAATTGGCGCGGCGCGTCATCTCGTCGGCCTGGCGGGCGAACTTGCCGTTCTGCTTCACATAGGTGGCGGCGAGGCGGGGAAGGCGGTCCATCGGCTGGTGCCACGCCGCTTCACGCATCTTCAGCGGTTCGAAGATGTGGGTGCGGACATAGTCGGCGAACTTCATACCTGACAGGTGCTCGACCAGCAGCGCCTGGACATCGACCGCGGCGCTATAGTGCCATTCGGTGCCCGGGTCCGCCAGCAGGGGTACTCGCGCCAGCCTGCGCCCGAACTTGGCAAGATCATTGTCCAGGTTCAGCGGGTCGGCGCCGAAGAATTCGGCATGCGCGGCGGTCGGGCCGCCGCCATAGGCGAAGCCCGCCGTGTGGCGCAGGATGTCGCGGATCGTGATCGGGCGGCTGGCAGGGCGCCACAGCGGCTTGCCGTCCTTGTCCGTGCCCTCCTGCACCATCATCGTCGCAAACTCGGGCAGGTAGCGCGCGAGCGGGTCGTCGAGCCGGAACTTGCCCTGCTCCCACAACTGCATCAGCGCGACGCCGGTGACCGGTTTGGTCATCGACCAGATCTGAACCAGCGTGTCGCGGCGGAACGGTTTGTTGCCCTCCCGGTCGGCAAGCCCGCGCTCGCCATAATAGGCTTCGCGTCCGTCCTTCCACACCAGCGCGGACACGCCGATGGCGCGACCACCCGCGACCATCGTGGCGAGCATGTTATCGATCCGGCCCTTGTCGATGTGGAGCGTCTCCACCGCTGCCGGGCGTTCCTGCGCCAGCGCCGGAAGCGGAACCGCTCCGGCCAGCATCCATCCGGTCAACGCTGTCACTATCATTCGCTGCATGAATTCGCTCCGCCCGTTTCGGACGAGGCTATCGGGCTTCGGGGCCGGATGAAAGATCGTTCGCTTGCGGCATGGGCGCTGCTGCGCCAAAGAGTTGCGCGAATTGCCGGAGCATCATGTGACTATCTCGCCCACCGACTTCGCCAGCCTGCTTTGCTCGCGCCTGTGCCATGACTTGCTGAGTCCCGTGGGCGCGCTCAACAACGGGCTGGAGCTGCTGGCGGACGAGAATGATCCCGAGATGCGCGCACGCTGCCTCGAGCTGCTCGCGGAAAGCGCCCGGGCGAGCGCGAACAAGCTCAAATTCTTCCGCCTCGCCTTTGGTGCTGCGGGCGGGTTCGGCGACACCGTCGACACGCGCGAGGCGCAGGCGGCGATCGAGGGGCTGTTCGGCGACAACCATCGCGTCACCATCGGCTGGATGGTCGAGGATCCGGTACTGCCCAAACAGGTGATCAAGGTTCTGCTCAACCTTGCGCTGATCGGCGGCGACGCTCTGGTACGCGGCGGCCAGCTCGATATCGGTGCGGAGGCGCGCGACGGCACGGTCGAGATCGTGGTGCGTGCCGACGGCCCGCGCATTGTGCTCGATCAGGAGCTTCGCGGCGCGCTGACCGGCGATACCGGCGACTCACCGGTCACCCCGCGCGCGGCGGCGGCCTATCTGGTGCATCAGCTCGTCGCGCAGGGCGGCGGCGACCTTCAGGTTTCTCCGTCCGACGCGCCGGTGCTGCTGTTCGGGGCGGCGTTCACGGCGGGATGAGATGACCGGGCCGGTTCGCGTCGCGGCGCTCTATCAGTTCACCCGGTTCGACGATCCGGCGGCCATTCGGGGCAGGCTCGCAGAGTTGTGCGCGGCGCAGTGCGTACGCGGCACGCTGCTGATCGCGCGCGAAGGGATCAACGGAACGATCGCGGGCAGCGATTCCGGGATCGAAGCCGTGCTCGACCATATCCGCACTTTGCCCGGATGCGGTGCGATCGAGGTCAAGGAATCGCGTGCCGCGACGATGCCGTTCCACCGGACAAAGGTGCGCCTGAAGCGCGAGATCGTGACGATGGGCGAGCCCGATATCGATCCGCTGGTCGATGTCGGTCACTATGTCGCGCCCGCGGACTGGAACGCGCTGATCGCCGATCCCGACACGGTGCTGATCGACACGCGCAACGACCATGAGGTCGCGAACGGCACCTTCCGCGGCGCGATCGATCCGAAGACGCACAGTTTTCGCGCGTTTCCCGACCGGTTCCCAGCCCCCCGCGACCAGCCGGGACGGGACGGGGCGG
>CAZBYE010000179.1:0-6874 GCA_964496045.1 uncultured Stakelama sp.
GTCGTTCGAACAGCATCACGTCCTGCTCGTTCTTGAGCAGCGCGCCGTGGAGCGGCGGGATCGCCTTGGTCGGATCGCGGTTCTGCAGCACCTCGAGCGGCATGTCCTCGTGGAGGAGGAGCTTGAGCCAGTCGAGCAGTTCGCTCGTGCTCGGCTTCTTCTTCAGCCCCGGTACGTCGCGAACGTCGTAGAAGATATCCATCGCCTTGTTGACGAGGATCTTCTGGATGCCGGGGAAGTGCACGTCGATGATCGCCTGCATCGTCTCGCGATCCGGGAATTTGATATAGTGGAAGAAGCAGCGGCGCAGGAACGCGTCGGGCAGTTCCTTCTCGTTGTTGCTGGTGATGACGACGATCGGGCGCTCGGCCGCGCGGACGGTCTCGCCAGTCTCGTAGACATGGAATTCCATGCGATCGAGTTCCTGGAGCAGGTCGTTCGGGAACTCGATATCGGCCTTGTCGATCTCGTCGATCAGCAGCACGGGCAGGGTGGGGGAGGTGAAGGCCTCCCACAATTTCCCCTTGCGGATATAGTTGGAGATGTCGTGGACGCGCTCGTCGCCGAGCTGGCCGTCGCGCAGCCGCGCAACCGCGTCATATTCGTAGAGGCCCTGCTGCGCCTTGGTGGTCGACTTGACGTTCCATTCGATCAGCGGGGCACCGACCGCCTTGGCGATTTCATACGCCAGCACTGTCTTGCCGGTGCCCGGCTCACCCTTCACCAGCAGCGGACGGCGCAACGTGACCGCGGCATTGACCGCGACCTTGAGGTCATCGGTCGCGACATAGCTCTGGGTGCCTTCGAAGCGCATTCCTGCCCTCGCCGTAATTGGAAGATCGGGTATGCGGGTAGCGGGATTGAACACATGGACGCAAGCGGTTTGCCAGCAGGGTAGCGCTTTCGTAGTGTTCGCGCGCGGTTCGACTCCGCGCCCCAACAGAGAGGAACGTCCGATGCCCAAGTCGTACTCCGGAATCCTTCTTGCCAGCTCGCCTGTCCTCGCTCTCGCGCTCCTTGCCGGGTGCGGGAAGAAGAGCGAGACCGCGCCGGCGAATACGAGCGAGCCTGCCCTGACGGCCAATGAGTCGGTCGCGCCCGGCAACGTAATGGCGACTGCCCCGGTGACCGTGGGCTATGACTGTATGCCTGCGCTGTTGCTGAGCGCGGTCTATGACAATAGCGGTGCGGCGCCCAAGGCGAAGCTGACGATCGGCGACAAGAGCTATGACCGTGCCGGAGGTAAGGCGGCAGTCGGTGCAAACAAGTTCACCGAGCAAGGGGGCTAACCGGGAAAGAACTGGGTATGGGGGACCAAGGGTCCGGAGGGCACTCTCTACGGGGGAAAGGTCGGCGGCACCGATGCGGACGAGAAGAAGGTTTCGAGCTGCAGCGAACGCAAGAGCTGATCGAGAGGGGCGGGGTGCGAGGGGTCGCATCCCGCCCCTCTCAGGATCAGAGCATGTCGCGGGCGGATGCGCGGGCCTCGAGCACATCCCAAATGCCACGATGCTGCGCCAGCATCTGTTGCGCGCCGAACAGCATCGCGCGCTCGGCGGGTAGTGTGGCGGCGAGCGCGTCGATCACGGTCGCGCTCTCGTGCACCGGGGGCAGAAGCGATTCGGGGGAATCGAGGCCGAGGCGCCCGGCCGCGATGCCGAGGAGGCCCCGGATCGCGGGCCAGTCCAGCACGAGTGCGATTGCGGTGCCGTCGGCACAACCGGTGCGATCCGACTGGGCAAGCATGTCGAGTGCGTGACGCTGGGCGGCAATGGCTGCTTCGGACTGGGCCTGGCCGGGCGTGCTGGGCAATGGCCCTGCAGCAGCGACGAGGCGGACGATGAACGCGCGCTCGGCCGCGAAGCCTTCCGTCGCCTGCGCCATCCAGCCTGCGGTGGCGGACTCGCGCGAATGCGATGCGGCTTGCTCGACGACATCGGGGTGGCGCGCATGGAGCAGGCAGATCATGTGCACGGCATCGGCCAGATCGCGCATTGGCGCGATGCCGGTGGTCAACCGCGTCAGGAAGCGATGGCTGGCGCTGCCATCCGCGGCGACAAGCGCCGTCAGAGTGCCCGAAGCGCCACCAAGCCCCGCCGTTTGCACCGACTCCAAAGCCATTCGATCCCCATGCCTGATCCGCGCCGGGGTATCCGGCACCTGCGGGAACTGCTGTGGACCACAGGTCTATACCGAAGCACGTAAAGACCTGGTTGATATCGAGTTTACCACGGTGAAGGGATCGCCCGGTGCGATCGGTCGAGCAAAGGCTTCACAATAACTGACCGGTCAGTTATTTATTATCCATGCCGCGCCGTACTCCGCCGAATCGCCGCGAGGCGATTCTGAACGCCGCCCGCATCGAGTTTGCGGCACGAGGCTATGCGGGAACGCGCATGGAGGATGTCGCAACGGGCGTCGGCATCTCGAAGGCGGCGCTGTACTTGCAGTTCGAGGACAAGGCGGCACTGTTCCGCGAACTGGTGGACTGGATGCTGGAGACCCGGCTGCCCGCAGCGCTTCCGCCCGAGATGGAGTCGGCGGCTCCGGCCGCGCAGCTCGACGCGTTGATTCGTTTCGGTGCAAAGCAACTGGCCGAGCCGGAGATCGCGTTCCTCCCGCGTCTGGTGATCGGCGAGGGCGGGAACTTTCCGGAGATGGCGCGGACTTATCATGATCGTGCAGTGGACCGGATACTTAAGCTGGTCGCGGACATCGTCGCGCGGGGCGTTGCGGATGGGAGCTTCCGGCGAGTCGACCCGTATCTGACGGCGCGGAGCATTGCGGGGGCGCTGCTGCTCGGTGCGTTGTGGAAGACGGTATTCGAGCCGGTCGGTGCGAAGCCGGTGGATATGGCGGCGCTTGCCGCCTCGCATATCGATGTGATCCTGCATGGGCTTGTGACGGGAGAGCGAACGTGAAGCGGATCTTGCCTGTAGCGGTGATCGGGATCGCGGCGATTGCCGCGCTGATCTGGTGGGCATTCGGACGCGAGCAAGGACCCGAACCCTGGCTCGGCTATGTGGAGGGCGAGGCGATCGAGGTCGCGGCGCCGGTATCGGGCCAGCTTGCCGCGCTCAACGTCCAGCGCGGCGGACAGGTCGCGGCGGGGCAGGCCCTGTTCGCGCTCAACGCCGCGACGACCGAAGCGGAGCTGAAACGGCTTCAGGCGCAGCTCGCCTCCGCACAGGCGCAGCGCGACGACCTGACCAAGGCGCGGCAGCGGCCCGCCGAACTCGACATTGCGCGTGCGCAGCAGGCGGCGGCGCGCGCCGAGGTGACGCGGACGGCGCGCGATTACCAGCGGATCGCGACGCTCGCCCAGCGCGGTTTCGCGACCAAAGTTCAGCTCGACGCGGCGCGTGCAGCGGCCGAGAGCGCCCGCGCATCGCTGAGCCAGGCGCAGGCGAGCGAGGCGTCGGGCGAGCTTCCCGGCCGAACGGATCAGATTGCCGCTGCCGATGCGCAGATCGCGGCGGCAAGCGCTGCGATCGCGGCGCAGAGCCGGCGCGGGGAGGAGATCGCACCGGTCGCGCCCGCCGCGGGGCTGGTCGAGCAGACCTATTTCAATCCCGGCGAGTGGGTGACGGCCAATACGCCGGTCGTGCGGCTGCTGCCCCCCGGCCGGGTGAAGATCCGCTTCTACGCGCCGCAGGGGGTGGTGTCGGCGCTGAAGCCCGGATCGAAGGTCGCTGTAACCTGCGATGGTTGCGATGGACCGGTGGTTGCCACGGTGCGCTATGTCGCGCCGCAGGCCGAGTTCACGCCGCCGGTGATCTACAGCGAACGTGCCCGCTCGAAACTGGTCTTTCTGGTCGAGGCCTATCCGGACAGCGGGGTCGAGAAACTGCGGCCGGGCCTGCCGGTTGAGGTGCAACCGCGGTGAGTGACGCGGCGATCTCGGTCGAGGGGCTGACCAAAAGGTTCGGCAACCGGACGGTGGTCGACAAGGTCAGCCTTGAGGTCGGGCGCGGGCGCATCTGCGGGTTCCTCGGCCCGAACGGATCGGGCAAGACCACCACGCTGCGGATGATTTGCGGCCTGCTGATCCCCGATGGCGGGGGCGGCGAGGTGCTGGGGATGGACCTGCTCACCCAGCGCGAACTGATCAAGCGCCGGATCGGTTATATGACCCAGCGCTTCGGGTTGTTCGAGGATCTGACGATCCGCGAGAATCTGGCCTTTGTCGCCGACGCCTATGGCCTCGACGCAAAGACGCAGCGGGTGAACGCGGCGCTCGAGCGGCTCGGCCTCGAGACGCGCGCCGACCAGCTTGCCGGCACCTTGTCGGGCGGGTGGAAACAGCGGCTCGCGCTTGCCGCCTGCGTGCTGCACGATCCCGAAATCCTGCTGCTCGACGAGCCCACAGCCGGCGTCGATCCGCTCGCGCGGCGCGAATTCTGGGATCAGGTGCACATGCTTTCGGCCGAGGGCACGACCGTGCTCGTCTCGACCCACTATATGGACGAGGCGGAGCGGTGCCACGACATCGCCTATATTGCCTATGGCGTACTGCTGGCGCGCGGCACGGCGGACGAGATCGTCGCGCAGTCGGGTCTTGTCGCGCTGGCCGGGGAGGGGCCGGGTGCCGACCGGCTCGCTCCGAAGCTGGAGAAGGCGCCGGGCGTGGCGATGGCGGCGGCGTTCGGGCCGACGGTGCATGTCTGTGGCCGCGACATGGCGGCGCTGCGGGCGGCGGTCGCTGAGGTTGCGCCCGAGATCAGCTGGCGCGAGACCGAGCCGACGCTGGAGGATGTATTCATCCACCTGATGCGCGGCGCGACCGATAACAGCACGGAGCCGCGCGCATGACGCAGGGCTTCATCCTCGCCTGGCGGCGCATCTGGGCCGTGCTGGTCAAGGAAGTGCACCAGCTGCGCCGCGACCCGCTGACCTTCGGCATGGCGGTGGGCCTGCCGCTGGTCCAGCTGATCCTGTTCGGCTTCGCGATCAACAACGATCCGCGCCATTTGCGCGCCGCGATCGAGATGAACGACCATAGTTCGATCACCCGGACGGTCGAAAGCTCACTGCGGGCGAGCAGCTATTTCGAGCTGGTTCCGGTGAACAAGCCGGGCGAGGGGGAGGCGATGTTGCGCCGCGGCTCGGTGCAGTTCCTGATCGTCGTGCCGAGCAACTTCACCCGCGACCTGATCCGTGGCGAGCGACCGCAGTTGCTGGTGCTGGCCGATGCCACAGATCCGGCTGCCACCGGCAATGCGACGGCTGCGGTGGAGCAAGCGGTGCTGTCGGGCCTGCGCCACGACCTGATCGGGCCGCTTACCGCGCGCGCCGCGACGCCGTCCCCGGTCGAGGTGGTGATCCAGCGCCGTTACAATCCCGAGGGGATCACCAGCCACAATATCGTGCCCGGCCTGCTCGCCGTGGTGCTGTCGATGACGATGGTGATGATGACCTCGATCGCGGTTGCCCGCGAGCGGGAACGCGGGACGATGGAGAATCTGCTCGCGATGCCGTTGCGCCCGATGGAGGTGATGGCGGGCAAGATCCTGCCCTATGTCCTGATCGGCGCGGCGCAGACGGTGATCATCGTCGTGCTGGCGGGGCTGATCTTCCACGTGCCCTTTGCGGGCGCGGCGTGGCTGCTCGCGCTCGCGACGTTGGTGTTCATCACCGTGAGCCTGCTGCTCGGCTTCACCCTGTCGACCTTCGCCAAGACGCAGATGCAGGCGATGCAGATGAGCTTCTTCTACATCCTGCCGAGCATCCTGCTGTCGGGTTTTGCGTTCCCCTATGCCGGAATGCCGCGCTGGGCGCAGTGGCTGGGCGAGCTGTTGCCCGTCACCCATTATCTGCGCGTGGTGCGCGGGGTGATGCTCAAGGGCTGGTACCCTAGCGAGGCGCTGACACAGCTTCTGATCCTCGCGGCGCTGGGCGGGGTGTTCGCGGTGATCGCGGTGCGGCGATACGGGGATACGCTGGAGTAGAAACTAAGGCGCCGCGACTGCCTTCGCCTCCGTAATACGGCGCATGAGAAGGCTGAGCATGACGAGGTACTGACCGGCCTTTGCGTGGTCCAGATCATGAGTCAGGCTATGCGCCTTTGGGTTGCGTACGCCGCGATAAACGCCCTTGAATATCTCCATGAATCCGACCTGATCGTTCTTTCCGGACTCGGTCTCGATTTCGCTCAAGATGAGCAGCGGATTGTTGACGGAGAATGCGGTGTTACACAGCTTGTCTCCATCTAGGTCGAGGCCTGTCAGGGATCTGATCTTATCGGAAATGGCAAGAATTCCATCAAGAACCGCGTTTCGATAGTCGCCGGATTGGTAATGGGCGATCGATGCCAAGCGAATGTCCGGGTGCAGCAGACTGTCAAAACCCGTCGGTGGAGAGCCCGGAGAAAGACGGTTACTGATCCGTCCGAGGATTTTTAGTACGTCCTGGTATACTTGCTCGAATATTTCCTTCTGAACGGGCCACAGCGTATCCAGATGGGACCGCATGTTCTCCAGATTGTATGCCGTCATCTGCTGGCCCGTGGCATGGGCGAAGCGCGCTGCAATGTCGTTATACTCGCGCGCTGTCCGCTTGAACGTCACCCACTTGGCATGATCTTCGGTCGTTCCGTTGATCGTGAGTAGCATCGAGGTCTGGAGCGCCTCTGCATCCGTGAGCAGGTCCCGCAATATCAGCGCTGGATCGTCCGGCATGTCGCCCTCCCGATGCGCTTCCTACATGAAAAAGGGCGGGAATGACCCGCCCTTTTCCTTGTGTCTGTCGATCGGACCTTACTGGTCGAGGAACGACCGCATTTTCCGCGAGCGGCTCGGGTGCTTGAGCTTGCGCAGCGCCTTGGCCTCGATCTGACGGATACGTTCGCGGGTCACGCTGAACTGCTGGCCGACTT
>CAZBYE010000180.1:0-6817 GCA_964496045.1 uncultured Stakelama sp.
CGCGAGCCAGGTCTGGATGCCCGAGAGCTCGGGACCCGCGTCGCGCTGGGCCTGAGGCGAGCGCTCGGAATGGACGATGCCGTTGCCGGCGGTTATCATATTGACCGCGCCCGGTTCGATCGTCGCGAAGGTGCCGATGCTGTCGCGATGGTCGATCGCGCCGGCGAAGAGATAGGTGACGGTGGCAAGGTTGATGTGCGGATGCGGGCGCACGTCGATGCCGGTGCCGACCTCGAGATGCGCGGGACCCATCTGGTCGAAGAAGATGAACGGGCCGACCATCGTCCGAGGACGCGAGGGCAGGGTGCGATGAACCTTGAACCCGCCCAGATCGTGGGTGGTCGGCAGGATGGTGTGGGTGAAGAGATCGTCGGTCATCATCGTGCCTCCGTCAGGGTGAGCATCGTCCCGAGATCCTCGGGGAAATAGGGTTCGTCATGCTGGTCCAGCTCGGCGCGGTCGAACCAGCGCCATTCGCGCATCACACGCTGTTCGAGATCGGTATGGCCGTCGCTGTCGATCACGGTGGTTTCGGTGCGCACCGCGAAATAGCGTTCGTCGGCGCTGACCGGGACACCCTCGATCGTCACGAACTCGACCTGCCGGCGGGCGACTTCAGGTCCGCAATCGAGGTCGAAGCCCGTCTCCTCGCGCAACTCGCGCCGGGCGGCTTCCGCATAGCTTTCGCCGGGATCGAGCGCGCCGCCGGGCGTGCACCAGAAGGGCGGGCGATCGTCCGGCGTGAAACGGAACAGCAGCACGCGCCCGACAGGATCGGTCAGCAGAATGCGTGAAGCAGGACGCGGTGTGCGCTCGCTCATGCTTCGCCGGGCGCGGTCGCGCGGATCGCGAGCGCGTGGACGCGCTCCACCATGATGTCGCCCAACGCGCGGTTGACCATGCGCTGGCGTTCGAGGCGGGACTTGCCGGTAAAGGCGTCGCTCTCGATCACGACAGTGAAATGCGATTCGCCGCTGCCATCGTCGCCCATATGGCCGCGATGCTTCGCACTGTCGTTGATCACGTCGAGCTTCGACGGGGCGAGCGCCGTGGTGAGGCGAGCGGTGATTTCTGCGGCCGCGGGGCCGGTGGCGGGATGGGTCATCGCGCCTATATAGGCGGTTTTCTACCCGGAGTTCGAGTGTCTCGTCAGCCGCCGAAATATCGTCCCAATACGCGCTTCCACGGTCGGGTGGAGGCGCCCGGCAGGCCGTGCGCAGAGCCGGGCTGCGGCGAGCCGGGTGAGTTTCGCGCCCCGCTGCTGAGCGACCGGCGCCCGAGCGACCAGCCCGGCGAGTATCGCTGGCTGTGCCTCGACCATGTCCGCGCATTCAATTCGGGCTACAACTTCTTCACCGGGATGAGCCCTGACGAGATCCATGACGCGCAGCGGCCGCTGGCGGGGTGGGAGCGCGAGACGCGGGCCTTCGCGACCGGGGGCTCGGACCGGCCGCCGCGCTGGGCCGACTTCAGCGATCCGCTCGACGCAATCGGCGCCCGCTGGCGCAACGCGATGCCCGCCGAGCGCAAGGACGGGAAATCCTTGTCGGGCAAGGACCGCGAGGCGCTGCGTACGCTGGCGCTGGAGGTCGATGCCGATCGGATGGCGCTGCGCCGCCGCTATTCGGAGCTGGTGCGGAAATACCATCCCGACCGCAATGGCGGGGACCGTAGCCAGGAGGCGATGCTGCAACGGGTGATCGAGGCGTATCAGCAGCTCAAATCGTCGCCGGCCTTCGCCTGATCCCGAAGGTCCGTCCGCTCTGAGCCTGTCGAAGGGCTGCGCTTCGACAAGCTCAGCACGAACGAGGGGCAAGGTGACGCGCTCAGCCGCCGCAGCCTCCGCACCCGCCGCCACCGCAACCCCCGCCATCGCCGCCGCCGTCTCCGCCCGAGGAGCCGCCGTCGCCGCCACTCGCGGCGCGCATGGTGTGGAAGGCGCCAAACTCCGAACCGACCAGCACTCCGGTTCCGAACAGGGCTACCGCCAGCCCGACCTCGCCGGCGAGCGGGGCGCGGCGGATGCGGTCGGCCTCCTCGCGCGCGTCGCCGAGCGCGGCGATGCCGGCGGCGGTAAGCTTGGGGATAGAGAGGGCGCGGATCAGCGCGAGGATCGCGGTGATGATCAGCAGAACCGTGAGGAAACCGATCGGACGGTCACGGGCTTCGCCGATGAACCATTTGGTCGCGCCGAACATCAGCAGCGTGAGGTAAGGTAGCAGCGCCCAGTAGCGCAGGTTGGCGCGCTCGCCGCTGGTGAGCATGAGGCCCGAGCGTTGAAGACGGTCGTTCAGGCTGTCCGCGGTCGGGCGCAACGTGCGCTCGATCCGAGACCAGTCGAGCGGCGCGGTGAGCGCGAGGACGCTGTTTTCGGCGGTGGTGGCGCCGTTGCGCATCCGTATGTCGAGCTTGTCCTTGCCATCCATCACCAGCGCGCGCGCGGAGAGCAGGCGCGCGACGATGCTGTCGGCGAAGCGGGCACGGCCGCCGGCGAGGAAGGCGAGCTGGTCGGGATCGCTTACCTTTTGGCGGCGGCCTTCGGGCAGCTGCCAGGCGGGGATGAGCATCCCGGCGATCACCACGGTGACCAGCAGGACGATGTAGAGGATGAGGAAGGGTCCGCCGGTCCAGTCGAGGGGGCCGAGAGACATATCAGGTCACTCCCTTGATGGGTTCGGCAAAGCCGAACCGGTTTCGGCGCCAGCCCGCTCCCCCACCCGGCCACCCATAGAATGCTGGCGCTGGGTGGCCGGGTGGGGGAGCGGGCTGGCGCCGGGGTTCAGCCAAGCTGAACCCACAGGAAAAGCGCGAGCGCGATCAGCCCGATGAATGCCAGCAGGAGCAGCGCGGCCTGCTGGCGTGAAAGGAGGATCGCGTCGCGCGGATGCACCCGCCGCGCGCGGGGATCGTCCAGCAGCCGTTGCGCGGCTGCTGGCCAGATATCGGAAGGCGGTGGCTTGCCGAACGCGGCCTCGTACCGGGCCAACGTGTCGGCATATTGCGCGAAGAAGCGGTTGCGCTCGACCGGCCCGCCGGTGGTGGGGCCGTGGTGGAGCGGCCTGCCCAGAACATCAGGACAGAAGCGCTCCCAATAGTCGCGGGTGTAGGTGAGGTGGAGGTGCCACGCCTGATCGACCGCGTCGGACGGGGTGACCTGTGCCGCGCCGGTCGCCGCGAGGAAAGCGAAGCGGCGATATTCCTCGATCACGCGTGCCGCCATCGCGGCACTCCAGCCATTGTCGCGCGCGAGGCGTGCGGCAAAGGAGAGCGAGGCTTCGAGCGGGCCGATTTCGTAACGGGAAAGGCGTTGCCAGACCGGGTGTCCGGTAGTCGAGGCGGGGACGGTGTCCGCTTCACGCATCTGATCTCCTACTACCACACTAGGAGATTTTGTCAAGATGTGCGGACGCTCCGCCCCGCCCGTTGATGCTATTTCGGCGCGACGAGGCCGAAGGTCGCGCCCTGCGGATCGGTGGCGAAGAAGACGCGTTCGCCGCCGGGGACTTCCATGGGATCGTGAAACGGGGCGCCGCCCAGTTCCTTCACCTTCGCGTGCGCCACCTCGATGTCGGGCACCCGGAAGTAGAAGTTCCAGCTGACTGGATTCTCTGGCTTCTCGCGCGGCATCATCGCGCCCCACACCTCGTCCTCGCCGCCGGGCGTGAGGAAGCTGTAGTCGCCCCACGGCATCGGCATCGCGCCCGCCTTCTTCCAGCCGAATATCTGGCCGTAAAAGTCGAGCGCGGCGGCATCGTCGGTGGTCTGCAGCTCGTTCCAGCTGCCCTTGCCGAGTTCCATCCGACCATAGGCCTTGCTGTCCTCGGGGCTCTCGCCGCGCATGACGTAGAAATGCGCGCCCTGCGGATCCTCGACCATCGCCATACGGCCGACGCCCGGCATGTCGGTAGGCGGCATATGAGTCTTGCCGCCGAGCGATTCGATCTTCGCGACGGTCGCGTCGACATCATCGACGCCGACATAACCGAGCCAGGCGGGCGCGGTGGGCATCGGGTTCTTCATGATTCCGGCGACGCTGTCCTCACCCGCCGACATGATGGTGTAGTCGATCCCGTCGCCGGGGAATTTGCTCGGGGTCCAGCCGACGATCTGGCTGTAGAAATCGATCGCGGCGTCCGCGTCGGTCGTCAGCAGCTCGTACCAGATCCAGCTTCCGTTCGGATTGGTCATGACATGGTTCCTCGATCAGGTGGCGGGGCGGTGCCGGGCAAGGGATCCGGCACCGCCCCGCGCGGGGGCTCAGGCCTTGGTGTCGAGGATCGGCGCGAAACCGCCCCACATCATCCGCTGGCCGTCGAAGGGCGACTCCTCCTGGCGCTGCATCCGCTCGTCCTTCATCAAATTCTCCCAGCCGGCGTCGCGGGTCGCCTTGTCGGGCCACTCGATCCAGCTGTAGACCACCGCCTCGTCGTCCTTCTTGAGCGTGGCGCGGTTATAGTCGGTCTTGGTGCCATCGGGCGTATCGTCGCTCCACGCCTCGACCACACGCAGCGCGCCGAACTCCGTGAAGACGTCGGTCATCCGCTGCGCCAGATCCCGATAAGCGTCCTTGTTCGCCTTGGGCACCGGCAGCACATAGCCGTCCAGATAGGTGGCGCCTTCCGAAGAGCCGACATCGACAATCGATTCGAACCCGGCGAAGATCATACGGCTGCCGTCGAACGGCATCTCCATATTCCCGAGATCGGGATCTTCCATCATCTTACGGTTGGCTTCGTCGCGCGTCGCCTTGTCAGGATATTCGAGCCAGCTGAACAGCACGGTCTCATCATCCTTGAGGTCGACGGCTTTCTTGAGATCGTTGGTCTTGCCGTCGGGCACGTCGTCGCCCCAGGCTTCGACGAAGCGGGTTGCGCCGAGGTTCTGGAACAACTCCACGGCGCTTTCGGCGTGCTTCTTGTACTTGTCCTTGTTCGCGGTGGGGACGGGGGTGAGGAATCCTTCGACAAAGGTCATCTTCTCTCTCCTTTGGACGTATGGGTCTTGATTCAGGCCGCCGCAGCGGGGGACGGTTTGAAATCCGCGAGCTGCGCGGCAAGCGCGGCCTTGAAGGCGGGGCGGCTGATGGCACGCTCCAGATACGCCATCAGAACGGGGCGTTCCTCCAGCAGACCGCTGCCTTCGATATCGCGCAGCACGGTCGCCATCGCGATGTCGGCGATGCTGAACTGGCCCGCGAGCCATTCGCGCCCGTCGATCGCCGCGGAGAGCCGGTCGAGCCGCTGGCCCGCGAATTCAATGAGGCTGGGGCGGCGAAGTTCCGCCCATGGTTCGCCGGCCGAGAAAATCTCGATGTTCGAGAGTTCGAAGGCCGTCGGCTCGACGCTGTTATAGGCGGCGAACAGCCAGCTGATCGCGGTCGCGCGGCCCTGTGGGTCGCGGGGCAGCAACCGTTCGTCCTTCTCGCCGATGTGGAGCAGGATCGCGCCGCTTTCGAACAGGTTTAGGTCGCTGCCCTGATCCACAAGCGCCGGTACCTGACCCCAGGGCTGTTCGCGGTAATAGGCTTCGGGGCGCGGCCCGGCGGCGTTGAGGAGCCGCATCGAATAGGGCAGGCCGATCTCCTCGCACGCCCAGCGCGGGCGAAGATCGCGAACGAAGCCGCGGGCGAAATCGGGCACCCAGTTGAAACCGGTGATCTCAAGCTGGGCGGGTTGCGGGGTGGCTGACATGCTATTCTCCTTGTTCTTGTTCAGTAGCCCTCAGGCCACTCAAAGGGCGTGCCGGGGCGATAGGGGCGGCCTTCATCGATCACGCGAGCGATCGAGGGGCGGGCGCGCAACCGGGCGAACAGATCTGCGAGCAGCGGACGATCGCCGATCGGGACCATGAGGTTGGCGTAAAAGAGCGCGGGCGCGGCGGCGCAGTCGGCAAGTCCGAAGTCCGCGCCCGCTGCCCATGTGCGACCGGGCAGCCGCGCTTCGAGGAAATCATAGGCGGTTGCGATCAGCGCACGATCCGCATCCCCGTCGCATGGCTTGCCCATCAGCTGTGCAAGCACCAGCCGGGTGAGGGGGTCGGCGATGTAATTGTCGAACACCCGTTCGAGCGTGCGCGGCTCAAGCCCCGCGAGCCGGTCTTCGGGCACCAGCGGGGTGCGGGCGGGGGCGAGGGTGTCGAGATATTCGACGATCACCCCGGACTCGCCGAGTACGGTACCGTCGCCGGTTTCGAGCGCGGGGAATTTGGTGAAGGGCCAGACGCGAGCGAGCGCCGCACGATGATCGGGGTTACCGAGATCGACGAACACCGGCTCGAACGGCAGATCATGCTCATAGAGCGCGATCAGCACCTTCTGACAATATTGCGCGAAGGGGTGGTAGTGGAGGCGGAGGGTCACGCGTCGCCCTCCTTCTTCAATCCTTTGAGCAGGGCGACGACGGCCATCGCATGGCCATGGCCGAGCCCCAGCTCATCCTTGAGCGTGGCGACGATCGCCATTGGCTTGACCCCGTCTGCAAGCGTCGTGCCCGCGGTCCAGCCGCGTTCGGCGCCCATTATGCGCAGGTCAGTCGGCGACTTGCCGGTCTTTTGTTCAATGGTGTTGAGATAGGCTTGGAACGACATGGATACGGCTCCTCAGGCGTTGACAGTTGCGCCAGCGGCGGCCTCGATCGTGGCGATGTCGATCTTTCGCATCGTCATCATCGCATCCATCGCGCGCTTGCTCGCGGCGGGATCGGGGTTTTCCCAAATGAGCGTCATCAGCTTCTTCGGCGTGATCTGCCAGCTGACGCCCCATTTGTCCTTGCACCAGCCGCAGGCGCTTTCCTTGCCGCCATTGCCGACGATCGCGTTC
>CAZBYE010000181.1:0-6778 GCA_964496045.1 uncultured Stakelama sp.
AGGCCACCGACTATATGGTCAACACCGTCGGCTTTGCCCGCCCGCGCTCGCAGCGCGAGATCGAGCGCTACTGTACCCAACCGGGGCAGGCGTGTAGCTATAAGATCGGCCACACCAGCTGGGTCCGCGCGCGCAAGAAGGCGCAGGAGATCGCGGGGGCGAAGTTCGACCTCAAGCAATTCCATGAGGTGATCCGCCGCGGCGCCGTTCCGCTCACCACGCTCGAGCGGCTGGTGGAAGAAGACGCGCAGCGGATGGCTGCAGGCTAGGACGGACTGGCGCCAGAACCGCCAGCCTTTCGCCGCTCTTTCCACCTTCACCCCGGCCTTGTGCCGGGGTCCACTCAGCCTCACCGGCTGACTTTTCGCCTTTTGTCCGGGAGTCGCCTCCCCGTGGCCCCCGGCACAAGGCCGGGGTGACGGAGAGACGGTAGGAAAGGAGCCTCGTTACTTCCCCCCCAGCCGCAGCGTGACCGACGCCCCCCACATCCGCGGCTCGCCCGCGATAAAGGTGGGCAGGCCAAGGCCGTCGCCGGTATTGCCCGCGTCCTTGATGTATTCCTTGTCGAACAGGTTGGTGACGAACCCCTCGATCCGCCAGCGGCCATTGGCGGTCTCGATCCCGATCCGCGCATTGACGGTGGCATAGGCGCCCTGCGTCTCGTCCTGGATCGTGTCCGGGATCAAATTGCCGGTCTGGAGACGCGCCAGATCATTGTCGTCGTCGAAGAACACGCTCGACTGCCACGTCACGTCCGGGGTGAAGTCGATCGCGACCGGGCCGACATCACCGCGCAACGTCACGCCCGCCGAAGCGCTGTGATCGGGCGACAGGCGAAAGCGGTTGCCGTCGCGGGCACCCGATTTGAAGCGGCTATGGTTATAGGCATAGGTCGCGAACAGATTGACCCAATCGGCCGGGTTCCAGCGCAGCTGTCCCTCAAAGCCATAGCTCTGCGCCTTGCCCGCGTTGACCGTGACGAAACTGGTGCCGACCTGCTCTGTCGTCTGGAAGTTGCTGTAGTCGTAGTAGAAAGCTGCGCCATCGAAGAACAGCGTGCGGTTGAGCAACTCGGTCTTCAGGCCGATCTCGAAGCTGTCGACGGTTTCGGCGGGGAGCAGGTTGAAGCGCGCCGCGCCGCCCGGCGCTGCGGGCGGGGAGACACCGAGCACTTCGGGCCGGCGGCCACGCGCATAATTGGCATAGACGCTCGCCTGCGGGCTGAGCTCGTAACGCGCGGTCGCGCGCCAGGTGAAGCCACCATTATCGTTGGTCTGCGCGAATACATCGCCATTGTTCGCAGTCGGCTGAAGGCCGAGGCCGAACATCGGCACCGGATACAGCGCCGATTGCGGAATATTCGCCGCACCCGGCGCTGCCAGTGCATTGAGCAAGGCGGTCCGCGTCGGATCGGCCTGGCTGAGCGCGCCGATGAACCCGCCGAGGATCGATCGGCCATTCTGGACCGACGCGGTGTAGCTGGTCCGCTTGTCGTCGCGGCTGTAGCGGATGCCGCCACCGATCTCGAACCGGTCGCTGACCTCAAAGGTCATGTCGGCGAACAGATCCCACGCCTTGGTGCGGCTGAAATTGGTGCTGGTTTCGCGATGCGCGCTCTTGAGGTTGGCCGCGATCGCCTGCGCCAGCGGGGCGGACAAGACGTAGCCGCGCGCAGCCGCGACGCCCTGAAGCAACTGGCCGGTGAAGGCGGTGTTGCCGAACACCGAGATCGGCGCCGGATCGCTCGCCGGACGGCCAGGGATCGCGCCGCCGCCGTTGAGTGTGTTGGTCAGCCGTGCCAGCGTGACGCGCTCGTCGAATTGCGCCGGGGTGCGCTGGTGACCGTCCTCGTAGAAATAGGTCGCGCCGACAAAGCCCTTGAGCGGACCGCCATTGTCCCAGGCGAGACGCAGCGTTCCCATGGTCTGCGTGCCCGCCGCATCCTCCGCCGCGGTCAGCACGGGAAGCGCGATGCCATCGGCGTCGAAGATCTCGGTCCCGCTGAACGCGCGATAGGAAAGCGTGCCGTTGACCGAGAAGCCGTTGCCGAGTTCAGCATTGGCGATGCCGGTGACGCCCCACACTTCACGCTCGAGGCCAAGGCGCTTGCCGCCCTCGAACCCCGGTCCGGCTGCGAGCGCCGCGCCGGTGTTGCGGCCGCGATTGCCGATGACCGCACCGGTGATCGTGTCGGTGGGGTTGTAGGCGATCGACTTGAACGCCGTGCCGGTGGCGCGATCGGTCTGGTAGTTGCCGATCAGATCGAAGGTGAAGCCGGTGGGTTCCCAGCGCAGGCTGCCGCGCACGGCCTCGCTTTCGATCCCGTTGAAATCGCGCCCGCCGAGCAGATCCTCGACAAAACCGTCGCGCTTCTTGACGCGCGCGGCGGCGCGGATCGCGAGGTCGTCGGTCAGCGGAATGTTCCAGGTCCCGTCGACGCGATACATGCCATAGCTGCCGCCCGATGCGCGCAGCATCCCGTAACCGGCCTTGGGATCGGCCTTCGCCTGAATGAGGTTGACCGCGCCGATCAGCGCGCCGCGACCATAGAGTGTCGATTGCGGCCCCTTCGCGATTTCAACCCGCTCAAGGTCGAACAGCTCGACATACGAGCCACGCGACTTGGAGATCGAGACGCCGTCCTGAAAGACCGAAACCCGCGGCTCATTGAACGCGCTGCCCGAATCGGAGGTGATGCCACGCATCACGAAGCCGGGGTTGTTGGGCGACTGGTTCTGCACCTCAAAGCCCGGCACGTAGCGCGAGAGCGCGTCGAATTCCTGAATGTTGAGCCGCTCGAGGAAACGGTCGTCATAGGCGGTGAGCGCGAAGGGCACCTCGATCGGGCGCTGCTCGGTGAACTGCGCGGTGACGACCACGTCGTCTACCACCGGCTCCACGGGTGCATCCTGCGCCAGAGCAGGGGTCGCGGCGAGCGCGATCGGGCTGGCAAAGGCCAGAAGCGGGAAGCGGATCGACATGACGGAAGCCCCTGTAGACGCGGGCGGAATGCCCATGCCGGGCCTCATGTCCTCAATTGGTGACGAACCTGTTGCAGTGCACCATCATGCCAAAGAAAAATGCCCGCCCCGGGACTGATTCCGGGGCGGGCCAGGGATCGGCACATGGGGTGCCGGAGGGTCTCGTGAAACTCAGTTGGCGGACTGCCCCGCCGCACGCGTCGCCTGATCCATCAGCGCCTTGGCGGTCCGAATCGCGTCGGCCTCCCTGGTCTTGCCGCTCTGGATGTCGTCGGCGATGCCGAGCAGGCGGCTGGCGATTACCGTCCCGGCCTCGGCCGCTTCGGTGATGCGGATGCCGTTTTTGGCGGCGGCGATACGGTCCCATTCACCACGGACCGCGGCCCAATAGCCCTTTGTCGACGCCCAATAGTCGTCGGCCGCCTTCACGGCATAGCCGTCGAACTTCGTGTAGGTGTTGAGGACATATTCCTGCACGACCGGCTCAAGCTTGCCGCCGAACTGGCCCATCTTCGTATTGTCCTGCCAGTGGATCCAGCCGGCCGGACTGATCTGGTGGCGGTTGATCCCGTAATAGCGGTCATAGACCGGGCCGCGCACCGCATCGCGGCGGGCGAGCGGGCGCCACGTCCAGTTAGAGCGCCAGCGGCGAACGCCCGCCTCGGTCGTCCATTGCCCCCAGCCGCCATAGCGCGGGCTGTCGTCGACCTGATAGACCGTCTGCGACCAGCGGCCCTTGCGCATCCGCTCGGGCACCTCTTCCCAGGTCCAGCTGTCGGGGCCGGAATAGACCAGCACCTTGGCGGGCTCATATTCCCAGTCCTGTCGCCAATGCTTGATGACCATGTCCTTGCCCTCATGGCTAACGACCAGAAGGTGCTGGAGACGGATCATGCGGCCGGTGTCCTCGATCACGCGGACCGATTCATGCCCGCCCGAAACCTTGGCGGCGATCGGCGTGTAGTCGGCGCGCCAGGGCGTCGATTCCTGCATGTCGAACCGGACCTTATAGTTGCCGGCCATTGCGAGGATGTCCTTGCGGTAGGCCTCGAACGACGCTTTGGACTCGGCCTCGCTGCCCGCCTTGACCGGCCCGTCAGCCAGCGCCGGAGTGGCGCAGGCAATCAGTGCCGCTCCCGCGATCCACATCATCTTCTTCATTGTTTTTGCCCTCTATTTTTGATCGTTCGGTATTCAGAAGCGGATGCTGGCCGAGACGCTCGCGTTGCGGCCGGGCTGGGAATAGGCATCCTTGATTGTGGAGGATGCGGCGAGACCGCGAACGTCGTTCCACCACCAGTATTTCGCGTCGGTAATGTTGAAGACACCCGCGCGCAGGGTCAGCGCCTCGACCGGTCGCCAGAAGGCGGTGATGTCCAGCGTCACGAACTCGTCGCCGCGAAAGCAACCCGGCACGGGCTTGGGAACCGTCGTGGTCGGCAGCGGGTAGCAACTCGACCCATAGGTTTCGCGCACGCCCTTTTGCGCGCTGTAGGTAGCGATCAGTTGACCTCCGAAACGCCCCGCCGGATCGCGCCAGCCCGCGCCGACCACCAGCTTGATCGGATCGACCGACTGCAAGGGCGTCTTGATCCCCGAGGCCCTGACCTCGTTGCCATCGGCGTAAGAGAAGGCAAGACGGCCGGTGAAGCCATTGTCGCTCCACACCTCAAAGCGCGCCTCAGCGCCCTTCACCTGCGCACGGTTGATGTTGATGAACTGATAGACCGCAGGGTTGGCAGGGGTGAAGGCGCCGCTCACCACCTCCTGCGAAATGAAGTCGTCATAGTCGACATGGAAGCCGGTCAGATCGAGGCGGACATTGTTGCCGAGGAACCGGATCCCGGCCTCAAATGCTTCGCTGGTCTCGGGCCGCAGGTTCGGATTGGGCCGCGAGGTGTAGCCGAAGGCAAGGTTCTCGAAGAACTGGTTCACCTGCCCCGGCTCGGGCGCCTTGAAACCCTGTGCGTAGTTGGCGAACAGCCGCACCGTTTCACCCAGCTTCACCACCGCACCGATCTTGGGCGAGACGTGCGAGCCGCTCTGCTTTGCCGCGGCAAAGGCCGGAAGCAACGGGTCCTTGTCCGGCGACAAATTGTAGTGATCGAAGCGCAGCGCCGGATGCAACGTCACCGGGCCCAGCGTGATCTCACCCGCTGCAAACGCGCCGACCAGCGTATAGTCGGTCTTGGGGAAGGCACGGGCCGGGAAGACTTCGCCCGCAGGTGGAACGGTGCCGTCGCGTAGCCCCTTTTGCTGCGTCACGCTGACGTCGCCGCCAAGGACCAGGCGCAGCGGCGTTTCGGTGCTGCCGAAGTTCAACCGCACATCGCCCGCCGCGCCATAGACGCGGTTTTCAAACGTATTGAGCCGCGTGCGATCGACCGCGGGTATGCGATCCTCGAACGTGAACTGGCGATCCTCCGAGTCCTGAAGATAGGCGGCAAGCCGCGCCTGCTCGATCGTGCCGCTGCCGGTCCAGGTCCAGTCCAGCGCCGCGCGCCAGCGATGGCCGGTATCGGTCGCGTCGAGGTTGAGGACAGTCGCCGAATGACCGGTGAGCACATCGGTGAACAGATGCGTGTCGAGATACTCGCCGGTCAGCCGGAAACGATGTCCGCCGCTTTCGTAGACGATGCGTCCGAGCGCTGCGTTCGACCGGCCATCCTGCGGATTGGCCTTCGTCCGCGTCGCGCGGTCGCCATCGACGGTGCCCTGATTCTCATATTCGTTGAAATCGCGACGGGTATAGGCGGCCATCGCCGACCAGTCGCCCGAGCGCCCGGCGACGATCAGCGTCTCGCTGAATTCATTGTCCGCCGAGGACCAGGATGCGCGTGCGCGACCGCCGAAATTCTGCCCCTCGCGCAGAAAGTCCTTGGGATCTGCGGTGATGAAGCTCACCGCGCCGGCCAGACCGTCGCTGCCATAGAGCGCCGAGGCGGGGCCGCGCAGGATTTCAACCGACTTGATCAGGCCGAGATCGACATAGTCGCCGCGGCCCACACCCTGCGCGCCGAACGTGAACCCGTCGGGCACACGCACCCCGTCGACCTGGATCAGCACGCGGTTGCCACCCATGCCGCGGATATTGAAGCCCTCATTGCCCGCGCGGCCGGTGGTACCGAGCGCGGCGCCAAAGCGTGTCGGCTGGCGGGTGACACTTACGCCCGGTTCGAACCGCACCAGTTCCTTGATGTCGGTCACCAGTTCGTCGGCAATCTGCTCCTCGCCGATCACGCTGACCGTCGCGGGAGCATCCTGCGTCGCCAGCGGCGAGCGGGTCGCTGTGACGGTGACGGTATCCCGCGCATCGGCATCGGCTTCCTCGGCGAAAGCCGGAGCCGCGGCGAGGGCCAACAGGCTGGCTCCGGCGACAAGGAAGCTGCTTGATCGGTACATGATTTCCCCTTGAACTTTGCGATTGCGACTGACTCGCATTATTAGATCGCGCCTAAGCTTATTGCGAACCACTGTCAATTGCGCGGGGTCGATGCCCGGCATGCAAAACACGCATGATTTTTCGCTGACGGCGCGCTAAGCCGCTCGACATGCAACGTCCCAAGCTCTCGGTCGTCGTGCCGTGCTACAATGAAGAAGGCTGTCTCGAGCTGCTCCACGGCCGCGTCTCTGCCGCCGCACGCGCTGCGGTTGGAGACGATTACGAGATCGTGCTGATCAACGACGGCTCACGCGACGGCAGCTGGGCCGTCATGCAGCGCCTGTCGGCCGCCGACCCGCACCTCGTCGCGATCAACCTGTCACGCAATCACGGCCATCAGCTCGCGCTGACCGCC
>CAZBYE010000182.1:0-6742 GCA_964496045.1 uncultured Stakelama sp.
GGGGCATCCTGCTCAATGTCGTCGTCGGTATTGTCGGCGCGTTCATCGGCGGGCTGATCTTCAGCGGCGGATCGATCAATCAGGGGCTGACCGTGTACAGCTTCATCGTCTGGCTGCTCGGCGCGATCATCCTGCTGGCGATCGTCAATCTGGTGCGCCGCGGATCGGTGCGCTGAGGATCGTTTAAATAGGAACGGTGCGGCGCGGCACCGTGACTCAGAAGCAAGAAGGGCCGCTCCTTCCGGGGCGGCCCTTCTCCATTTCCTTGAGCAGGATTTACTTGAGCAGGAAGCGGACGCGGACGGTGACGCCGACGCGCTGCTCGCCCGGAACAACCTGAGTCGAATCCTTGGCTTCCATGCGGGCCATCATCACCGGCATCGGGCCGGGCATCCCGCCCTCGCTACCTTCGCTCAGCGACACCAGCCGCTCGACCCGCATTCCCAGCGCCCTGGCGTAGAGGTCGGCGCGGGCCCGGGCGCGCTTGACGGCGTCGACACGTGCCTCGTCCTGCGCGGCTTCGATCTGGTCGATCGACAGGTTGGGCCCGTCGATCTGGTTGGCGCCCTGTTTGACCAGCGCGTCGAGGATATTGCCGCTCTTGGCGATGTCGCGGAACCTGACCGAAACGGTGTTCGACGCCTGATAGCCGGTGATCACCGGCGGCTGATTCTCGGTATAGCGATATTGCGGATTGAGTGAGATCGTTGCGGTCTGCACGTCGCGATCGGCCACACCGGCCGCCTTCAGCGCGGCGCGCACGCTCTTCATCTGCGTGGCATTGGCGGACAGCGCGGCGGCGGCGGTCGGCGCCTGCGTCACCACGCCGGCGCGAATCGTCGCGATGTCGGGGACGCGGTTAGCCTCCCCCTCCGCGACCACATCCAGCAGCGTGCCTTCAGACATCAGCAAACCCGGTGCCGGCACCTGTGCGGCGGCGGCGGTCAGAGGGAGCGCGGCGGCAGCGGCCGCGAGGGTCAGCAATCGAACCATTCAATAGGGCCTTTCCAGCTAATTGTCCCGCCGCGCTACCGGGCGGCGGGACAACGGAAGCTGAACGAACCCAAAGAGGCAAACCCGTAATCAGGCCGCCCGGCGGGCGATGACGACGCGATAAAGCGCAAGCAGCACGACCGCGCCGATCGTGGCGGCAATGTAGCTGGCGAACTTGCCGGTCAGGTTGATGCCGATTGCCGGCGCGATGAAAGCGGCGAGCAACGCGCCCGCGATACCGATCAGGATGGTAACGATGATGCCGCCCGGGTCCTTGCCGGGCATAATCAGCTTGCCTAGAGCGCCTGCGACCAGGCCGATGAGGATCCAACCGATAATACCGTCGGGCATGCTTTCCTCCTGTTCTGTGGTTCCCACCCGGGAAACCGGGCTGGAACTTGCCTGAGGATGCGGGCGCTGCAAACCCCGATTCGACCATGCGCCGCAGCATGGATCGGCGGTCTGTCCCCTTGCAGAACAAACCGAAACCGGGCAGGTAAACCAAGAGCGTAACGACGGCTCTTGAGGCCGGTGATATATTCAGATAATACAGCGCGACGGGATGGCCCGAAGCGGCCGTAATGGCCGGGGTAATGGGGTCGCGCATGAACTATGAGGCACGGATGTTGGGCAGGGACGAGCAGCTGGCGATTGCTGGCGAGGGTGAAGGTCGGTCGCGGCGGCTCTGGTGGATCATCGGTGCGCTGATCGCGGTTGCTGTACTCGCAGGCGCATGGTTCGCCTTCGCCTCGGGCAAAGCGGACGGCGAGAAAGCTGCCGCTGCAGCTAAGGGCGGTGAGGGTGGCGGCGACAATCGGCAGCTGCCGGTAGTGAGCGTCGCGGTGCCCGGCCGTCAGGAGATTGATCGCGTCATCACCGGCACCGGTTCGCTTGCGGCACGCCGCGAGATGCCGGTTGGCGTCGCGGGTGAGGGCGGCGAGGTCACGCGCGTACTGGTCGAACCGGGTGCCTGGGTCGCCGCCGGACAGGTGCTGGCAACCGTCGATCGCTCGGTTCAGGCGCAGACCGCGCAATCGCTTGCCGCGGGCGTCCGCGTCGCGCAGGCTGATCTGAATATCGCTCAGGCCGAACTCGACCGCGCCAAACAGCTTGTTGCGCGCGGGTTCGTCTCGAAGGCGGATATCGACCGCAAGACTGCGACCCGCGATGCGGCGGCGGCGCGCGTGCGCGTTGCTCAGGCGCAGCATTCGGAGACCGCGGCGCGTAACCGCCGGCTCGACATCCGCTCGCCTGCGGCCGGCCTCGTCCTGACCCGCGCGGTCGAGCCGGGCCAGATTGTCAGCGCCGGTTCGGGCACCTTGTTCCGGGTCGCGCAGGGCGGCCAGTTCGAAATGCGCGTGCAATTGAGCGAAGCCGATCTCCAGCGTGTCGCGGTCGGCGCGCGCGTCGATGTGACGCCGGTCGGGACCACCGAGACGTTCGCAGGCCAGGTGTGGCAGGTGTCGCCGGTGATCGATGCGCAGACGCGCCAGGGTATCGCCCGCGTCGCGCTGTCCTACAGCAAGGCGCTTCGCCCCGGCGGATTCGCCAGCGCGAACATTCATTCGGGCGGCGACGTTTCGCCGCTGTTGCCGCAATCGGCGATCCAGAGCGATTCAAAGGGCAATTTCGTCTATATCCTGAATGCCAAGGATGAGGCGGAGCGCCGTCCGATCACTACCGGCGACGTTTCGGACAAGGGTGTGGCGATCACCACTGGTCTGCAGGGCACCGAGCGTGTTGTGCTGACCGCGGGCGCCTTCCTCAATCCGGGGCAGAAGGTGAAGCCGAACCTCACGAAGCTGCAGCGCTGACGCGGACTTAAGGACTAGAGTCATGGGCTTTCGCAACATCTCGGCCTGGTCGATCCGGAACCCGGTTCCGCCGATTGTGCTGTTCATCGCGCTGACGATCGCAGGATTCGTCAGCTTCGCGCGAATGGACGTCAACAACGATCCGGACATCGATTTCCCGGTCGCGATCGTCACGATCAGCCAGCCGGGCGCCGCGCCGACCGAGCTCGAGACGCAGATCACCCAGCGCGTCGAATCCGCGGTGCGTGCGTTGCAGGGCATCGACCAGATCGAATCGAACGTGACCGAGGGCAACTCGACCACGGTCATCCAGCTCGACATCGGCACGCCGATCGACCGTGCGGTCAACGACGTGCGCGAAGCGATCAACCAGATTCGTGGCCAGTTGCCCGACGGCATTCTCGAGCCGCAGGTGTTTCGCGCCAACACCACCGACAACGACATTGCCAGCTTCACCGCCATCGCCACCGACATGACGATGGAGGAGCTCAGCTGGTACGTCGACAATTCGGTGTCGAAGGAACTGCTCGCGGTTTCGGGCCTGACAGCGGTCGATCGCGTCGGCGGCGTCAGCCGTGAGATCCGCATCATCCTCGACCCTGCCAAGGTCCAGTCCTACGGCCTCACCGCGAGCCAGGTGAACCAGCAGCTTCGCCAGGTGAACCTCAACGCCGCGGGCGGCCGCGCCGAAATTTCGGGTACCGAACAGTCGGTGCGCGTGCTCGGCAACGCCGCCAATGCCCATGCGCTCGGTCAGACCCAGATCGCGATCGGCGGCGGGCGTACGGTGCGCCTGTCCGATATCGCGGAGGTCAAGGATCTCTACGCCGAGCTGCGTAGCTCGGCCGAATGGAACGGGCAGCAGGTGCTGGCCTTCGACATCAAGCGCGGCAAGGGCGCGTCGGACGTCGCCGTGTTCCACGAGGCGGAAAAGAAGCTCAAGGATCTGCAGGAGCGCAACCCCAAGGTTCGCTTCGAGGTGCTGTTCAACAACACCGAATATGCCGAATCGCAGTATGAATCGGCGCTGTGGGCGCTGATCGAGGGCTCGGTTCTCGCGCTGATCGTGGTGTATCTGTTCCTGCGCGACTGGCGCGCCACGCTGATCTCCGGCCTCGCGATTCCCCTCTCGGCGATCCCGACCTTCTTCTTCATGGAGCTGCTCGGGTTCAACCTCAATCAGATGACCTTGCTCGCGCTCAGTCTGGTGGCGGGCGTGCTGGTCGACGACGCGATCGTGGAGATCGAGAACATCGTCCGCCACATGCGCATGGGCAAGACGGCGTATCAGGCGTCGATCGACGCGGCGGACGAAATCGGCGTCGCGGTGGTCGCGACCACCATGTCGATCGTTGCAGTGTTCCTGCCCGTCGGCATGATGCCGGGCGTTTCGGGCCAGTTCTTCAAGAATTTCGGTCTCACCGTCGTTGCCGCGGTGCTGATGAGCCTTGCCGTCGCGCGCCTCATCTCGCCGATGATCGCCGCCTATTTCCTCAAGGCGAAGGGCCACGCCACCCATGGTGAAGGGTGGATGATGGATCAGTATATGAAGATCCTGCACTGGACGCTTCGCCACCGCTGGTCGGCGATCGTCCGCGGCATCGTCAGCCTCGCGCCCACGGTGATGTTCTTCGTGATCCTGCCCAAGACCTTCCAGCCCAACCTCGATCAGGATGCGGTGACCGCAACGGTCGAGATGGTACCGGGCACCACGCTCCAGCAGACCAAGGTGGTGGTCGATCGCGTCCGCGACCTGCTCGCCAAACAGGAGGGGGTGGAGAACACCTATTCGCGCGCCTTTGTCGGCAACGGCCGCGTCACCGCGCAGCTTGCCGACAAGCGCGACTTCAAGAGCGACGAGTTCGAGCGCCGGATGACGCCCGCGCTCGCCGCCATTCCCGATGCGCGCGTGTCGTTCCGCAACCAGCAGGGCTGGGGCGGCTCGGGCCGCGCCCTCACGATCACGCTGGGCGGCGAGGATCCCGCGCTGCTGACGCGTACCGCGCAGAAGATTGTCGAGGAGATGGAAGGGCTCAAGACGGTCGTCGCACCGCGCGTGTCGGGCGATCTCCAGCGGCCTGAGATCGTCATCCGTCCACGCATGGATCTCGCCGCCAATCTCGGGGTGACCACCGCGGCGCTGTCCAGCGCGATCCGCATCGCGACATTGGGTGACATCGATCAGAACAGCGCGCGTTTCTCGCTGTCGGATCGCCAGATCCCGATCCGCGTCGCGCTCGATGAGGACGCCCGCGCCAAGCTGTCGACCATCCAGAACCTGCCGGTTCAGACCCAGTCGGGCGGATCGGTGCCATTGAGCCTCGTCGCCGATATCGGTTTCGGTGCGGGCCCGACCCGGATCGACCGCATCAACAAGCAGCGTCGCATCATGATCGGCGCCGATCTCGCGCCCAATATTGTCAGCGGCGATGCGCTCAAGCAGATCGACCAGCTGCCTTCAATGAAGAATCTGCCGCTTGGCGTCGGTAAGCTCGAAGTGGGCGCGGCCAAATGGCAGGCGGAGATGATCCAGAACTTCATCATCGCTGTGGTCGCGGGTATCTTCCTCGTCTTCGCGGTGCTGGTGCTGCTCTATCGCCGCTTCGTGTCGCCTTTGGTCAACATGGGTTCGCTGCTGCTTGCACCGCTGGGTGGCTTGTTCGCATTGTGGATCGCGGGTCAGCCGATCTCGATGCCGGTCTATATCGGCATCCTGATGCTGCTCGGCATCGTTGCGAAGAACTCGATCCTGCTGATCGACTTCGCGATCGAGGAGATGGAGAAGGGCGTCGACAAGATGACCGCCATCGCCGATGCCGGGCACAAGCGTGCGCAGCCGATCGTGATGACTACGGTGGCGATGGTCGCCGGCATGGTGCCGACCGCGATCGCGCTGACGGGGGACGCCGCCTGGCGCGCACCGATGGGCGTGACCGTGATCGGCGGCCTGATCCTCTCGACCATCCTGACGCTGCTGATCGTCCCGGCGAGCTTCAGCCTCGCGATCGGGGTCGAGAAGTGGATGGGGCCGCGTCTGCGCCGCCGCCTGCTGACCTACACGCCCGGCGACGAGCATGGGCCGCAGGCGCCGGCGATCGAGCATCAGGGCCGCCTCGGCCATCAGGGCGGGGAGGGACCCCAGCCTGCCGAGTGAACCAATCGCGCGCAGGGGGATTGTTACGGGCATGAACCCGTCCCCCCGCACGCAGTCTGGCCGCGCGCGTACCAGCAGAGTCTTTACCGCACGCGTTCGCCGCGAACCCGCTCCACCGGGTTTGCGGCGGATGCGTTTCATCGCCACCGGCCTGCTGGTGGCGATGGCGGCGGTCTATTTCGCCGCGCGTCACTATGAGCCGGCCTGGCCCGCGATCGGGTTCGTGCGCGCCTTTGCCGAAGCGGCGATGGTTGGCGGCCTTGCCGACTGGTTCGCGGTCACCGCGTTGTTCCGCCATCCGCTTGGCCTGCCGATCCCGCACACCGCGATTATCCCGCGCAACAAGGATCGGATCGCCACCGCGCTCGCCAATTTCCTGCGCGACAATTTTCTGGTTCCGTCGGTGGTCGCGCGGCGGATGCATCGTGTCGATGTCGCCTCCGCCGCGGGCAAATGGCTTGCGCAGCCGCCGGGCAGCTCAGGTCGCCTGCGCCGCGGTGCGTCGCGCATGGCGGCAAGCCTGCTCGAATCGCTCGATCAGGAGCAGCTGGGCGGAATGATCAAGGGCGCGGTCGCCAATCGACTCCGCCAGACCGACATTGCCCCGCTGATCGGTCAGGCACTGGGCGCCGCGATCGCCGAGGGGCGCCACACGCCGCTGATGGATGGCTCGCTGCGCCCGCTCGCCAAGGGGGTCGACCCGAAGGAGGCGCCGACCCGTCAACTGGTGCAAGAGCGCGCCGGCCCCAACATGCCCCGGACTGGGGCCAAGCGGACTCGC
>CAZBYE010000183.1:0-6620 GCA_964496045.1 uncultured Stakelama sp.
GAGATCGGCCTTCGCCTGGGCTGACAGCACTGCTTTGCCGGTGTCGAAGTTCACGTTGGTCGTGCCCTTGATGTTATACTGGTCGATATCGCCCACGCGGCTGCGCAGCGCGTCGGTCGCAGCGGTCTGTTCGGCAAAGCGCTGGTCGGTGCCGTTGTGGATCATCGACGCGGTCCGCAGATCCTTGTTCTGCAGATTGATCTGGCTCGCCACGAGTCCGTCACCGCTCTGCAGCGTCTTGATCGTCACCGGCAGACCGTTGAGCAGTTGGCCCGCTGCAAGCTTGCTGCCGCCCAGGCCCAGGAAACCGCCGCTGGACTTGATCTTGGTGGTGTCGGTGACGGCAACGACCGTCCGCGCGCCGTCGGCGGTCGTGACCTGAACCTTGTCCCCGCTGCGGGCGGAGATGATGCCCTTGACCTCGGGACCCTTGGCCATTTCGGCCGCTATGGGCGCCGCCGGGGCGGTGCCATAGATGGAAACGTCTGCCGGAGGCTGGGTCTGCTCCTGCGCCGCCAGGCTGGCCGGCGCTGCCGCAGCACACAGGGCCAGCGGTAACAGCGCCTTTTTCGAAACTACTCGCATACTTCACTCCTAAACTCGACCGGTCGGGCGCGCGCACTCGCAGCCGCTTGTCCAATCCCCGCCCGCCGGAAAGCGCAATCGGTCGTCAATGCCCCCTCCATTTGTTCATGGGATGCGCCGCAAAATCGCAGCACTCGAACCCCACGGGTAGTTGGGTGATCTGCGCAACCGCCAAGCTTGATTAACGATCCCGCCACTGTTGCGTTGTGCCGCTAACCGGAGCGCATTGTGCGACGGACCGATGGGCCGCCCGCGCGAATCCAGCCGATCGCGGTGGGGGAGGGGCGCGTCGCCCGGCTGCGAGCCGGGGGCTTCCGTTCATTCCTGTTTCGCGCCGTCCGCCTCGGCCCCGACCTGTTCCCATGGCTCCTCGTCGTCGGTGAAGGGCTCCCATTCCTCGAGCTCGACCGGCGGTTCCAGTTCGCCGCGCCATTCGATCGAGTCGGGCGGCACGCGGATGAAGGCTGCGTCGGGATCCTCCTCCTCCGCATCGCGCCCGGCAAGGCCGCCTGCGTCGATCGCGGCGTCCAGCGCCCGCCGCCGCCCCGCGCACGCCTCCAGCGCGGCGCCGATCGCCGCCTGCGCCTCGTCGTCCAGCGCCACCCCGGCGAAATCCTCGATCCGCGCCGCCGCCGCAGTGATCTGCGCGGCGCCGTCGCCATCTCCGGTAATGGTGGTGCGCACCGTTGTGGTCTGCGCCTCGGCCGCGTTGCCGCCGCCATCGCTTCCGGCACTCGCACGGGACGAGAAGTAATTGATCGTCGTGCGCTTGCCCGAGGCGTCTTGCCCGTAGTGACGCAGGCAGAACATCAGCAGTGCGTCGTTGCGCTTCCTGCGAAAGCCCATCAGCTTGCCCGCGACGAACACCGGTACCAGCTGCCCGTCGATCGCCCGCTCGAACGCGATATCCTTTAGCCGCAGTACGCCATAGTCGAGCGCTGCATCCCACGCCGCGCGAAAGCTCTCCGCTCCCGGCGCGCGGCGCAGCGTATAGCAATTGGTCTGCGCGATATTGACCTGAGCCGCCGCGCGCGTGACCGACCCGGTATCCGCCAGCGCCTCGATAAACGCCCGCTGCCGCTCCGGCGTCCACCCGTCATGCCGGTTGTGCCTGCGCGGCACCGGCGTGAATGCGGGCAGGGGAGGCCGCTCCTCCCGCTTCACAGGAACCCGATTCTGCATCTTCTCCCTCCTTGTGAGTCGTCCAACCGATCAGGGTGTAGGCAGAATGGGGGCGTGTAGGAAAGGATTTTGTTTGTGGTTTGTTCTTTGCTATGATGGCGCAGGCGGCTTGTCATCTGGGACAAGTTGCGACACCAAGTCGTAAATTGTCCTAGGGAATATATGCTCAACGAATTTGCGACTCTCCGTGCTCAGGCCGGTCTCTCTGTCGAAGACCTCGCACTGATGACCGGCTACAGCACGCGGCAGGTGCAGCGCTGGGAAGCCGGCGACGGTGTCCCAAGAGAAGCCGCAGTCCGATTGCTGCGATCGATGGCTGCAGCCGCCCCGGATCGGGCCGGGAGTCGATTCAACTTCATCGACCTGTTCGCAGGAATCGGCGGCATCCGCAAAGGATTCGACGCCATTGGCGGACACTGTGTTTTCACCTCGGAGTGGAACAAATTTGCCCAGCAAACTTACGCTGCCAACTTCCGGGACAACCACCCGCCTCATGGTGACATCACGACCATCGGTATCGATGAGATTCCGGATCACGATGTCTTGCTGGCTGGCTTCCCATGTCAGCCATTTTCGATCGCGGGTGTGTCTAAAAAGAATTCATTGGGCCGCAAGCACGGTTTTCTGGATGAGACTCAAGGCACTCTGTTCTTCGATGTCGCGCGCATCCTGAAGGCGCGACGTCCGGCGGCGTTCCTGCTGGAGAATGTGAAGAACCTGACCAGCCATGACAAAGGGCGCACCTTCCAGGTCATCCTGAAAACCTTGACCGAGGAATTGGGCTATAAGGTGTGGCACAAGGTGATCGATGCCCAGCATTTCGTACCGCAACATCGCGAGCGCATCGTCATTGTCGGCTTTCGGGATGAAGTTCCGTTCAGTTGGGAAGACCTGACGCTACCGGCCAAGGGGAGCGTACGCCTGAAGAGCATCCTGCATCCTGAAAATGGGTCCGAGGAAGCAGAGGCATCCTACACGCTTGGACAGGACGCGATCGTGAATGGTAAATATACTCTGACCGATAAGCTCTGGCAGTATCTCCAGGGCTATGCCGATAAGCATAAGGCGGCTGGCAATGGGTTCGGTTTCGGCCTGGTGACTCCGAATGATGTGGCTCGCACACTTTCGGCCCGCTATTTCAAGGATGGATCGGAGATCCTTGTCAGCCAGGGCAAGAAGCAGAATCCCCGTCGCCTCACACCGCGCGAATGTGCCCGTCTGATGGGCTATGGCGATGGCTTCCGTATCCCGGTGTCGGATACACAGGCCTATAAGCAGTTCGGCAATTCAGTGGCCGTGCCCGTCTTCGAGGCGGTCGCCCGGATCATGCAGCCGCATATCCAGGCGTTGGTGGAACCAGCGCGGCAGCGCGAAGCCGCTTGAGGTGTGGCCGACGTTCACGACGCAGCAACCCGCAGCAGGAATATGGCTGCAATCAGGGGCGGCCACACAAAGCCGGAGTTGTTGATCCGCAAAGCAATGCATGCGGCTGGTCTGCGTTATCGACTGCATGCGAAACATCTGCCCGGGAAACCCGATCTCGTCTTTCCCCGGCACAAGGCGGTCGTCTTTGTGCATGGTTGCTTCTGGCATCAACATGATTGTCACCTGTTCAGTTGGCCGACGACACGGCAGGACTTCTGGCGTGAGAAACTTGGCCGCAATGTTTTGAATGATGAAAGGGCTGTCGCAGCGCTGCTCGCCGCGGACTGGCGGGTCGCAACGGTCTGGGAATGTGCGTTGAAAGGCCGCACCAAGACGGATTTCACGGAAGCTATGCAGCAACTGACCAACTGGATACATTCGGATAAACGAACGATCACGATCAGGGGCAGGTAGTTGGTCGCATCACTCGGGCAATTGCTGGATCTGATGCGCCATCATGGCGCTTCACGCATTTACGCGAAGAAGCTTTCACCCAATGATAACTCAAAAAATCAGGTCTACCTTGGTGGCGACTTTTCCGCGCTCAACATCATCCCGCACGGTAGTGTCTATACGGACGCTGCGGATGTGGCCGGTGCCATCCGCGATCGCGCGAAGGCGGCGGTAGATTTCTATTGGATTGATGCTGCCGGGCGTCACCTTGCGCCCAATACAGGCCTGATCCTCTATCCGAAATATCCGGAAGTTCGCATGTCCGGCTTTCTGCTCGGCTGCAAAGCGGCGCCGGCACAGATCATGCGCGTTCGAAATGAGGGGCGGATACTCATTCTCGGCATTACCCTACAGGGTGAAGTGTTGGGTTATGCTGTGACGTCTGACGATCCTGTCTCGGCTGAATTGCGTGCGCATGAATGGTCGAAGATTGGCGTCTTCCTCGAACTCCCGCTGACGCTCGTTCAGGCAGAGAGTTCGCGAGTGCAGTTGTTGAACAGGCTCCGCGGTATCTGGCAGTCGCAGTGGATCACTTCTCAGAAGCTGGCAGCTGACGGGAGCAAAGCTCCGTACGCAGCGCGCAATGGCGGCGGTTATACCCTTGAAGCGGAACTGGGCATCGCGCCCAACAGCTATGCTGAGCCGGACTTTATGGGCTGGGAGGTGAAGCAGTACGGGGTGCGGGACTTTACGTCCTTCAGTCCAAAATCCCCGGTTACGCTGATGACGCCCGAGCCGACCGGCGGCATCTATCGTACCGAAGGGGTCGCGGTGTTCCTAAAACGCTTCGGCTATCCGGATCAGGCGGGCAGGCCTGATCGTTTCAATTTTGGCGGTCGATATGATTGCCGGCGCGACAGCCACCCGCTGACCGGTCTTCGCATGACGTTGAACGGCTATGACGAAACGACGGGCAGGATCACCGATCTTGACGGCGGCATAGCGCTTATCAATGCGGCTGACGAAGTCGCGGCATCCTGGACGTTCAAAGGGATGATGGCGCACTGGAACCGCAAACATGCTCAGGCCGTCTATGTGCCCTCAATCTTCCGCGCACCGCCGCCGGAATATAGCTACGGATCAAAGCTTCTGCTTTGTGAGCAAACCGATTTCCTCCTGTTTCTGAGGGCCTTTGCCGCCGGCAGGGTCTATTACGATCCCGCTGTTAAGGTCGAGGAGGCTTCGTCCGGAGCCCCGGCGATCAAACGGCGGAGTCAGTTCCGGGTGGCCCATGCTGATCTGACCGGACTCTATCAGCGCCATGAGACCGTTAAGCTTTGACGCACGGATTTCCGGATTACCGCTCAAATAGAAAAGCGCCGGAGTTTCCCCCGGCGCCTTCCAATCTCAACCTGATCCGGTGGCTTACGCCGCCTTCGCCCGGCTCGCGCGCTTGCGCTCGTGCGGGTCTAGGTGGCGCTTGCGCAGGCGGATGGTCTTGGGGGTCACCTCGACCATCTCATCATCGTCGATGTACGCGATGGCCTGCTCCAGCGTCATCTTCTTCGGCGGGGTCAGGCGGATCGCGTCGTCCTTGCCCGACGAACGGACGTTGGAGAGCTGCTTCGCCTTCATCGGATTGACCTCAAGGTCATCCGGCTTGGCGTTCTCGCCGATGACCATGCCCTCGTACAGCGCCTCGCCATGGCCGACGAACAGGATGCCGCGCTCTTCCAGCGTGTTGAGCGAATAGGCGTTCGCCTCGCCCGCGCCGTTGGAGATCAGCACGCCGTTCTTGCGGCCTTCGATGCTGCCCTTGTGCGGGCCATACTTCTCGAACAGCCGGTTCATGATGCCGGTGCCGCGCGTGTCCGACAGGAACTCGCCATGATAGCCGATCATGCCGCGCGACGGGGCGCTGAACGTGATGCGGGTCTTGCCGCCGCCCGAAGGACGCATGTCGGTCATCTCGGCCTTGCGGATGTTCATCTTGTCGACGACCGTGCCCGAATGCTCTTCGTCGACGTCGATGATGACCGTCTCGTACGGCTCCATCTTCTGGCCGTCCTCGTCACGGAACAGCACGCGCGGGCGGCTGATGCCAAGCTCGAAGCCCTCGCGGCGCATGGTTTCGATCAGCACGCCCAGCTGAAGCTCGCCGCGGCCGGCGACTTCGAACGAGTCGCGGTCATCGGCTTCCGTCACCTTGATCGCGACGTTCGATTCGGCTTCGCGGAACAGGCGGTCGCGGATCATGCGCGATGTCACCTTGGTGCCCTCGCGCCCCGCCATCGGGCTGTCGTTGACGGCAAAGCGCATCGACAGGGTGGGGGGATCGATCGGCTGCGCCTGGATCGCGGCGCTGACACTAGTGTCGGCGATCGTGTTGGAAACGGTGGCGACGGTCAGGCCGGCAAGGCTGATGATGTCGCCCGCCTGCGCTTCGTCGACTGGAACGCGATCGAGGCCGCGGAACGACATGATCTTCGACGCACGGCCGGTCTCGATGACGTTGCCGTCCATGTCGAGCGCGTGGATCGGCTGGTTGACCTTGAGCTTGCCGCTGGTGACGCGACCGGTGAGGACGCGGCCGAGGAAGTTGTCGCGATCGAGTAGCGTAACGAGAAACGTGAAGGGCGCGTCGACGTCGAGCGCGGGCGGCGGAACGTGATCCACGATCTTCTGGAACAGCGGGGTCAGCGTGCCTTCGCGCAGAGTCGGATCCTCGTTCGCATAACCGTTGCGGCCCGAAGCGTAGAGCACCGGGAAGTCGAGCTGCTCGTCGGTCGCGTCGAGGCTGACGAACAGGTCGAACACTTCGTCCAGCACTTCCTGGATGCGCTCGTCGGGGCGATCGACCTTGTTGACCACGACGATCGGACGCAGGCCGAGCGCGAGCGCCTTGCCGGTCACGAACTTGGTCTGCGGCATCGCGCCTTCCGACGAATCGACCAGCAGGACAACGCCGTCGACCATGGAGAGGATGCGCTCCACCTCGCCGCCGAAATCGGCGTGGCCGGGGGTGTCGACGATGT
>CAZBYE010000184.1:0-6540 GCA_964496045.1 uncultured Stakelama sp.
AGCTTGTCCGCGGCCACGCGCAGGCTGGATCCGGCGTCCTTCTGCTGCTTGGCGGCAGAGGCCTCGCGCGTCTGCTGCTGGCGGACGATGGCCTGCTCCACCTGCTCCTCGGAAACCAGACCGGACTCGGTGAGGATCTTGCCGATGGGCTTCTGCTGGCCCAGAGCCCGCTCCAGCTCGTCCGGCTTGATGTCCCCGTTCTGGACCAGGATCCCGCCCTTCAGCCCCCCCGCCAGCGTATCGAGCTGCAAGTCACGGCGCGGCGGCTCCCCTGCCCCCTTTGCGCGCCAGGCGTCCCAGCGCCGTGCATAGTCTGCGGCGGCGATCCAGGCGGTGCGATAACCCGCGACATTGCCCATCCGCGTCGCCGGTGCCCGCCCGCGCCCGCCGAAGGTCGCCTTGGGGTTCTCCCCGCACGCCATCTTGAGCCCATGTGGTGCACCGGGCAGCTTCATCGCCTGCACGCTGGTCGCGGGGACATTGCGCACTGTCACCGATCGCCCGCCGAACAGATTCGCCGATCCCGGCAGCAATTGCAGCGTCGTCACACCCGCCGCCCGCGCGAGACGGAATTTGGGATCCTGCGGCCACACCGAATGCTCGATCCATGCTTCGGCGGCGTTGGGCGCCGTCGCCTCGTTGGTGTCGTCATGCGCGGGGATCGACGGCGAGCCCGAAGCGCCGAGATGCGAATGCGCATCGATCACCCCCGGCGTCACCCATTTGCCGCGCGCGTCAATGACCGTATAGCCCGGCGGTACCACCAGCGCCTGCCCCACAGCCTCGATCTTGCCATCGCGCACCAGCAGCGTGGCGTCGGAAATCTCGGCGCCGGTCCCGGTCAGCAATGTCGCACCGACGATTGCGAGCGGCCCCGACGATGCCGGGACATAGGTGCTCGGAAACGGATCAGGCACCGCGCGCGGATCGAGCCCGCGTGGCAGCTCCGCCGCTGCAACGAGCAGCGGCGACAGCATCAATATGGTCCAACCTCGCATAGCCTCAGCCGGCATCATGCTCCCCCTTTCAAAACAACGATGACCCGGCCCCTCAAATCCCCCAGCCCCTCAATCGAATGGCGGATTTGCGGGTGCCGACCATCCTTTCAATCGGGGCTGCTCGCGACGAATGCGGGTTGCGAAAAGAATGGAGAAGGGGTGGCTGATCTACGTCTTGCACGCCGCGCGGCGGGGCTTTCGACCGTATTGCCGGGGTCGCATTTTCCGTCCGAACTCGATGACGGCGTCATCGCATTCGATTCGGGCTTTGCCGCACCTGATCTGCTGCCCGATCTGACCCCGTTCGCGGAGGTCGCGCTCAACGCACATCGTGGCGAGACGCTGCAATATTCGGCAGGTCAGGGTCAGCCGCTGCTGCGCGAATGGATCGCGGAGCTCATGAACCGCGACGGTTGCTCGCTGACCGCGAAAAACCTGCTGATCGTTAACGGCGCCAAAAACGGCCTCGACCTCATCTCGCGCCTGCTGCTCGACGAAGGCGACGCGATCGTCGTCACCGCGCCGATGTATTTCACCGCGATCCCGATCTTCGGTGTCTATGGCGTCGAGTTCATCGAGATCGGGCAGGACGAAGCCGGTATCCGCATCGACGAACTCGAAGCAACGCTCGCCCGCCGCGCGGCCGAAGGTCTGCCGCCGCCCAAGCTGATCTACAACGTCGCCGACTTCCATAACCCCAGCGGCGTGACGATGCCGCTCCATCGCCGCCGCGCACTGGTCGATCTCGCCGCGCGCAACGGCATCGCGATTATTGAAGACACGCCTTATCGCCGCGTGCGCTTCGAGGGTGAGGCCATTCCCTCGCTCAAGGCGCTCGACCCGCACGGCATCGTCCTTCACGTCGGCACCTTTTCCAAGCTCGTCGCGCCGGGGCTGCGGATGGGCTGGGTCGCTGCTGATCCCGCGATCATCGCGCGACTGATCCGGCTCAAGGCGGAGGGCGGTTCGTCGGCATTGATCCAGCGCATCCTCTACGAGTTCGGGCGTTCGCCCGCATTCGACGAACATATCGCCCGCGTTCGCGACGCCTATCGCCTGCGCCGTGACCGGATGCTCGCGGCACTCACCCGTGAGCTGCCTGAAATCCGAATCCAGGTGCCCGATGGCGGCTATTATCTGTGGCTCACCCTGCCCGTGCATATCGACGGCGACCGGCTCGCCGCCGATGCCGAAGCGGCCGGGATCAACCTGATCGCCGGAAGCCGCTTCTTCGCGGGCGCCGGCACCGGCGAGCGCGCGCCGCCGCGCAACCACGTCCGGCTCTCCTATAGCTTCGCCACTCCGGACACGATCGACGCCGGCATCGCCCGTCTGGCGCAGGTCTATCGCGCGATGACCGCGCGGTGAGCAGCGCCATCGATCCCGCGCTTGTCGAACTCAGCGGCGTCGGCAAGACCTATGACGGCACGCATTGGGCAGTCGCGGACCTCGATCTGGTCGTGCGCCGGGGTGAGTTCCTGACGCTGCTCGGACCATCGGGATCGGGTAAGACCACCACATTGATGATGCTTGCGGGATTCGAGCGTGTGAGCACGGGGGACATACGCCTTGGTGGTGCCTCGCTCGCCGACAAGCCGCCGCATCGTCGCAACATGGGCGTCGTGTTTCAGAATTATGCGCTGTTCCCGCACATGTCGGTCGCCAGCAACCTCGCCTTCCCGCTCGCCGTACGCGGCATCCGCGGTGCTGCGGCGAATGCGCGCATCGACGAGGCGCTGGCCCTCGTCAATCTGGAGGGTTTCGGCAATCGCCGCATCAATACCATCTCGGGCGGTCAGCAGCAGCGCGTGGCGCTCGCCCGCGCACTGATCTTCGACCCCGACGTGGTGCTGATGGACGAGCCGCTCGGCGCACTCGACCGCCAGCTGCGCGAAAAACTACAGGTCGAAATCAAACAGATCCAGCGCCGCACCGGCAAGACCGTCATCTATGTCACCCACGATCAGGCGGAGGCGCTGGCGATGAGCGATCGGATCGCAGTGTTCGCGGGCGGACGGCTGCAACAGGTCGATACGCCGCGCGCGATCTACGACATGCCGGCCAACGCCTTCGTCGCGGGCTTTATCGGCGAGAACAACCGGCTCGATGGCGTGGTGATCGAACGCAGCGACGATCGCTGCACGGTCGAGATTGCAGGCGGCGCGAGGGTCTGCGCCCGTGCGAGCAACGGCCTGGCCGCGGGCGACCGCGCCATCGTCACTGTTCGCCCCGAAGCGGTGCAGACCGGGCAGCAGGCCGGCGCCCTCGCCAACCGATACGATGCGGTGGTGGAAGACCGTCTCTATCTGGGCGACCATACGCGCATCTATGCGCGGCTGCCGGGCGGTGGACAGGTTACGGCGCGCTCGCCCGGAGCGGTTCGCGACGACCGGATTGCGCTCGGCTGGACGGTCGACAGCGCGTTCGCCTTCGCTCAAAAAGACGCTGTAGAAGGGGCAAATTGATGATTCCAAGGGGGTTTGGAACATGGTTCGCCGGTCTCGCCGCGCTGCTGGCGCTGGCCGGATGCGACGTCGCAGAAGAGCCTCGCCCGCTGACCGTGGTCGGCTGGGGCGGCAGCTCACAGGCGGCCGATCGTCAGGCGCTGGTCGCCCCCTTCAGCAAGTCGACCGGCATCACGGTGCGCGAGGATAGCTGGCATGGCGGGATCGGAGTGATCCGCACCAAGGTATTGGGCGGGGACACCAGCTGGGACGTGGTCCAGGCTGAGACTGAGGAGATCATTCTCGGCTGCGAAGAGGGTCTGTTCGAACCGCTCGATTGGGCTGCGCTCGGCGGACGCGCGGCGTTCACCGACGCCGCGGTCAACACCTGCGGTGTAGGGTCGCAACTCTGGTCGTATCTGATCGGCTATGACGGCGATCGCATCGCTGGCCCAGGCCCACAGAGCTGGGCCGATTTCTGGGATGTCCGCCGTTTCCCCGGCAAGCGCGGCATTCGCAAGACGCCCAAATATGCGCTCGAAATCGCGCTGATGGCCGATGGCGTGCCGGCCGCACAAATCTATCCGCAGCTACGCACCCGCGCCGGCGTCGATCGCGCCTTCCGCAAGCTGGACGAACTCAAACCGCATGTCGTGTGGTGGTCATCGGTGGCGCAGGTGCCCGACCTGCTCGGCTCCGGTGAAGTGGTGATGTCGGTGACCAGCCCCGGGCGACTGGTCGTCGCCAATCGCGACGAGAAGCGCAACTTCAAGCTGCAGTGGAACGGCAACATCTATGCCGTTGATTATTGGGCGATCCTCAAGAACAGCCCGCGCAAGGCCGAAGCGATGCAGTTCATCCGCTTCGCGACGCGGCCCGAGAATCAGATGAACCTTGCGCGGATCATGCCGACCGGCCTCACCAACCGCGCGGCGCAGGAGGCGATCGAGCCGCGCTGGCGCGAGAATACTGCGACCGAGCCCGAGAACATGAAGCGCGCGCTCAAGCTGGATGGCGATTTCTGGGTCGAATATGGCGACGAGCTGACGCAGCGCTTCAATGCCTGGGTCGCGCAGTGAGGCGGTTCTGGCCGTTCGCGCTGCTCGCACCGCTTCTGGTCACGCTGCTCGTCGCCTTCGCCGCGCCGGTCGCAATGATGCTGATGCGCGGGGTAAGCGAGCAGGAACTGCCCGCCGTGATGCCACGCACCGCGGAAGCCTTGCGCGCGTGGGACGGGGCCGGCCTCCCTTCTGACACGGCCGCGGCGATTGCTGTGGGCGAGATGCGCGCGGCGCGGCGCGCCGGGACGATCAATCGGGTCGCCAACCGTTTGAACTATGACATTGTCGGCTCGCGCAGCCTGATCTTCGCGACCGCAGCACGACTCGATCAGGGCGCCGGAGGCCGCTCCGTCGCCGACCTCGCCCGGATCGATTCCCGCTGGGGCGATCGGGCGACCTGGTCGGCGATGCGCCACGCCAGCGGACCGTCGAGCAGCTTCTATATATGGGCAGCGCTCGATCGCCGCGTCGATGCCGACGGACGGATCGTCAGCGTTCCTTCCGAGCAGGCCGTCTTCGTCGAGATCCTGCTGCGCACCTTCAAGATCAGCGCGATCGTCGCGCTGCTCTGCGTCATCCTCGGCTACCCTGTCGCCTACATGGTCGCGAGCGCCCCGCCAAAGCTCGCCAATCCTCTGCTAATCATTGTCCTGCTGCCCTTCTGGACCTCTACGCTGGTGCGGACCACCGCCTGGGTCGTGCTGCTCCAGACCAACGGGGTGGTGAACGGCCTGATCCAGTCGCTTGGGCTCGCTCACGCACCGCTGCCGCTGCTCTACAGCCGGACCGGAGTCTATATCGCCATGACGCATGTGCTGCTGCCGTTCATGATCCTGCCGCTCTACGGCGTGATGCGGCAGGTGCCGCCCGACACGCTGCGCGCGGCGCGCTCGCTCGGCGCTGGCCCCGTCTCCGCCTTCGTCCGCGTCTATTTCCCGCAGACCCTGCCGGGCGTGATCGCCGGCGCGGTGATCGTGTTCACGCTGGCGCTCGGCTATTATATCACCCCGGCGCTGGTCGGCGGCGGCGCGGACCAGATGGTGAGCGCATCGATCGCCTTCTACACCAACCGCTCGCTCAACTGGGGCATGGCCGCGGCGCTCAGCATCCTGCTGGTCCTCCCGCTCGGCGCCGTGCTGATCCTCGGGCGCACCGTCTCCGGCTGGCGGCCGATATGAGCGCGCCGGCTTCCAGGGGCGAACGCATCGCCCGCATCGCGCTGATCGCGTTCGCGGGGCTCGTCCTCGCCTTCCTGCTGCTGCCGATCCTCGCGATCGTGCCGATGTCGTTCAACCCGACCAGCTTCCTCGTCTTCCCCGACGGCGGGCTGTCGCTGCGCTGGTACCGGATGCTGGCGGAGTCGCCGGACTGGACGCGGTCGTTCGCCAACAGCCTGATCATCGCCGGCGCGACCACCGCGATCGCGACCCCGCTCGGCACGCTCGCGGCGATCGGGTTGGTCAATTTGAAGTCGCGCGCGCGGCCGCTGGTCGTCGCCCTGCTCGGCGCGCCGCTGGTGGTGCCGGTGATCGTCGTCGCGATCGCCTTTTACTTCCTGTTCGCGCCCATCGGCCTGACCAACAGCTTCGTCGGATTGATCATCGCCCATACAGTGCTGGCAGCGCCGTTCGTGGTGATCGTGGTGGCGGCGTCGCTTCACGGCTTCGACGGGTCGCTGCTACGTGCGGGGGCGAGCCTTGGTGCGCCGCCGGCGACAGTGTTGTTTCGCGTGCTGCTGCCGCTGATCGCGCCCGGTGTAGTAGCAGGGGCGGTGTTCGCGTTCATGACCTCGTTCGACGAGACCGTGGTCACGCTGTTCTTGGCCGGACCTGAGCAGCGCACGCTGCCGATCCAGATGTTCGAGGGGGTGCGCGAGCAGATCAGCCCGGCGATCACCGCCGCCGCGACGCTGCTCGTGATCGCCTCCCCATTGCTGCCGGGGAGCCCCGATCTGCTGCGCCGGCGGGCCGCTCGTGCCTACGGACCGCCCCCCCACTCCCCCCAAGGCCACTGTGGCGAGCCGCCACCCCCCGGACC
>CAZBYE010000185.1:0-6512 GCA_964496045.1 uncultured Stakelama sp.
ATCATCCTCGCTCATGCCGTCCTCGATCGACAGGATCGGGTAGCGGGCGCACAGATCGGCGAGGTAATCGGCCATCTCGACCGGCGACAGCGACTTGCCCTCGCCCGAAATCTCGTAACGGCCGTTCTTGAAGAATTCGGTCGCCGCGCAGTCGAGCGCCAGCATCACGTCGTCGCCCGGCGTGTAACCCGCCTTCTCGATGCTCTGCATGATGAAGTCGAGCGCATCGGTCGTGCTGGCGATGTTCGGTGCGAATCCGCCCTCGTCGCCGACCGAGGTCGCCAGCCCCTTGTCGTGCAGGCCCTTCTTGAGCGTGTGGAAGATCTCCGCACCGCACCGCACCGCCTCGGCCAGACTCTGCGCGCCGACCGGCATCACCATGAATTCCTGGAAGTCGATCGGATTGTCGGCATGCTCGCCGCCGTTGATGATGTTCATCATTGGCACCGGCAGCACATGCGCCGAAACGCCGCCGACATAGCGATAGAGCGGCAGCCCGCGCGCATCCGCCGCCGCCTTCGCCACGGCCAGCGACACGCCCAGGATCGCGTTGGCGCCCAGCCGACCCTTGTTCTCGGTACCGTCCAGCTCGATCATCGCCCGGTCGATGTCCGCCTGGTCCTCGGCATCGAGTCCGACGATCTCCTCGGCAATCTCACCGTTCACGCCCTCGATCGCTTCGAGCACACCCTTGCCGAGATAGACCGACTTGTCGCCGTCGCGCTTCTCGACCGCCTCATGCGCCCCGGTCGAGGCGCCCGACGGCACCGCCGCGCGGCCGAAACTCCCATCGTCCAGCAGCACATCCACCTCCACCGTCGGGTTGCCCCGGCTGTCAAGAATCTGGCGCGCATGGATGTCGATGATTGCGGTCACGAAATGGTCTCCCTACCTTGGGGGCTGACAGTGTCGCGCGGGCCTCTATCCCGTTCGACGCCGACGGGCAAATCATGTTGCGGATGGAACCGTCCGTCGGCGCCGTGGTTGACCCAGAGAGACTAGTGGAAGGGATTATGCGCGATGGCGGACCAGACGAATTCGATCGAGGAAGGCGGCACGCTGGTCGGAGCCGATGCCAAGCGCGGCGCGGCCGAAAAGGTGCGGGAGGAAGCCGGCAAGCTGGCTGGTCAGGCCGGCGATAAGGCACGCGCCTTTGCCGACACCGGCAAGGAGAAGGCGACCGGCGCACTCGACGGCTTCTCGGACCTGATGCGCGATGCGGCCGGATCGGTCGACGACAAGCTCGGCGAGCAATATGGCCAATATGCCCGCTCGGCCGCTGATCAGCTGTCGGGATTCGCCGAATCATTGCGCGGCAAGCAGGTCGACGACCTTGTCGATGACGCACGGGAATTCGTGAAGAAGAGCCCGGCCGTCGCGATCGGCATCGCCGCCGGCGTCGGCTTCATCCTCGCGCGGCTGCTCAAGTCAGGCCTCGACGCCGCGGGCGACCTTGCGGACAAGGGCGCCCCGGACGACGCCGGTTCCGGCAAGCCCAAAGCCTGATCGCCAATCCGGGGGGTCAGGTGGACGAACGTCACGAGCCGGATGAGGAAGAAGGCATCGGCACGCTGATCGCGCGCGCGGTCGGCGATGGCCGTGCCTATGCGGAGGCAGAGGTCGCCTATTGGCGAGCGCTGGCGCTCGACCGGCTCGCCGACGCGCGCGCTGCGGCGATCTTTGGCGTTGCCGTATTGCTGCTGGCGCAGGCCGCGGCGATCGCGCTGATCGTCGGATTCGTGATGATCCTCACCCCTTATGTCGGCCCCGGCCTCGCTACGCTGATTGTCGTGCTCGTCGCAGCTGGGGCGGCTGCCTTGTTCGCCCGCGCCGCACTCCGCCGCTTCCGTCGCGCGACCCGGCCTAAGGACGCACCATGAGCGACGACCAGCTTCCCCTCCCGCTGCTCGAAGCGCAGGCGCGCGCACGCAACGCCCGCCAGCGGCTGTTCGGTACGCTCGACGAGATGCAGGGCCGGCTCAACCCGGTGACGCTGGCGCAGGACGCAGTCGAGAATGTCGCGGGAAGACTTATGCGCGACAGTGTGCAGGCGGTCCGCGCCCGGCCCAAGGCGATCGCCGCCGCGGCGGGCCTTGCGGTATTGTTCATGGCGCGCAAGCCACTGGCGAAACTGCTGTGGTCCGGGACCAGGCGTGCAACCGCAGCAGGCGCGAAGAGTTTGAAACGTTCGAAGAAAGGATCCAGCAAATGACCGAGAGCAACGGAGCGCCCAGCCGCCGCAAGCGCACTAGCGACAAGATCGAGAATAACCCGCTGGCGCTGGTCGCGGGCGGAGTCGCGCTGGGTGCGGTGATCGGTGCGCTCTTACCGCGCCTGGCCAAAGAAAAGGAGCTGCTCGCCCCGGTCGGCAAGCGCATCGCCGAGGGCGCGAGTGCCGCTGCCACGGCAGCGCGCGACGTCGGCAAGGCCGAGATCGACGCCCTGCTCCCCCAGCGCGATGTTGCGAAGGATCAGATCGGCAAGATCATCGGCAACGCCCTCACCGCGGCCAGGGATGCGGCAACCGCAAAGACCGACGCCTGACGGCTTTGTCCGAACCCTACTTGAGTGCGGTGCGAGGTGCACGCTAAGGCGACCGGGATAGCCAATCCCCAGGAGTTTCCATGAGCAAGCTGCACCTCGTCTTCGGTGGTCGCGTGACCGATCCGATGACGCTCGATTTCCAGGATCCGACCAAACTCGACGTCGTCGGCATCTTCCCCGACTATGCCAGCGCCGAAAAGGCATGGCGCGGCGCAGCACAGCGCACGGTCGACGATGCCGAGATGAAATATGTGGTGGTGCATCTGCACCGACTGATGGAGCCGGATCAGGCGTAAGCGCCGCCTGGCCGTCACCCCGGCCTTGTGCCGGGTCCACCGAGCGGCAAGCGCCCCCCTCAGGCTCCAGCGCAGTCCGCGCGGTACCGTGGATCCCGGCACAGGGCCGGGATGACGGTGTAGAGAGCGGCCCTCGGCCGCTCCCTCAGATAAACTCGATCTTGCTGACTTCGTACCAGCGGTCGCCGGCGGGGACGGTCACTTCGACCTCTTCGCCCACGCTCTTGCCGATCAGCGCCCGGCCGATCGGCGAATTGTAGCTGATCCGGCCGGTCTTCACGTCCGCTTCGGCCAGGCCGACGATCTGGTAGCGGATCGACTTGTCGTCCTCATCCAGCAGCGTCACCGTGGCGCCGAACACGATCTTGTCGCCCGAAAGCTCCTTCGGGTCGATGATCTGCGCGCGCGACAGCTTGTCCTCGATGTCGGCGATGGTCGCCTCATTCTGGCCCTGCTGCTCCTTGGCGGCGTGATATTCGGCGTTTTCCGAAAGGTCGCCATGCGCGCGCGCCTCCTCGATCGCATCCACGATCAGGGGTCGCTCGGCTTTGAGGCGCTTCAGTTCCGTCGAGAGCTTCTCATAGCCCTCCTGGAGCATCGGCATCTTTTCGACCGTCGCCATCACATTTCGTCCTTCGTCAAAACCCCTTTCCCCGGCGCGCCATAATTGGCTCGCCCGCACCCTAACCTTCGTTGTGGGGGATCAATTGTGCGATTGCGAATAGTAGGACTGCAACGGGCGGACTTCAAGGGACTGGACCGCAAGTGCAGCAATTGCCCGCGCCGCCGCCACGCTCGCCGGGGCGGTCGTGAAGTATGGAATCTTCAGCGACAGCGCCGATGCGCGGATCGATTCGCTGTCCTTGAGCGACTGCCAGCCTTCGGTGGTGTTGAAGATCAGCGCGATGTCGCCATCGACGATGCGGTCGACGATGTGCGGACGGCCCTGCGCCACCTTGTTGACGCGCTCGACGGGCACGCCATTGGCCTCGAGATAGTCCGCGGTGCCGCCGGTCGCGACGATGACGAAGCCTTGTTCGACCAGGATGCGCACCCCCGGCAGCACCACCGGTTTGTCGCCGTCCTTGACGCTGACGAACACGCGGCCTTCCTTGGGCAGGGTCATGCCGGCGCCGAGCTGCGACTTGGCGAAGGCGATCGGGAAATCGCTATCGATCCCCATCACTTCGCCCGTGGACTTCATTTCCGGTGACAGCACCGGATCGACCCCCGGGAACTTGTTGAACGGGAACACCGCTTCCTTGACCGCAACATAATCGATGTCGCGATCGATCTTGGGCAGGTCTTTCAGTTTCTCGCCCGCCATCACCCGGCTCGCGATCTTCGCGATGGGCGCGCCGATCGCCTTGGCGACGAAGGGCACGGTGCGCGAGGCACGCGGATTGACCTCGATCAGATAGACTTCGCCGTCCTTGACCGCGAACTGGATGTTCATCAGCCCCTTGACGCTGAGGCCACGCGCCAGCGCCTCGGTCTGGCGCTCGATCTCGGCGATGATCTCCGCCGACAGCGAGTAAGGCGGGATCGAGCAGGCGCTGTCGCCCGAATGGACGCCGGCTTCCTCGATATGCTGGAGCACGCCGGCGACGACGACATCGGTGCCGTCGCAGATCGCATCCACGTCCACTTCGATCGCATCACGCAGATATTGATCGATCAGAACGGGCGAGTCGCCCGAGACCTGGACCGCGGTCTGGATATAATCGTCGAGCTGCTGGAGCGTATCGACGATCTCCATGGCGCGGCCGCCAAGGACATAGCTGGGGCGCATCAGGACGGGGAAACCGATCCGCTCGGCGGCGGCGATTGCCTCTTCGCGGCTGCGCGCAATGCCGTTGGCAGGCTGTTTGAGGCCCAGCTTCGACACCAGATCGGCGAAGCGCTCGCGATCCTCGGCCAGATCGATCGCGTCGGGCGAGGTGCCGAGGATCGGGATCCCCGCCGCCTCAAGCGAGCGCGCCAGATTGAGCGGGGTCTGCCCGCCGAACTGGACGATCACGCCGACCAGTTCGCCGTTCGACTTCTCGGTCTCGAGGATTTCAAGCACGTCCTCAGCCGTCAGCGGCTCGAAATACAGACGATCCGACGTGTCATAGTCGGTGCGGACCGTTTCCGGGTTGCAGTTGACCATGATCGTTTCGAAGCCCGCGTCCGACAGCGCGAAGCACGCGTGGCAGCAGCAATAGTCGAACTCGATCCCCTGCCCGATCCGGTTGGGACCACCGCCCAGGATCACGATCTTCTTGCGATCCGAAGGCTGGCTCTCGCACTCGGGCTCGCCAAAGCTCGGCGCCTCATAGGTCGAGTACATATACGGCGTCTTCGCGTCGAACTCAGCCGCGCAGGTGTCGATCCGCTTGAACACCGGCCGCACGCCCAGCTTGTGGCGGTGCGCCCGCACGTCCGCCTCGGTCACGCCGCCGGTCATCGCCTTGACGACTTCGCCGATCAGCCCGGACGAACGCGCCATCGCGCCAGCGCCTTCGCGCAGGTTTGCAGACTGCAGCGCCAGCCAGGCGAGGCGGTTGTCGGAAAAGCCCATCGACTTGAGCTTGCGCATCCCGGCCGCGTCCTGCGGCAGGCCGTTGGTCGCGACCCCAGTCTCGGCACGGATGATCTCGGCGATCCGCTCGAGGAACCACGGGTCGTACTTCGTCAGCGCATGCACTTCGGCGACGGTAAAGCCCTCCCGCAGCGCCTGCGCCGCGATCAACAGCCGGTCGGGCGAGCGGATCGCCAGTGCCGCCTCGATCTCGTCGCGCGGGGCGCCGGCCAGATGATCGACATTGTTGAAGCCGCTGAGGCCGGTTTCGAGGCCGCGCAGTGCCTTCTGCATCGATTCATGGATGTTGCGGCCGATCGCCATCACTTCGCCGACCGACTTCATCGCGGTGCCCAGCGTCGCTTCGGCGCCCTTGAACTTCTCGAACGCGAAGCGCGGGATCTTGGTGACGACGTAATCGATCGTCGGCTCGAAGCTCGCCGGGGTCGCGCCGGTGATATCGTTCTCGATCTCGTCGAGCGTGTAGCCAACCGCGAGCTTGGCCGCGACCTTGGCGATCGGGAAGCCGGTCGCCTTCGACGCCAGCGCCGAGGAGCGCGACACGCGCGGGTTCATCTCGATGACGATCAGGCGGCCGTCCTTCGGATTGACCGCGAACTGCACGTTCGAACCGCCGGTTTCGACGCCGATTTCCCGGAGCACCGCGATCGATGCATTGCGCATGATCTGGTATTCCTTGTCGGTCAGCGTCAGCGCCGGCGCGACGGTGATCGAATCCCCCGTATGCGTGCCCATCGCATCGATATTCTCGATCGAGCAGATGATGATGGCGTTGTCGTTGCGATCCCGCACGACCTCCATCTCATATTCCTTCCAGCCGAGGAGCGATTCCTCGATCAGCACCTCGGTCGTCGGCGACAGGTCGAGCCCGCTGCGGACGATCGTCAGGAATTCCTCGCGGTTATAGGCGATGCCGCCGCCCGAACCGCCCATGGTGAAGCTGGGGCGGATGATCGCAGGCAGGCCGACCTTCTCCAGCCCCTCAAGTGCCTCTGCTTCGCTATGGGCGATCGCCGAACGGGCCGATTCCAGCCCGATCTTGGTCATCGCGTCCTTGAACTTCAGGCGGTCCTCGGCCTTGTCGATCG
>CAZBYE010000186.1:0-6437 GCA_964496045.1 uncultured Stakelama sp.
GCCACAGCACCGGGGACAGGGTGAAACCGACGAGATAGTCGAGCGCGCGGCGCGCACGATAGGCGTCGATCAGGTCGGTATCGAGCTGGCGCGGGTTCGCCATCGCTTCGAGGATCGCGGGCTTGGTGATCGCGTTGAAGGTGACGCGCTCGACCTCCTTGGGCAGCGCCTTCTTCTTCGCAAGCAACTCCTGCACGTGCCAGCTGATCGCCTCGCCTTCGCGATCAGGGTCAGTCGCGAGGATCAGACGGTCGGCCTTCTTGGCCTCGTCGGTGATTGCCTTGAGCTGCTTCGCCTTGTCGGCATAGGTCTCCCAGTCCATCGCAAAGCCCTCATCGGGCTTCACCGAGCCGTCCTTGGGCGGCAGGTCGCGGACATGGCCGTAGGAGGCGAGGACCCGATAGTCCTTGCCCAGATACTTCTCGATGGTTTTCGCCTTGGCGGGCGATTCGACGATGACCAGCTGCATGGGGTTCCGATATGAGGCTTCGCGTATACGCGCGAGGATGGTGAGGTGCGGCAGGCGGCGTCAAGCTGCTTGCTTGGGTATCATGCACATGCCATCGCCGCTGTGCATGGATCATTCCCGCCAACCGGGAGGCGCGGCGCGCATTCCTCTTGCCGATCGCGGCATCCTGATCCCACTCGGGCTGGCGGCGATCCTGTACCTGATCCTGATCACCGATATCGGCTTCCTGCTGCCGCCGAGCGTGGCTGAGCGCGACTTCATCCTGAACAGCATGCTCGACCACCTGCTCCGCGGCCGCATGGACGTGGATCCGGCGATCGTCGGGCAGGAAGGATTTACGCGCGAAGGACGCGTCTACGCCTATTGGGGCGTGCTCCCGGCGCTGCTCCGACTGCCCTTTGCCTGGCTTCCCGGCTGGCAGCAGATCAACTTCACGCCCTGGTATTGCGCGGCGGCAGTCACGCTGGGTCTGTGGGCCAAGCTCTGGACCGTACGGCTCATCGCTGCCGACTATCCCACGCTTCCCCGTTGGCTGATCCGCACGGTGATCGTGGCGCTTATCCTGTCAGGCGCGCAGATCGCGTTCCTGCGCGCCAGCATCTATCAGGAAGTGTGCTTCTGGGCGGCGACCTTTGGCGCACTGTTCGTCGCGGGAGCGGTGCACGGCGTGCTGCGCGGCTTCACGCGAACGACGCTGACCGTAATGGCACTCGCTTGCGCCGGCGCGCTGCTCACCCGCGTGTCCGTCGCTGTCGGGCTGTTCGCCGCGTTCGGGATGCTTGCGCTGCTGCATCTCTCGCGCTCCAGGAGCGACCTGCCCGGCTATATGCGCAGTCACGTACCGGCCGCCGCCATCCTGCTCGTCGCCATCATCGCAACGGCGCTGATCAATCACGCCCGCTGGGGCGATCCGCTCACCTTCGCTGACTACAGCCTCTACAACTTCAACATCACCTATCCGGACAGGCTCGACCGCACGGTGCGCTATGGCCTGTTCAACATCGAACGCGTGCCGTTCGGCCTCGTCTATTATTTCCTGCCATTCTGGGCAGTGACCGGTGCCGATGGGCAATTGCTGCTGTCCGGCATGCGCGACCGGCTGATCGACGCGGTGGAGCTTCCGCCGAGCAGCTTCTTCCTGACCGATCCGTTGCTGCTGATCCTGGCCGTGTCGGGGGTTGCCGCGCTTGCCGCGCAGCGCGCGCGCCAATGGCCGTTTCGCGCGGAAGCCACGCTGGCTCTGCTGGGCCTCGCCGCGGCACCACTGCTCATGCTCACCGCGATCAGCATGAATTTCCGCTATCGCATGGACTTCTACGCGCTGATCGAGTTCGCCGCCTTTCTCGGCCTGATCGCGCTGGCGGGCGTACAGTGGATCCACACGGCGCTGGCGCGGCGCTGGCTGATCGGAGCGACCGTGACCGGCATTCTCGGCTCACTTGTCACGATGCTGCTGTACAAGCTCGGCGATTTCGGCCCGGCCCAGCTCCTGCTGCGCAACGGCCTGATCGAATATTATGCGAAGCTATTGAGCTGACCGGAGGCGGATACAGCGGACTTGTCCGGCTTCTTAACCCAGTTCGGTTATCCGATGGTTGGATTCCATCGTTAGGCGAGTCGGAATGTTGTCGTTCGAGGATCTCCTGCACGACCATAGCGCCATCTTTGCGGTGGTCCGGGACCTTGCGCGGGAAATCGAGAACGGCGCCGGAGCCGCACCGCTCTCCGCCCGCGTCGGTAAGCTCGATGCGCTGCTGACCCCGCACCTCGCGATCGAGGACGAGCAGATCTACCCGCTGTTGCTCGCCAGCGACGACGCCGGCCAGCGGATCATGGCGGAGGAGGCGATCTACGCCTTCGCATCGGTCGCGAGCGACTGGAGCATCTTCGTCGCGAGATGGAGCGAGCCGGCGATCGCCGCCGACCGTGCGGGCTTCGTGACGCGACTGCAGGGCTTCCTCGATACGCTCCAGCGGCGGGTGAAGGCCGAGAATGAGGTTCTCTATCCGATGGCCTTACGTGGCGCGCATATTCGCCTGCGCGCCGCCTGACGTCTTCCTCGCCTAGCTCCTGTTCCGCCCCATAAGACGACGCCACACGATACGCGGCAGCCATTCCAGTGCCATGGACAGACTCCCACGCTTTGCCGTCGGCTCCGCGCAACGATAGAAAGCGGGCTTGTGATCGTGAAAGATCTCATGCGTCAGCGTCAGGCCTTCGCCATCGAACAGGCCGGCGGCGATGGCGAGTTCCGGCCCGCTTTGGGGGCGGTGAAAGATATGGCTGCCGCAGCCGCTGCAGTAGCCGCGTTCGGCATAGGCAGACGAGCGGTAGATGATGAGCGTGTCACCGCGAATGACCGCTTCCGGCGCCTGGATCGCCATCCATGGTCCGCTGCACCAGCGGCGGCATGTTTGACAATGGCATGTTCCGACGGCTGTTTTGTCGGCAGGAATCGTCACCGCGATCCTGCCGCAGAGGCACCGCCCCTCCCGAACCGCATTCATAGAAGACTCACCCGCCCGCCCGCATGCCGCTCAAGCCGCCCGGCCAGTTCGAGTTCGAGCAGCACGAGCTGAACGGCTGCGGCGGGCACATCCGCTTGGCGGATCAATTCGTCGACCGGCACGGGAACCGGCCCCAGCAACCCTTCGATCCGGCGCCGTTCGACATCGTCCGGTTCGCCTGCCGGCTCGCTTTCGAAGCCGCTGACGGGCGCGCGCACCGCGCGCGCGTCGATCGGGCGGATCGCCTCCAATATATCCTCGACGCTCTGCACCAATGTCGCGCCGTCGCGGATCAGCAGGTTGCAGCCCTGCGCGCGCGGGTCGAGCGGCGAGCCGGGTACCGCCATCACCTCGCGCCCCGCCTCCGCTGCGATCCGCGCGGTGATCAGCGATCCGGAGCGCGGCGCCGCTTCGACCACCACCGTGCCCTGCGCCAGCCCGGCGATGATCCGGTTGCGCGAAGGGAAGTTGCGCGCCAGCGGCTCGGCGCCCGGGGGTTGTTCGGCGAGCAGCAGGCCTTCGACCGCGATCCGTTCCTGCAGGTCGCGATTCTCGGGCGGAAAGACAATGTCGATCCCGCTCGCGATCACGCCGACAGTGCCGCCCGCGATCGATCCGTGATGCGCCGCGGTGTCGATCCCGCGCGCAAGGCCCGAAACGACGGTGACGCCCGCCTCCGCCAGCCCCAGCGCCAGTTGCCGTGCAAACCGGCACGCGGCGGCCGAAGCGTTGCGTGCGCCGACCATCGCCACACAGGGCCTGCCGGCGAGCCCGATATCGCCACGCACGATCAGCGCGGGCGGCGCGGTCTCCATCTCGGCGAGCAGCGACGGATAGTCGGCATCCCCCAGAAACAAATGTCGCGCGCCGAGTTTTGCAACAACCGCCATCTCACGCCGCGCGGCGCCGACATCGGCGATCACCGGCGCTGCACCGCCGCCGCGCATCGCCAGCATGGGCAGCGCGTCGAGCGCCGCCGCGGCGCTGCCGAAGCGGGCGATGAGCTGGCGGTAGGTGACGGGGCCGATGCGCGGCGAGCGGATCAGCCGGAGGCGGGTGAGGTCAGCCTCGCCTTCACCCATTCTTTCGGCCGATGCGCGGCTCGGTTCCCGCCAGCAGCCGTTCGATATTCTCGCGATGCTTCCACAGCACCACCAGCGCGAGAGCAAGCAGCAGCGGCACGATATCGAACCGGCCGAACCACGCCGCGCTGACCGGCGCGCTGACCGCCGCGAGCACGCCCGCGACCGAAGAAATCCGCACCCCCGCCAGCAGCCCGAGCCACACAGCGGCATACACCAGCCCCGAGGGCCAGTGCAGCGCGAGGACGATGCCCATCAGCGTCGCGACGCCCTTGCCGCCGCGGAACTTGAGCCACACCGGATAGCAATGGCCGAAAAATGCCCCCGCCGCGGCGATCACGCCGTTGCCGGGCCATAGCGCCTCTGCGATCCACACCGCGGCTGCGCCCTTGAGCAGGTCGAGCAACAGCGTTGCTGCAGCCAGCCCCTTGCGTCCGGTGCGCAGCACGTTGGTGGCGCCGATATTGCCCGAACCGATCGTACGCAGATCGCCGGCGCCCGCAGCGCGCGTCAGCAGCACGCCGAACGGTATCGAGCCAAGCAGATAGCCCAGCAGCAGCGCCAATGTCGGCGTTCCCCAGAGAATTTCGGTCGTCAGCGCGCGTCCCCTTGCTTGCGTTCAAGCTAAGTCCTTCGATAAGCGGGCGCAACAATCTCGAACAGGCGAACGCGCAATATGGCCGATTCCCGGCCCCTCCTCTTCTTCGATTCGGGCGTCGGCGGCCTCTCGGTGCTTGCGCCTGTGCGTGCATTGCTACCCCATGCGCCGCTCGTCTATGCCGCCGACAGCGCCGGTTTCCCCTATGGGACGAAGAGCGAGGAAGAGATCGCCGCTCGCGTACCGACATTGCTCGGTCGGCTCGCAGAACGCTATCGGCCGCGACTGATCGTGATCGCGTGTAATACCGCCTCGACGATCGCGCTCGCACATGTCCGCGCCGCGCTCGACATCCCGATCGTCGGCACAGTTCCCGCGATCAAGCCCGCAGCCGAACGATCGAAGACACGCGTGATCGGCGTCCTCGGTACGGAGGCAACGGTCCGCCAGCCCTATGTCGACGATCTCGCTGCACGGTTCGCGGCGGACTGCACCGTGATCCGTCACGGCAGCGCCGAGCTGGTCCGACTGGCCGAAGCGAAGCTGCACGGGGAAACACCCGATCCCGAACGTTTTCGGGCGGTGCTGCAGGGATTGTTCGGTCAGCCTGAGGGCGATCGGATCGACGTGATCGTCAACGCCTGCACCCACTTCCCCCTGGTCGAGGCCGAACTTGCTGCTGCCGCGCCGCATCCGGTTTCCTTTGTCGATGGCGGCCCCGGCATCGCCCGGCGCGTTGCGCATCTGACCGACGGGCAGGACTGGCCGGGCGCGCAGCTTCGCGGCCTCGCGGTGTTCACGCGCCTTGACGATTCGGCACGCGCGCTTGCTCCGGCGCTCGCAACCTACGGACTCGAGCGGCTCGAAGCCCTTTGAACGCTCGCCGAAACGGCATTGAGCAAGTCAGGCGACCTTGGGCGCAGCCGGTGGTGCCATTGCCCGCACCCGCTCGGCGTAGCGCTCGGCGAGATCGAGGTGCGCGCGACGCGCGCTCAGATCCTGCGCACGCTCAGCAAAACCGCGCTCGTCGGCCTCTCGCTGCTTGAAATAGACGTAGTCGTTGCGTTCCATGTCCGTCTCCCTCGATCCAAACGGGAGTGCGAAGGCTCTCAGCCGCAGAAATGCTCGGAGTCCCGGTTCCGCGGTGCTATCTTCATAGCATGAAGCGGCGATTGAGTCCCGGTCGAGCCAGGATGCAGGCGATTCGAATGTCTCGATCACGCTTATCGAAACAATCCCCTTCTACTGCGCTGGCGTTCGGCGAACGAAACCGTTATCGGGGCCGGCCATGAGCACCGACACGACTCCGCGCGCCGTGGATTACTCGCGCGTCTTCACCCAGGCGATCGACCGGCTGCATGCCGAGGGCCGCTATCGGGTGTTTATCGCCATCCTGCGCAACAAGGGCATGTTCCCCAATGCGCGATGCTTCCACGGACATAACGGGCCGAAGCCGATCACCGTCTGGTGCTCGAACGACTATCTCGCCATGGGTCAGCACCCCAAGGTGATCGCGGCGATGGAGGAGGCGCTCCACGACGTCGGCGCGGGCTCGGGCGGCACGCGCAACATCGGCGGCAACACCCATTACCATGTCGACCTTGAGGCGGAGCTTGCCGACCTTCACGGCAAGCAGGGCGCGCTGCTGTTCACCAGCGGCTATGTCTCGAACGAGGCGACGCTCTCGACGCTCGCCAAGGTGCTGCCCGGCTGCATCATCTATTCGGACGAGCTCAACCACGCATCGATGATCGCGGGCATCCGCAATTCGGGCTGCGAGC
>CAZBYE010000187.1:0-6411 GCA_964496045.1 uncultured Stakelama sp.
CCATGGGCAGCTGGCAACAGGCGGACCCGCGGGGGCCTGGGGCCCAATCGCTTCCTGGGCCCCGTAGCGCATCGCGTCCTGGCGCCGGAGCTTTGGCGCTTCACGCGTCGCTCGGTGCCGCGCGGTGTCGCGCTGGGGATGGTGACGGGGATCATGATCCCGGTCGCGCAGATCTTCTTCTCCGCGCTGCTCGCGCTGCCGTTCCGGGCGAATATCCCGGTGGCGTCGCTGACGACATTCCTGACAAACCCGTTCACGACGCCGCCGCTCTGGGCTTTTGCCTATTGGATCGGGCGCAAGATCCTGCATTTCGACGCGACCGTACCGGGTCAACCGATCGCGACGCATGTCGCCAATGACAGCTGGCTGAACTGGCTTTGGTCGGAGGCGGGGCCGGCGCTGATCACCGGGCTGGTGACGATCACGATCATCTCGTCGATTCTCGGTTATATCATCAGCGCGGTGGGCTGGCGGCTGTGGATCGCGAACAAATGGCGCAAGCGGAAGAAGGACCGCGCCGCCGCCGGCAATTGATCCCGGTAACATCCGAGACTTGATCCGCCGTATCATCGGCGTAAGACACGCGCATCCCGACTCCTGTCCATAGGTGGATGATGCGTCTTTTCGTTACTTCCGTTCTTCTCGCCGGCACCGCGATCGTGGGGGCGTCGACGGCGCTGACCGCGCGTGAGCCTGCCGCGCCCGCACCCACCGCTGAAACCGGCTCCAAGCCGCAGCTCGGCAGCTTCGGCTTCGACGCCAAGGGCATGGACAAGACGGTCGCGCCCGGCGACGATTTCTACGGCTTTGCGAACGGCGCCTGGGCGAAGAGCACCGCGATCCCCGCCGACAAGTCCAACTATGGCATGTTCACCGTGCTCGACGATCTGTCGAAGCAGCGCGTGCGCGAGATCCTCGATGCGGTGAAGGGCGATGCGAACAGCGCGATCGGCCGCGCCTATACCAGCTATCTCGACACCGCGACGGTCGAGTATCGCGGCCTCGCTCCGATCCAGCCCTGGCTGACCAAGGTCAAGGCTCTCGACAGCAAGGCCGGCTATTCGGCGCTGGTGGTCGAAGCGGCAAAGATGGGCATCAGCGGCCCGTTCGGCGGCTATGTCGGGCAGGACGACAAGCATCCCGAGAATTACATCTTTACCATCTATCAGGGCGGCACCGGGCTGCCCGACCGTGACATGTATCTGGTCGACAACCCCAAGATGGCATCGATCCGCACGGCCTATGTCGCGCACCTCGCCAGGATGCTGACGCTGGCGGGTGAGGACAATGCCGAGGCGCGCGCCAAGGCGGTGATGGAGCTGGAGACCCAGATCGCCAAGGTCCAGTGGACCCGCGAGGACGCGTCGGACGCGGTCAAGGGCTATAACAAGTTCACGCTGGCGCAGACCGCGCAATTCTCGAGCCCGGCGCTGGACATGCCGGCGATGCTCAAGGCGATCAGCCCGAAGATCACCGACGTGCTGATCGGCCAGCCAAGCGCAGTGAAGGGCACTGCGGACATCCTCGACAAGGCGCCGATCGCGGTGCTCAAGGATCAGATGCTGCTGCGCAGCCTGGGCGGACTTGCCAACTATCTGCCCGATTCGGTCGCGAACGAGAATTTCGCGTTCTTCGGCACCACCTTGCAAGGCACCCCGCAGCGTGAGGAGCGCTGGAAGCGCGGGGTGAGCTTCACCGAGGGTGCGCTGGGTGAGGAAGTCGGCAAGATCTATGCCGCACGCTACTTCCCGCCCGAGTATAAGGCGGAGATGAACAAGCTGGTCGCCAACGTGCTCGACGCAATGGGGCGCCGGATCGACTCGCTTGAGTGGATGCAGCCCAAGACCAAGGCGCGCGCCAAGGCGAAGCTCAAGAACTTCACCGTCAAGGTCGGCTATCCCGACCGCTGGCGCGACTATGCCGGGCTCGAGATCAAGAACGACGACCTGTTCGGCAACGCGGTTCGCTCCAACCAGTTCGACTTCCAGTTCATGATCGACAAGCTGGGCGGCCCGGTGCGCAAGTGGGAATGGGGAATGCTGCCCCAGACCATCAACGCCTATGCCAATTTCGGCATGATGGAAGTGGTGTTCCCGGCGGCGATCCTGCAGCCGCCCTTCTTCGATCCCAAGGCCGACCCCGCGGTCAACTATGGCGGGATCGGTGCGGTGATCGGGCATGAGATCAGCCATCACTTCGACGATCAGGGCGCCAAGTATAACGAGAAGGGCGAGCTGTCCGACTGGTGGACGCCGGCAGATACCAAGGCGTTCGAAGTGGCGAGCAAGGCGCTGGTCGCCCAGTATGATGCCTATGAGGCGCTGCCGGGCGAGCATGTGAAGGGCGAGTTCACGCTGGGCGAGAATATCGGCGATCTCGCCGGTCTCACCATTGCGTACGACGCCTATCAGCATTCGCTGGGCGGCAAGAAGCCGGCGGTGATCGACGGCTTCAGCGGTGACCAGCGCTTCTATCTGGGCTGGGCGCAGATCTGGCGGCGCAATTATCGCGAGGCCAATCTGCGCGCGCGTTTGCTGACCGATCCGCACAGCCCGTCGATCCAGCGCGCCTGGGTCGTCCGCAACCTCGACCCCTGGTATGGGGCGTTCGGTGCGAAGGACGGGCAGAAGCTGTACCTCGCCCCGGCGAAGCGCGTCCGCATCTGGTGAGCGTTGCGTCTCCGGTCGGCGCTCAGCGCTTGACCGGAGCGCAGGGGGGCGGGAAAGGAAGCGATGGCCTCCGCACCCTTCGCTGACGATCCCCGTTCCGCCGCCGCGCCGCTGATCATCGCGATCGCGGCGGGCGCGGCGGCGGCGGGTATTGTGCTGTTCCTGACCGGATCGGTCATGGTCGCGGCCGGGTTCCTCGCGGCAGCGCTGGCCATTGCCGGCGTGGTGTACCTCGTCGCGCGGCTATGGCCCGCGGCGAAGGAGGAAGAGCCGGCGGTCGACTGGTCGGTCGCGCACACGCTCGCCTCGATGAGCAGCGACGCGCTGGCGGTAACCGATCGTGCCGGCCGTCTGGTCTGCGCCAACGACCGCTTCGGGGCGTTCTTCCCGACCTATCCCGCGCCGCCGGGCGTGGTGCCGGGCGAATGGGCCTCGGCGCAGCTCGGCACGGCGGGGCGAACGGCGTGGCGCGACGGACATGCGTCGAGCGGCGCGTTCGATGCGGCAGGCACCAAGCTGACCGCGCACATCACCCGCGTCGGCGATTCGATGCTGGTGTGGCGCTTCGCCGGGACCGACGTCGTCGACCTCGCCAAGCAGGCGCAGGCGCTGGTTGCGGGCCATTCGGGCGATCGCCTCGGCAGCGCCGGGATCATGATGGCGTTGCTTGGCGCCGATGGCCGCGTCCGCGCCGCCAACCGCGTCGTGCGCCAGCGCGCGATGGGCGACGAGAATGCGATGATCGAGGGGCGCGACTTCACCCGTTTCCTGATCACCGACAATCTCGGCATCGTCCGCTTCGAGCGCGAGGGCCTGTCGGGCACGCCGCTGCGCGTGCTCGAGATCCCGTTTCTCGACGGCGACAATGCGCCGATGCTGGTGGCATTGCTCGACGATGAGCTGGCGATCCCGCAGCCGGCGATCGGCGATACCGCGGGCGCACATGTCCGCTCGCTGATCTCGCTCCTGCCATCGGGCATCGCGCTGGTCGGCGGGGACGGGCGGTTCGTGCACATGAACGACGCCTTTGTTCGTGCCGCGCATGTCAATTCCGCCAATCCACCGCTTTATCCGGGCGACCTCGTGGTGCGCGAGGACAAGGGCGCGCTCGCCGATGCAATCCGCCGCTTCGCCAGCGGCGCGGCGCATTCGGTCGACATGACCGTGCGTTTCGCCGAGGCCCCCGATGAAGGCGTCGCCATTTCCATCGCCGCGGCGCGTGGCCTTGGCGAGGCAGCGGTGCTGCTCAGCCTGCGCGACGCAGGCGAGGAGGGCCGGCTCAAGCGGCAGGTGGCGCAGGCGACCAAGATGCAGGCGGTCGGCCAGCTCGCCGGCGGTGTCGCACACGACTTCAACAACATCCTGACGGCGGTGATCGGCCATTGCGACCTGATGCTGATGCGCCACGCGCCCGGCGACAGCGACTATGACGATATCCAGCAGATCCTGATCAACTCCAACCGCGCCGCCGCACTGACCCGCCAGCTGCTCGCCTTTTCGCGCCAGCAGACGCTGCGGCCGCAGGTGCTGCAGCTGCCCGACGTCATCTCCGAAGTCTCCAACCTCCTGAAACGCCTGCTTGGCGAGACCGTCGAGCTGGTGGTCAACCACGGCCGCAACCTTGGCCCGGTTCGTGCCGACCCGGGGCAGCTCGAGCAGGTCGTGGTCAACCTTGCCGTCAACGCGCGCGATGCCATGCTGACCAAAAACCCCAGCGGCGGCGGCACGCTTACCCTCGAGACCTTCAACGTCCCCGCGCATGAAGTGCGCGCGATGGACGAGGATGTGCTCCCGGTAGGCGACTATACCGCGCTGCGGGTCGCAGACACCGGTACGGGCATTTCCGCAGACGCACTTGCGCATATCTGGGAGCCCTTCTTCACCACCAAGGAAGTGGGGAAGGGGACCGGCCTCGGGCTGTCGACCGTCTACGGCATCATCAAACAGTCGGGCGGGTTCATTTTCGCCGAAAGTCCCAAGGGCCAGGGCGCGGTCTTCACCATCTATCTCCCCGTCGACGCCGTGGGGGATGCTGCGACCAAGGCACCGGTTGCCAAGCCCGTGCAGGGCGATTTGTGGGGCACCGGTACCGTGCTGGTGGTCGAGGATGAAGCCATGGTGCGTGCCGTCGCCGAACGCGCACTGGCTCGGCAGGGCTATACCGTGCTGACCGCCGAGAATGGCGAAGCGGCGCTCGAACTGCTCGAGACGAGCGCAAAGCCCGACCTGCTGATTTCCGACGTCGTGATGCCGACGATGGACGGTCCGACGATGGTCCGCCACGCGCGCAAACGCTATCCCGACCTCAAGATCATCTTCATGTCGGGCTATGCCGAAGAGCAGCTGCGCAAGTCGATCGATCTCGACAATGTCGCCTTTCTGCCCAAACCCTTTTCGGTCCAGCAACTTGCGGAAGCCGCACGCGCCGCGCTGACCGCGAAATAAGTGTTTGGTGGCAATCAATTTTCTCAGCTAGATCGCAAACAATGACCGTACATGGCCGTATCCTTATCGTCGAAGACGAGCCGCTGATCGCGATGATGCTCGAGGATTTCCTCGATATCCTCGGCAGGCAGGTCGCCGGCGTTGCCGACAGCGTATCGACCGCGCTGCCGCTGGTGGCGGCGGGCGGGATCGATGCGGCGATCGTCGACGTGAACCTCAATGGTGGTGAGAAATGCTGGCCGGTTGCCGATGCGCTCGCGGCGGCGGGGATTCCGTTCATGGTCTCGACGGGCGGTGGCGATGATATGATCGCCGACGGCCACAAACATCGCCCGATCCTCGCCAAGCCCTTTACAATGGACGCGATCGAGCAGGCGCTGGCCAAGCTTTAGGCAATCCGGCCAGGCATTTCCTCTGCGTCGGCGGCGATCGAAGCGGCCGGTGCCACGGCTTCCCACGGAAACACGAACCAGTCCTTGGTCACGCTGCGGTCGATCGCGCGAGCGGCATATTCGACGCGCTGGCTCGAGGTCGCATTGTCGAGCAACGTCGCGAAGCGGATCGCGCCCGGCATCGCTCCGGCGTCGGCAAGCTTGGCGCGCAGCTTGGCGATCGTTGCGCCGCTGTCGTTGATGTCATCGAGGAACAACAGCTTCTCGCCCTCACGCGTACGTTCGGCCAGCCGCTCGAGCGGTGCGTCGGCGAAGTCATGCACCCGCGAACTGTGATCGACGGACAGCATCGGCATGCCGGTGGCGTGGCTGAGGTAGACCGCCGGTGCGAGGCCGCCGCGGCCGATGCCGATGATAAAATCGGGCCGCCAGTCGCGATCGGCGTGGATCGCCGCGGCGATGGCGAGGACATCGGCGACGAACTGCTCGTGCGAGATCGGCGTGAAGACCGGCATCAGTTCACCGCCACGAATGCGTCGAGCCGGGCGAGATGCGCCGCCTTGGCATCGTCATCGAGGAATGATCCGGTGAAACTGTTGCGCGCCAGCGTCGCGAGTTCCGTCTTGCCCAGTCCGCGCGCCGCGGCAACCGCGCGGTAATTCTCGGCGACATAGCCCCCGAAATAGGCGGGATCGTCCGAATTGATCGTCGCGCGCAGGCCTTGCCGCAGCATCGCCGGGATGGGATGCTGCGCCACGTCGTCGATGACGCACAATTTGAGGTTGGAAAGCGGGCAGACGGTGAGCGCGATGCCGCTGCGCGCCAGCCGGGTGACGAGCTCGGGTGACTCCAGCGCGCGATTGCCGTGGTCCAGCCGGTCGATATGGAGCAGGTCGAGTGCCTCC
>CAZBYE010000188.1:0-6394 GCA_964496045.1 uncultured Stakelama sp.
GAAGCGGTTGGCGCCGGAGCCGGGGCGGGGGCGGCGCCGCCACAGGCGGGCTTGGGCGCCGGCTCCATCTGGGTCGGGTCGAGTGCGGCGGTGAGCGCGTCGGTGTCGGTGAGCGGCCAGTTGGCGCGCTCCCAGCTCGGACCGTTGACGGTGCCTTCAAGCCCGTCGAACCACTCGCGCCAGCCGGCCTCGACGGACGACGGGTCCGCCTTCCATTTGGCGTACAGCGTCTCAACGAACGCGGGGCTTACGCCACCGGCGATGTCTGCGAAATCCAGGCCTTCAGCGCCCACCATCTTCCTCATTCCTTCGTCACCCGACCGATGCCGGGATCTTCAACCGCACGATGCCCCGGCGCGAACCGGGGCGCCGGCGTGTTCGTCAGCCCTTCAGTACTTCGACCAGCGTCGAGCCGAGCTCGGACGGGCTGGCCGAAACGCGGATGCCGGCGGCTTCCATCGCTGCGATCTTGCTCTCTGCATCGCCCTTGCCGCCCGACACGATCGCGCCGGCATGGCCCATGCGACGGCCCGGAGGCGCGGTGCGGCCCGCGATGAACCCGGCCATCGGCTTCTTGCGGCCGCGCTTGGCCTCGTCGATCAGGAACTGGGCAGCCTGCTCCTCGGCGTCGCCGCCGATTTCGCCGATCATGATGATCGACTTGGTCTTCTCGTCGGCCAGGAACAGCTCGAGCACGTCGATGAAGTTGGTGCCGTTGACGGGGTCGCCGCCGATGCCGACTGCGGTCGTCTGGCCGAGGCCCGCATTGGTGGTCTGGAACACGGCTTCATAGGTAAGCGTGCCCGAGCGCGAAACAACGCCCACCGAACCTTCGGAGAAGATGCTGCCCGGCATGATGCCGATCTTGCACTGGTTCGGCGTCAGGACGCCGGGGCAGTTCGGGCCGATCAGGCGGGTCTTCGAGCCGCTGAGCGCGCGCTTGACCTTGACCATGTCGAGCACCGGAATGCCCTCGGTGATGCACACAACCAGCGGGATCTCGGCATCGATCGCCTCGAGGATCGAGTCGGCGGCGAAGGGCGGCGGAACATAGATGACCGAGGCGTCGGCGCCGGTCTTGCTCTTCGCTTCGGCGACGGTGTCGAACACGGGCAGGCCGATATGCTGCGTACCGCCCTTGCCCGGGGTGACGCCGCCGACCATCTGGGTTCCGTACGCCAGCGCCTGCTGGGTATGGAAGGTGCCGGTGTCACCGGTCATCCCCTGGGTGATGACCTTGGTGTTGCGGTCGATCAGAATCGACATTCAGAAACCTCCGGTTGATTGGCTGACAAAGATCAGCCCTTGGATGCCATAGGATGCACCGAGCGGATGGCCGCGCGGCACGTAGGTGATTTCGAGGCTGACGCCCGGTTGCCAAGGCTGCCACAGCCGCCTGGCGGCGGTGCCGTTCGCCTGAACGCTTGTCGGCGCCTTTCCGGCCCATGCATCGAGCGTCTCGCGTGCCGGAGCGGCAGGGGCGTCGAGATCATAGGCGCGGCAGCCATTGGCCCAAGCCTTCTTCCCGTCCCGCTTGAAGGAGACGCGGCTGATGGCAAGCCAGACGTCGCGGCCGTCAAACTTGTGACGGAAGAGCTGCCCAAACACGGTCGCGTTCGGTTCTTCGCGCTTCACCGCATCGCGCCCCTTGGCGATGATGGTAACGACGCGCGGATCGGCTTGCGCCTCGGTGACTTCGGTCCAGCCAGCGGCCAGTGCTGAACGGTCGAAGCCATCGGTCTGGCCGACATCGAAACACACTGCCTTGAACGCAGCGAACAGCGGCGCAGGCGTCGGTGCCTGTGCCGCTGCTGCGAGCGTTACGAAGGCGGCGAATGCCGACATCAGCCGAGCGAGCTGTCGATGCTCTTGCAGGCGACCAGCAGTTCCTTGACCGCATCGACCGAGACCTGGAGGTTGGCCTTGGCCTCCTCGTTCAGCTCGATCTCGACAATCTGCTCGACGCCGCCCGCACCGATTACGACCGGGACGCCGACATAGAGGTCATCGACGCCATATTGGCCGGTCAGATGCGCGGCGCAGGGCAGCAGGCGCTTCTGGTCGTAGAGATAGGCTTCGGCCATCGCGATGCCGCTGGTCGCGGGGGCGTAGAAGGCCGAACCGGTCTTGAGCAGGCCGACGATCTCGCCGCCGCCCGAACGGGTACGCGCGACGATGGCGTCGATGCGCTCCTGGGTCGAGCGGCCCATCTTGATGAGATCGGGGATCGGGATGCCCGCGACGGTCGAATATTCGACCACCGGCACCATCGTGTCGCCATGGCCGCCGAGTACGAAGCTGTTCACTTCCTTGACCGACACCTGGAACTCTTCCGCGAGGAAGTGGCTGAAGCGTGCGCTGTCGAGCACGCCGGCCATGCCGACGACCTTGTTGTGCGGAAGGCCCGAGAATTCGCGCAGCGCCCACACCATCGCGTCGAGCGGGTTGGTGATGCAGATGACGAAGGCGTCGGGCGCATTGGCGGCGATGCCCTCACCGACGGCCTTCATGACCTTGAGGTTGATGCCGAGCAGGTCGTCGCGGCTCATGCCCGGCTTACGGGCGACGCCGGCAGTGACGATGATGACGTCCGCACCCGCGATATCGGCATAGTCGTTGGTGCCGGTGATCCTGGCGTCGAACCCTTCGACCGGGCCGCACTGCGACAGATCGAGCGCCTTGCCCTGAGGGACGCCTTCGACCACGTCGAACAGGACGATATCACCGAGACCCTTGAGCGCAGCGAGGTGGGCGAGCGTGCCGCCGATGTTGCCGGCGCCGATAAGGGCGATCTTCTTGCGGGCCAAATGAGCCTCCCTAAAACAAGGTTGGGCGGCTCCATGACACTCCGGGCCGCAGGGAACGCCCGGGCCTTAGGCGCTTTGATCCCCTGCGGCAACAGCCGAATCATGCATGTCAAGGAAATCTTTGCACTTGCGAATTAGTTGCAATAGAGGGTTTGCAACCTTGGGCTTTCGGTCTCTCCTGTCGTGAAATTACGTCGATGAAACGGTTTTCGACATGCTTGACGCGGGCGGTCAGGCGGTGCCGGCCATGTCCTGATAGAACATCAGCGCGTTGCCATCGGGATCGAAGAAGGTGAGGTAGCGGACCATGCCGGGAACATCGGCGATCGGGCCATCCTGTCGCACGCCGGCCGCGTCGAGCGCCATCTTCGCCGCTTCGATATCGTGAACGCCGAAGGTGAGGGTGGCGCCGCCGCCAGCTGGCACGCTCTCGACCTGTGAGAGGCCGACCGTCACGCGTGCGACGCTGGTCTCCAGCTCGCACCAGGCGATCTCGTCCATGCGGTAAAGCAGCTTCATGCCGAGGATGCCGGTATACCAGTCGATCGATCGGTCGAAACTCGTGACGTTGATCGCGCAGGCGAGGCCGCCGTCATAGGCGATGGGCTGAGCGGTTGCGGTCTCAGCGGTTGCAGAACTTGCCATGTCATCCTCCGTCGGTTATGGTTCCGTTTGTATAGTAGATTGTGAAATGGTCAAGCCCGTGAACGATCCGGTTCTCTCGCCTGCGGTATTGCAGATACTCAGTGCCAGCCGCTGGGCGATCCCGGTGCTGGCGCTGCTGAGCCGCGAGCAGGGGTCGCGCTTTGTGGTGATCGAGCGGCGCTTCGGTCTGTCGCGCAACAGCCTGACGCGCACGCTCGCCTATCTGCGCGAACAGGGCTGGGTGATGCCCAACCCCGGTCATGGCCACCCGCTGCGTCCCGAATATGTGCTGAGCGATGCCGGGCGTATGATCGGCGCGGCGTGCGAGCGGATTGAGGGGGTGCGGGAGCGGCTGGGGCTGACGGCGCCCGATCTGTCGCGCTGGACGTTGCCGGTGGCGGGCGGGCTGGAGGATGAATGGACCCGGTTCAACGCACTGCAGGCGCGCCTCTCTCCGGTGACGCCGCGCGCGCTGTCGCTGACGCTGCAGGCGATGATCGGGCAGGATCTGGTGCGGCGGCGGCTGGAGGACAGGTTTCCGCCGGTGCCGCTCTATGGCCTGACCGGGCGGGGGGAGGCGCTGGCGGCGGCGGTGGCTGGCTAGCTCTTAGCTCTCCGCGCCATGCCCCTGTGCCAGATAGTCCTTCGACTGCATCTCCATCAGGCGGCTGACGGTGCGCTCGAATTCGAACTTGCCGTCGCCTTGCGCGTAGAGGTCCATCGGCGAGGCGTCGGCCATCGCCAGCAGCTTGACCTTGTGCTCGTAGAGCGCGTCGATCAGCGTGACGAAGCGTGCGGCCTCGTTGCGGTTCTCCGGCCCCAGGCGCGGAATGCCGACGATGATCACGGTGTGATAGCGGCGGGCGATGGCGAGGTAGTCGGCCGCGCCGCGTGCCTCGCCGCACAGCCGCTTGAACGAGAAGACGGCGACGCCCTTCAGGCTCTTGGGCACGTGCAGCGTGCGGCCCTGTACCTCGAGATCCTCGGACGGCACATTGGCGCGATCCTCGACCGGATAGTCGGTCAGGCGGAAGAAGGCTGCCGAGAGCGTGGCGGTGTTGGCCGGGCTGTTCGGAACCAGCCACATGTCCATCAGGCCGAGCCGGTCGCGGCGATAGTCGGTCGGGCCGTTCAAGGGCAGGACGTCGAGCTTGTCCTTGAGCAGCGCAATGAAGGGCAGGAAGGAATCGCGCTGCAGCCCGTCCTTGTAGAGGTCGTCGGGCGGGCGGTTGGAGGTCGCGACCACCGTCAGCCCCTCGGCCATCATCGCGGTGAACAGGCGCGAGAGGATCATCGCGTCGGCCGCGTTGTTGATGACCATCTCGTCGAAGGCGAGCAGACGGAGGTTGTGGGTCAGCGCTTTGGCGACCGGCACGATCGGATCGCCGGCTTCCTTCTTGCGCTCCTCGGCGATGCGCGCGTGCACCTCGATCATGAACTCGTGGAAATGGACGCGGCGCTTGCGGTCGATCTTCACGGTCTGGAACAACAGGTCCATCAGCATCGATTTGCCGCGCCCGACGCCGCCCCACATGTACACGCCCTTCGGCGCCTCGGCCGCGCGGCGGGCGAGGCGCCACAGCACACTGCCCTTGCGTGGTCCGGCCTCCAGCTCGTGCGCGAGATGGTCGAGGCGGCGTGCAGCCGCCGCCTGATCGGGATCGGCACGAAGCTCACCCGCGGCGACCAGCGCCTGATATTTTTCGAGAACCTTGGTCATCGTGCGGGGGTCATAGTGCCTTGGGAGAGGATTTGCGGACGGTGCCGGAGAAGCTGGCGAGGACGCTCTCCTCCTGCCTCACCAGCCCGCGCATGAACAGCATCCGGCCGGTCTCACGCAACAGCTCGACCTCGGCGACGATCGGCTGGCCGATCGTGCTGGTGCCGATGAACTGCGCGGACAGGTCGAGCGTCACCGCACCGCCGGCGGAGATCACGCCGAAGCTGCGCGCTGCGGCGAACAGCGCCACGTCCATGAAGCCGAGCAGCGCGCCGCCATGGGTGGAGTCGCGCAGGTTGGAGTGTTCTCGCCCGGGCACCATCCGAACCAGCGCCTTGCTGTCCTCGATCCGCGTCAGGATCGGGCCGAGAAAGGCATTGAACCGCGTAGGATCGCGCAGCTCCCAGCGTTTCCAGCCGGGATGATCGGGATCGTCGGTAAACGTGAAATGCGGCTCTTCGCTCATTTGGGGCAGTTCTTGTCCTGTTCGCCGCTGCGGATGCGTTCGACATAATAGGGAATCATGGAAAGCACGCGCAGCTTGTCGGCAGGCGGCGTGCCGTCCGGGTGCCAATCCTGCCATCTGTCGGCGCAATAGGTCGCCTTCTCCCTGCCGCGCGCGCAATCGAGGAAGCGCCTGAACTTGAATTGCCAGCTCTGGAAGGCTGGCCGGCTCATCGGCTTGCCGTGACCCGGGATCAGCGTGGTGAAGGGCACGGCACCGATTGTCTCGAGTGCCTTGCCCCAGCCTTCCGGGCAGGCGGTATCGAGGAAGGGGACCGGGTTCGTCACGAGATCGCCGGCGATCAGGACTCCGCTCTTCGGGTCATAGAGCCACACATCGCCTGCGGTTGCGGCATGGTGGGTGAGGTGCAATTCAACCTTTCGCCCGCCCACCGCAATCACCCCGTCCTTACCCACGACATCGTCGGGGCGCAGTTCTCTGCCGCGCTCGAATGTCGCCAGGTCGCCGCGCACCTCGCTCGCCATCGGTTCGGGGATCTTGCCGGACTCGAGTGCCGGACGGGCCGAGTCGGCGCTGCGTTTGAGGAAGCCGGTCAGTGCTTCGTCGATCGCGCCGCTTGCCGAGACGCGAACACCGGGATGCTTTGCCTTGAGCGTCCAATTGCCGCTGACATGGTCGAGGTGCCAGTGGGTGTTGCAGATGCCCACCAGCGGCCTGCCGCGTTTGGGCATTTCAACCCCGAAATTCCCCCGTTGG
>CAZBYE010000189.1:0-6384 GCA_964496045.1 uncultured Stakelama sp.
CGATACCGGGATGAACCGGCTGGGTATCCAGCCCGGGGACGTGGCTGCAGGGCTGCTCGACGGTCTCCAGGTCGAGACGCTGCTCAGCCATCTCGCCAGCGCGGACGAGAATGTGCCGCTCAACCAACTCCAGCGCGACGCGTTTGCGGCGCTTGCCGGCAAGTCGGGTGCGCGGCGGATGAGCCTTGCCAATTCCGCGGGGATCGCGCTGGGGCCGGATTATGCGTTCGATCTGACCCGGCCGGGGGTTGCGCTCTACGGCGCGGTGCCGGTCGCGGCATTTGAGGGGCGGATCCGTCAGGTGGTGACGCCCGAGGTGCAGGTGCTGCAGCGCCGGCTTGTGCCCGCCGGACAAGGCGTGGGCTATAACATGACCTGGAGCGCGACCGCCGATACCGAGGTGGCGATTGTCAATCTGGGCTATGCCGACGGCTATCTGCGCTGCTTTTCCGGAAAGGGCGGTGCGCGGGCACAGGGCGCCGCAGTGCCGGTGATCGGTCGCGTTTCGATGGATCTGACTGCGCTCGATGTCAGTGCCGTGCCGGATTTGGCCGAGGGCGACTGGGTCGCGATCGACTATGCGCTGCCCGAGGCGGCGGCGCGCTCGGGCCTGTCGCAATATGAATTGCTGACCGGGTTGGGTGCGCGGTTCGATCGGATGTGGTATTGATCTGACTGGTTCAGGGTTGCGAAAGCTGACTTCGCGTAGAGAAGTTAGCGCTAGCAAATAACCTGATACTGATTTCGAATGGAGAAAGCCGATGCGTAAGTTGTTTGCAGCCGCTGTGCTGGCGCTGGTCGCGCTGCCTGGCGCCGCAATGGCGGACGAGAAGGTCAACGCCAAGGGCGAGGCCGAACTGGCCAAGATGCTCGAGGGGCGCGTGGCTGGAAAACCGGTGAAGTGCCTGCCGACGCACGCCATGGACAACAGCACCATCGTCGATGGTACTGCAATCGTCTATCGCAGCGGCGCCAAGCTGTTCGTCAACCGCCCGCGTTCCGGCGCCGAGCAGCTGGATGACGACGATATCCTGCTGACCAAGCTCTATGGCAGCCAGTTGTGCAGCGTCGACAAGGTCGATCTCATCGACCGCAGTTCGAGGATGTGGCGCGGCTTCGTGTTGCTGAACGAGTTCGTCCCCTATGAGCGGGTGAAGAGCGACGCGCGCTGATTGCAGGCTGAGTTGATCTCGATCAGGTGCGGGCGTCGGCCCGTGCCTGATCGGAGAGTTCCCACGCCGTTGTAGCGCGCGCGCGGATCCATCGGGTCGCGATCCATTTGGTCCCGCTTTTGACAGGAAGGCCAGCGTGGCGGCTGTGCGTTGCCGGCGCGCCGCGCGCATCGACATTCTCGAACACGAGCAGATCTCCGGCCCGCGGGACGACCGTGATGCCGAGCAGCGGAAACTGCGTTTCTCCGCCTTCATAGCTATCGTTCAGGTACAGGATCGCCGTCAGTACCCGCTGATTGTCGCCATGCGGCAGGGTATCCAAATGCGGGCGATATTGCTGCCCCGGCCCGTAGCGCAGCACGGTCAGCGGTTCACCCTGCATCACATCCGTATCGGTAGCGGCAGCGATGCGGCGATTGATGGCTTGTACCGGCAGCGATTCCTGAGTGGGGCCGATCGGCGCGTTGTCAGAGATCCGGATCGGATTCAGCACCATTTGTCCGCTTGCCGGGTCGAATATCGTGGCCGGCTGCAGAGCAGGCGCGGCAATCGAGGCAATGTGTACGCATTCCTGCGGCGTGCAGAACCCCGCAAACCGGGTGACGCGCGGGGTTGCCGCGATGCGTTCGGGTAAGGGCAGGCCAAAGGGGAGGCCGTGTTCGTCGACCTTCATCGATGCGAGCAAGCCGAGCTGTTCGGCGGCGAGGGGATCCGATCTCGCGGCGTGTTCGAGCAGGGCGACGGCACCCTTCCAATCCGCCGGCGCACCGCTGCCATTTGCGGTGAGTGAGACTTCGCTGAGAGCGGCATCGACATGGCCGATCTCGACCGCACGCCGCAGTAGCGCGCGCGCTGCGGCAAGATCGCGCGGAACGGTGACCGCGGCGAGATACCATGTAGCGAGCTCGGCGAGCGCGGCAGCATCGCCCCCCGCGCCGGCCGAGCGAAGATGCTCGATCGCGGCGGGGATTTGACCCGTGGCGGCAAGCCGTTGCGCGGCTTCAATCGGATTTACGGGCATCGGGTATCACCAAGGCAGAAAAAAGGGGGCGGAAGTTTCCTTCCGCCCCCCAATATCAGCAAATTCCGACGGATCAGAACTTGGCGCGGAAGCCACCGTAGAAGGTGCGGCCGCGGATATTGTAGATCGCGCTGCCAGCGCCCGTCGCGGTCGAACCCAGCGGCGGCTCCTTATCGGTGAAGTTATCGATACCGAAGTAGAAGTTGAAGTTCCGCTTCTCACCGACTTCCATGTCGAAACGGATGTCGTGATAGAGGACTGCCGGGTAGGTGATGATGTCCGCCCAGTCAGGATTCTGCGCCGGACGACCCTGGAGGCTGTAGAAATCCTCGTAGGTCGAGGTCAGCATCGGACCGATGTAGCGCATTTCATAGCCGAACGAGAACCGGTCGAGCTTCAGATCGACGTTCCAGCGGAATTCGTCGGTCGGATCGCCCAGTTCATCCAGGATGCGGTTTTCGAAGTTGGGGTTGGTCGGATCCTGGAAGTTGCTGTTCTTCAGCTGGTGCGAATAGATCAGGCGCGTGCTGATCGCGTTATTCTCACCGAAGGAGGTACGATACTTGGCTTCGAAATCGATGCCCTTGCGGACACGCGACGCGAAGTTAAGCGGCGTCTGCTGAAGCGACTGGGTCACAATGACGCCAGGCGCATCGCCCTGTGCGTTCGTTGTGGCACCATTACGCGTGAACAGGGCGCAGAACTGGTTGTTCAGATCAGGCAGATCGTAGCAGCTGTTGACGATCTGCTGCGCCGTCGGCGACGCGATCACGTTGTTCACCTTGATGTTGTAATAATCAACGGTGAACGAGAAGCCGGGCAGGAAGCTCGGCTCGAGGACCGCACCGATCGTGTAGGTGTCTGCGGTTTCTGCCTTCAGGTTCGGGTTGCTGCCGCTCAGGATCTCGAGCGAATACTGGCCGCTCGTCTGGCCAATAAAGTCGGCATTGTTCAGCAGTCCACCCAACGCCGTGGTGCAGTTTGCACGACGGGTCGGCGAGCCGCTGCCAAGGCGGGCAGGGCTACACGGATCCTGGAAGCCGGGGGCGAAGTTCTGGCCCAGCGGCGATGCGGTTTCGGTGTAGTTCGGTGCGCGAACCGCCCGGCCGTAGTTGGCGCGGAAGCGGATGTCGCGGATCGGTGCCCATTCGACGCCACCATTATAGGCCCAGACCGTTCCAGCGGCGCCCTTATAGTCGGAAACGCGAGCCGCGCCGCTGACCGTCAGGTTGTGGAAGAACGGCGTATCCTTGAGGAGCGGGATCTGAAGCTCGGCAAACGCCTCCTTCACTTCCGACCGGTCAGGATTGAAGGTCTGCAGCGCGTTGAGGAACGTCACGCCCGATTCGATGATGTCGTCCGCCTTGAAGTAGGCGTCCTCGGTACGATACTCGCCACCGACCGCGAACCGCACCGGACCGCCGGGCAGTTCGAACCACTGGCTCGTGTCACCCGACATGAAGGCGTTGAGCACGATCTGCTCAAGATGACCGCGGCTGCCCGAGTTGGTCACGATGTAATCGCGGGCCGCGCTGTTGTCGGCGCCGCCGAACGGATTGTAGGGCACGCAAGCCGCGATATCGGCGGCAAGCGCTGCCTGTGCGGCCGGCAGGTCGGCAGTGTCGGCAGGAATGCCGCCGGCGCCGGGCACGAACTGCGAACGGCACTGGATGCGGCCGGTCGCCGGGTTGAAGCCCGCGTCGAACGCCAGCAGCAGGCGCTGCTGGTTCACGTTACCGAGGATCGTGATCTTCTCGTTGGTGCGGCCGTAGGTACCCGAGACTTCGTACGACCAGTCGTCGTTGAACGTCCCGCGCAGACCGGCGACGAAGCGGTAGGTTTCGCGCGTGGCGTCTTCGTCACGAATGCCGAGGTCGGTCAGGTTGCGAGCGACCACGAAGCGATAGCTGCCGTCGGCAATCGCAGCGCGATCCGCCGCCGTCAGGGCGGTGCGACCGGTCAGGCTCGAACGGAAGCCCGAGGTCGAGATCGCGTTGGCGATCGTCGTGCGCTGCGCCGCCGTCAGGAACGGGTTGTCCAGACGGAAGTTGGCGCGCGGATCACCGAAGGTCTGGTTAAAGCCCTGGTTGAACGCCGGACCCGAGTTGGAGCCGATCGTGTGGATGCGGGCATACTTACCTTCGAGGAACAGCTCCGCGGCTTCGCTGAACTCGTAACGAGCCAGGAAGTTGAAGTTGTAGCGTTCGTTGAGCGGCAACACCGAAAGCAGATCGTCTTCGCGGTTGTTGTCGCCGTTGCCGCCGATGATGCCGCCCGTCGGGCCGGTGCCGGTACGCGAACCGGTCTGAGCCGAAAGATTGCCGGCGCGATCGAAGATCAGCGTGCAGTTATAGGGCGTGCCGGCGGCAGCGCCGTTCTGAATGCCGACGCCGCAAAGCCCGCCGGGGTTCGGCTGCACGATCGGGATCAGGCCGAAGCGGTTGATCGTCGCGGTGCGGATGTCGCGCATGAAGACGCGATCGGGGATGCCGTCGCTGGCGGTGGTGTCGGTGTCGACGACCACAAAGCCGTCATTCCGGCGCATGAACGGGATGTCACGGCCGAACACGCGATCCTGACGGGCATATTCGCCGTGCAGGGTGATGTTGCCGCGGCCACCGGCGAAATTCTTGCCGGCCACGACCGACACGAACTGGTTGCCGCCTGCACCGTATTCCGAAATGCCGGCGCCGCCGCGAACCTGAAGGCCCTCGAAGTCGCGCTTCAGGATGAAGTTGACGACGCCCGCGATGGCGTCCGAACCGTAAACGGCGGAGTTGCCGCCCGTCACGATGTCGATACGCTCGATGAGGTCGTTCGGGATCGTGTTGATGTCAACCGAGACCGCGTTGTTCTGAAGGTCCGACGCGACATGGCGACGGCCGTTGACCAGCGTCAGCGTGCGCTGCGTGCCGAGGCCGCGAAGGTCGAGCAGGTTCAGACCCGCGATGCCGATGCCGAGGCCCGGGTTCTGCTGGGCGAACGTGCTGCGGAGCTGGGGAAGATCGTTCAGCGTGTCGCCGAGGTTGTTCTGACCCTGCTGGAAAATTTCCTCGCCGCCGATCGACGTGACGGGAAGGTTCGATTCGAGGTTCGGACTGCGGATGCGCGATCCGGTGACCAGCACCTCGTCGCTGGTGTCCTGAGTGGCGTCCCCGGTGGTGCTTGCAGGAGTATCCTGCGCAATCGCAACCTGCGGAAATGCGAAAGCGGCGCTCGCAAGCGCCGTCGCCGTCAAAAAGCGGCTCAGTTTCATGTGTGCTGCCCCTAAAATGGTCCCGGCCACACTGCCGGAACGTTTCCATTGAAACCGTCCGTTCATCCTGTGGCAAGCCAAACAGTCATGAACCTGCCACTTCGTTGTCTCGCTGTGGCAACAAAGTCACAACGGGTCGCGCATTGCGACACATTTGACCATTTTAGGGGTTTGAGGCTTTGCGTTTGCTACTTGGTCCGATGTGGAGTCATCGCTCGATGCACATCGCGATACCCATTCCGCCGCCGATGCACAGAGTCGCGAGTCCCTTTTTCGCGTCGCGGCGCTGCATCTCGTAGAGCAGGGTCGTCAGGACGCGTGCGCCGCTGGCGCCGATCGGGTGGCCGATCGCGATCGCGCCGCCGTTGACGTTGACCTTATCCGGATCAAAGCCGAGCTCCTTACCCACCGAAAGCGCCTGGGCGGCGAAGGCCTCGTTCGCTTCGATCAGGTCGAGATCGGCAACGGTCCAGCCGGCTTTTTCCAGTGCTTTCTTCGAAGCCGGAACCGGGCCGATGCCCATGATCGAGGGATCGACGCCTGCGGTCGCCCAGCTGCGGATCGTTGCAAGAATCGGGGTGCCGCGCTTCTCGGCTTCCTCGCGGCTCATCACCACGAGCGCTGCGGCGCCGTCGTTGAGACCTGAGGCGTTGCCCGCGGTGACGGTGCCGTCCTTCTTGAACGCAGGACGCAGGCCCGCGATGCTATCGAGCGTCGCGCCTGCACGGATATACTCGTCCTGGTCGACGACCGTGTCGCCTTTGCGCCCCTTGATCGTGACCGGGGCGATCTCGTCAGCGAAACGGCCTGCGGTGCGCGCCGCCTCGGCGAGATTCTGCGAACGGACGGCGAACTCGTCCTGCTCGCCGCGGGTGACCTGATACTGCTCCGCCAGATTCTCCGCGGTGATGCCCATGTGATAGCCGTTGAACACG
>CAZBYE010000190.1:0-6316 GCA_964496045.1 uncultured Stakelama sp.
TCGCCATGGTCGCGCCGTGAATGCCGTCGCGGCCGGTCTTCGATCCCACATAGACGATCGGATTGCCGACGCCCGATGCGGCCGAGTAGAAGATCTTGTCGGTCTGGGCGACGCCCACGGTCATCGCGTTGACGAGGATGTTGCCGTCATACGCCTTATGGAAATTGACCTCGCCACCGACGGTCGGAACGCCGACGCAATTGCCGTAGCCGCCGATGCCGTGGACCACGCCGGCGATGAGATGCTTCATCTTGGGGTGGTCGGGGCGGCCGAAGCGCAGGGCGTTCATGTTGGCGACCGGGCGCGCGCCCATGGTGAACACGTCGCGCAGAATGCCGCCGACCCCGGTCGCGGCGCCCTGATAGGGCTCGATGTACGACGGATGGTTGTGGCTCTCCATCTTGAAGATCGCGGCCTGACCGTCACCGATGTCGATCACGCCGGCATTCTCGCCGGGGCCACAGATCACCCAGGGCGCTTCGGTCGGAAGCTTCTTGAGGTGGATGCGGCTCGATTTGTAGCTGCAATGCTCGGACCACATGACCGAGAAGATGCCGAGTTCGGTGAGATTGGGTTCGCGGCCCATCGCGTGCAGGACGCGCTCATATTCCTCGGGGGACAGGCCGTGCTCGGCGACGATCTCGGGGGTGATCTGAGTCATGGCGCGCGCATAGCGAGGCGCGCGCCGTTCGTCACCCCTGACTGTCGAACAATAGGCAAGCAGCGGTTCAGACGCGTTGTGCGTTTAGGCGTTCATGACGGCGGTGATGCTCTCGAGTCCGCGCGAACGGGCGGGCGGCGCGGTGGCGGCGCTGGCGCTGACGTGTGTGCTGGGCGTCGTGCTCGTGCTGGGGCTGGCGGTGCGCGAGCAACTGGCCAATGGCGAGAGTAGCGTGGTGCTGTTCGATATCCTGCCGGAGCCCGAACCCAAGCCGAAGGTCGAGCGGGTGCCGGAGCGGAACACGCGGCCTTCGGGCGAAGCTGCTCCGCCCAATCTGCGCTCGCGCGCGACCGAGGTGGCGGCGCCTAAACCGGTCGTCCCGATCGTGGTGCCGCCGGTGGTGATCGCGGCAGAGAAGCCGGCGGATGCGGCAGAGGCGACGAGTGGGGCGGCGGAGGTGGCCGGGCCCGGAACGGGTGCGGGCGGGCAGGGCAGCGGCTTCGGTGGCGGCGGGCGGGGTGACGGAGACGGCGCGGGCGATCCGGACGCCACGCCGCCGCGCCAGATTCGCGGAAGCATCCGCGACTCGGATTATCCGGAGGATCTGGCGGACGAGGGGATCGGCGGCAAAGTGACGGTGCTGTTTCTGGTTCAGACCGACGGGCGCGTGCCCGAATGCGACGTGGTGCGATCGAGCGGCATTCCCCGGCTCGACGCGCTCACCTGCAGGCTGATTCGCGAGCGATTCCGCTTCCGTCCTTCGCGCGATGGCAGGGGGCGTCCGGTCCCCGCGCTGGTGCGGGAGACTCACGAATGGGTGTTCGAGCGGCTGCCGCCCGAGCGCGAATGAGACGGGCGATTGTCGAGGGGAAGCGGACGCAGTAACAGGCGCCAATGCGAGTGATCGGGGACTATGCGCGCGATGGCTATGCGCACATTCGGGGGCTGTTGCCTGAGGAGGTGACGCGGTCGTTTCTCGTCGGCATCAAGGCCGCGGCGGGCGACAATGCCATCCCCCTGAGTCAGGTGACCGAATTCCCCAATTTGCTCAAGCGCCCCGCGTTCGAGGTCTATGGCCACCATTATCCGCCGATGCTCCACCTCCTGTGGGGGCTGACGCCGACGATGTGTGTGCTGACCGGGCGCGACCTTTTGCCGAGCTACGACTATTTCCGCATCTATCGCGAAGGCGATGTGTGCCGTGTGCATCACGACCGCCCCTCCTGCGAGCACAGCCTGTCTTTGACGATCGACTATAGCGACGGCGAGCCGTGGGCGCTGGAGATCGGCAAGGCGGCAGGCACGCCGTCGGCGCGCGTCACCGAGGATTTTGGCGACGAGCCCTTTGCGGCGATCGAGATGGGCGTCGGCGATGCCGTGCTGTATCGCGGGGTCGAGCACCGGCATGGACGGATGACGCCCAACCGCAACGGCTGGTCGGCGCACCTTTTTCTTCATTGGGTCGATCGGGACGGGCCGCACCGCGACCATGCCTTTGACGGGCACGGTTTGCCGTCGGCGCCGAACTTCCAGTTCGCGTGAAACCGTATATTAGTATGACAAGTGCTACCCGTGCGAACATGAGCGTGGAACGCGACCCGCGAGCGCAGCTGATGCCGATTCAGGCGGCATGGCAATGCGACCTGCGGGATGACTCCCTGACCTGGAGCGATGGCGTGTACGACCTGTTCGGGTTGCCGCGCGGGAGCGTTCTCGATCGTGAGGCGATCGTTGCGATGTACCTGCCCGAATCGCAGGCCGAGCTTGCGCGGCTACGCAGCGCTGCGGTTGCGGTCTGCGGCAGCTTCACCTTCGAGGCGCAAATTCGCCGGGCCGACGGCGAAATCCGCTGGATGCGGATTACCGCCGATGTCGTGACCGAGAATGGCGTGGCGCGCCATCTCTACGGGACCAAGATCGACATCACCGGCGAGATGAATGCCGCGGGCGAACGCGGTTAGAGAATTTCGTGGATCGCCTCGGGCGGGCGGCCGAGGCGGACGCCTTTGTCGGTTTCCACCAGCGGGCGCTCGATCAGGATGGGGTCTGCGGCCATCGCGTCGAGTATCGCGTCGTCGCTCGCATCCCTGAGCAATTTCGCGCCGTCCTCCGCCTTACGCAGACCTTCGCGTGGGGAGATGCCCGCTTTGGCATAGAGACGCGCAAGTTCATCGCGGGCGGGCGGGGTCTTGAGATACTCGACCACCGTCACGTCGGCGCCTGCATCGTTGAGGATCGCAAGGGCCTCACGCGACTTGGAGCAGCGCGGGTTGTGATAGATGGTGGCCTTCATTCCGGGATCCCCTGGCTGGACAGGATGCGTACATAGGGCGGAATGGCATGGGCGCCAGCGGTGAAGGAGTGGCGATGACCGAAAAGCGGGTTTGCTTCGATTTTGAGGTGGAATTCTCCAATGGCGGCGGGGTGCAGGGGCAGGACTTCCGGCTCGATATCGATGGTGACGATATCGATGACGCTGAACTCGCCCGCTATGTAATCAGCGACTTGCGGCTGCTGATGGTGGGCGAGGTGCGTATCCTCAACAAACGGATCATCGAGGAGCGGCACAAACGCGGGGAGATCGCGGCGATGCCGGGCGTCGCCCCGGGCACGCGGCTGATCGACCTGAGCCATGTGATTGAGGCGGGGATGATCACCTATAAGGGGCTGCCCGCGCCACTGATCTGCGACCATCTCTCGCGTGACGCATCGCGTTCGATCTATGCGGAGGGGACCGAATTCCAGATCGACCGGATCGAACTGGTCGGGAATACCGGCACGTATCTCGACACGCCCTATCACCGCTATGCCGACGGGCATGATCTGGCGGATCTGCCGCTGACGCGCGTTGCGGATTGCGAGGGCGTCGTCATCCGGGTGGAGGGTGCGGCCGGGCGCGCGATCGACTGGGCGGCGTTCGCGGCGCAGGAGGTCCATGACAAGGCAGTGCTGGTACACACCGGTTGGGACCGGCACTGGCGCACCGATCAGTATTTCGAGGGGCACCCGCATCTGACCGAAGCAGCCGCGGTCTATCTGCGCGATCAGGGTGTTCGGCTGGTCGGGATCGATTCGTTCAACATCGACAATGTCTCCGGGAACACCCGACCGGTGCACAGCGTGCTGCTGGGTGCGGGGATCCCGATCGTCGAGCATATGACCCGGCTGGGTGAACTGCCCGCGAGCGGGTTCCGATTCTCTGCGGTGCCGCCAAAGGTGCGGCGGATGGGGACGTTCCCGGTGCGGCCATGGGCCATCCTGCCCGGATAAGGTTTGTCGCTATTTCGAGTGACGCCGATCGTTACGCAGCCGTATATGAAGGTGCGCGTAGTTGCGAGTTTCCGCTTCTGGCTTGAGTGGCCCGCCGCCCGAGGCGGGAGGGGGAAGGCATGCGCGCGCGTTCGGCGATATTGGCAACGGCTATCGGCTTGCTTTTGGCAGGGTGTGTGCCCTCTGCCCCCGTATTGAGCGGCGATATCGGCGTGATCCGCACGGGGGCCGCGCAAACCCGGACCGAGTCGTCCAGCGCCTTTGCTGCCATCAATTCGACCGGGCGCGACAGTGCGATCGAGGGGCTGCTCGACGACAACGCGGCGCCGAGCGACGACGCGCTGGCGCCGCTGATCACGCGGGATACAGCGGCGCGGTGGAATGCGGCGTTCGACCAGATCGACGCCTATCTCGCCGGGCTTCAGGACCTGACGGATACTCGACGTTCTGATGAGGCCTATACGCGGCTCGCGGGGATCGGGAGCGGGCTGCAGAGCGGTGCGCTCCATGTGCGCTTGCCGCGGGACTCGGCGAGCGCCTTCACGGCCTTTGGCGCAGCGGTTCAGGCGGGGGCAGAGCGCAGGACTCAGTCGATCATGCGTGAGGTCGATCCGGCCTTTCAGGCGCTGGTGCGGGGAATGGGTGATCTGGTCGCGGGGCCGGGCAAGGGAACATTGTCGGGCATCGTCGAGACCCAGTGGCGCGAGCGGCTCGATGGGATCGCTGCAGACGAATACGGCACCGTGAAGCAAGGGACGCGTGACCAGCGCAGGGCGGTCATCGTCGACTATAGCAAAGCGATCGATGCGCGCGACGCGCAACTCTATGCACTCGCCAGCCTGCGCGACAGCCTGTTCGCACTCGCGGAGGCGCACAGCGCAGCGGCGAAGAGCCATGACGGCGCAACGCTCTACTGGATCGAGCAAATCGACCAGCGGCTCGCCAAGGCGCGCGCCAGCATAGGAGAGACACGCTAATGTCCGACAGCAGCATCGATCAGATCGTCGCCGAGCTCGAGGGCATTCGCGATGCCGTGCAGGCGCGGCGGCTGGATGCCAACGACGCCGACGAACGCCAGCGCCTCGGCGCCGAATACCGCAAGATCAACGCGCGGATCGTCAAGCTTCAGGCGGCGGCATTTGCCACCGGCACCGATGCGCTTGGCGCGCAGGTCGCCGCGATCCGGGAGGCAGGGGGCAAGATCAGGACGGCTGCCAAGCGCATCGACGCGATGAACGACGTCCTGCACGGCGTTGCCGGCGTATTGGGCGTGGTCGATTCGATCCTGAGGATTGCCGGGCGAGCGGCGCTCGCCTGATCGCGTTCATCGCGGTCCGACAGGTTTTCCGGTGCGCCATTCTGTAAGCGCATCCCGATACTGGCTCGATGCCTTGAGGCGCGGCAGATAGCGGATCGCACGCTTGCTGGCATAAGGCAGGGTGACACCGCTCAGTGTGCCGCGGACCCCGCAATTTTCAGGCGAGCAGCTGGTCAACTCGCCGTCGTCGATCGACAGCGACTTGCCTGCGCGCCGGATTGTAAGGACGCAACGGCCGTATTTCAGAAAGGCCGGGCGCGGGTCGCGATAGACGAGCGCGTCGCCTTCGGCCCGGGCAACGCCAGTGATCGCGCACATATGGCCGTTGTCATAGTCGAGATGCACGCGAACATAGGCAGCACGTGGCGCAACCGGCACGATCTCGACAATGTCTTCGCCGGTGTAAGGCTTCGACTCGAAGCCGACGATCCGGAGCTGCGATTGCTTGTAGTAGCGCCCGGCGAGGGTCTGCGCCGGATCCGGCGCCGCGGCGCCGGTTGCGAGCAACGGGAGCGTGAGCACCGGCGCGAGGAGCCACCGGCGCATCGGTTTCACGCGGCGTCGTCCTGCTGTGCCAGCCACTCTTCGAGCCACTTGATCGTATAGTCGCCCTGCTGGAACTGCGGGTTGTCGAGCAGCGCCTGATGCAGCGGGATCGTGGTCTTCATCCCGTCGCCTTCGATCACGAATTCCTCGAGCGCGCGGCGCAGGCGGCGGAGTGCGCCCTGGCGAGTAGTGCCATAGACGATCAGCTTGGCGATCATGCTGTCGTAATAGGGCGGCACCTTATAGCCGGTGTAGAGGCCGCTATCGACGCGGACATTCATGCCACCCGGCGCGTGATAGGCCTTCACCAGCCCCGGCGAGGGGGCGAAGGTGCGCGGGTCTTCCGCATTGATGCGGCACTCGATCGCGTGGCCGCGGAATTGGACATCTTCCTGACGCAGCGTCAGGCCGTGGCCTTCGGCGACGCGGATCTGCTCGCGGACGAGATCGAGACCGGTGATCGCCTCGGTCACCGGATGCTCGACCTGAAGCCGGGTGTTCATCTCGATGAAGTAGAACTC
>CAZBYE010000191.1:0-6307 GCA_964496045.1 uncultured Stakelama sp.
ATGATGACGTCGGGATAGTTGAGCGCGCAGGCCTTGACCGCCACCACCACCTCACCCGGCTTTGCCACCGGGTCGGGCAACTCACCTATACTTAGAGTTTCAGGTCCGCCCACTTCCCGCGACAGCAAGGCCTTCATCACCGCTCTCCCGCTTAAGCCATGGCCGCGCTTCGGCGACCACCGACTCATATTTCGAAATCACGGTATCCTTTGCCAGCGTCAGCCCGACCTCGTCCAGCCCTTGCATCAAACAATCGCGGCGGAACGCATCCATCTCGAAGGTGAAGCGGTCCTGATAGGGGGTCGTGACGGTCATCGTCTCGAGATCGATCGTGACGGAATCGGTCTTCGCCACCTCGACCAGCCTGTCGACCGCGTCCTGCGGCAGCACCACGGCAACAATGCCGTTCTTGAACGCGTTGCCCGAGAAGATGTCGGAATAGCTCGGCGCGATCACCGCGTTGATGCCCATGTCCTTCAGCGCCCAGGCGGCGTGCTCGCGGCTCGATCCGCAGCCGAAATTGTCGCCCGCGATCAGGATCGGCGACCCGGCATAGAGTTCGTCGTCGAAGATGTTGCCCGGCTCAGCGCGCACGCTCTCAAACGCCCCTTTGCCCAGCCCCTCGCGGCTGATCGTCTTGAGCCAATGCGCGGGGATGATGATGTCGGTGTCGATATTCTTGGCGCCCCAGGGATAGGCGCGCCCCTCGACCTTCTTCACCGGTTCCATGTGTCAGTTCCAATCATCACTGGACGACGCGCACCGGCAAGGGCGCCCGCCCCTGTCCGGACGGCCGCCCGCAAGCCTTCAATCAATTCGATCAGCGCGGAACGCGGCCCTGCGGCTTCGCCACACCCGGCTTGGCCGTGGGCGCACTCGCATTCGCGGCCGCGTAGACCGCCGCCGCGCCGCTCAACACCGTGCCCGCCACCAGCAACACCAAAACACGCTTCACGGGTCATCCCCCTACAAGGTCACGCACGTCGGTGAGCCTTCCCGTTACCGCCGCCGCCGCCGCCATTGCGGGTGAGACGAGGTGGGTTCGGGCCCCCGGACCCTGCCTTCCTACGAAATTCCGGTTGGAAGTGGAAGCACAGCGTTCACCGGCCGGGACCTTGTCCGGGTTCATCGCCAGGCACATCGAGCAGCCCGGCTCGCGCCATTCGAACCCGGCCTCAAGGAAGATGCGGTCCAGCCCTTCGGCCTCGGCCTGGCGCTTGACCAGCCCCGATCCGGGCACGATCAGCGCCTGACGGATGCCGCCGGCGACATGGCGCCCCTTCACCACATCCGCGGCGGCGCGCAGATCCTCGATCCGGCTGTTGGTGCAGCTGCCGATGAAGATGTTCTCGACCGCGATGTCCTGCATCCGTGTCCCGGGCGCGAGCCCCATATAGTCGAGCGACTTTTGCGCCGCGACGCGCTTGGCGGGATCGGCGAAGCTCTCCGGGTCGGGCACCACGCCAGTGATCGAAACCACGTCCTCAGGGCTGGTGCCCCAGGTGAGCGATGGCGCGATATCGCTGCCGTTGAGCGTAACGACACGATCATATTGCGCGCCGGCATCCGTCGGCAGCGTCTTCCACCACGCCACCGCCCGCTCCCATTGTTCGCCTTTCGGCGCCATCGGGCGGCCCTTCAGATACTCGAAGGTCTTCGCGTCCGGCGCGATCAGGCCCGATCGCGCACCACCCTCGATCGACATGTTGCTGACGGTCAGCCGCCCTTCGATCGACAGCGCACGGATCACTTCGCCGGTATATTCGACAACATAGCCGGTGCCGCCCGCAGCGCCGGTCTTGCCGATGATCGCCAGCACCACATCCTTGGCCGAGACGCCGAAGCCGAGCGTGCCGTCGACGCGGATCTCCATCGTTTTCGACTGGCTGAGCAGCAGCGTCTGCGTTGCCAGCACATGCTCAACCTCGCTGGTGCCGATGCCGAACGCGAGCGCGCCCAGCGCACCATGCGCCGAGGTATGGCTGTCGCCGCACACCAAAGTTGTACCCGGCAGCGTGAAGCCCTGCGCGTGGCCGACGACATGGACAATGCCCTGCTCGGCCGAGGTCGCGCCGAAATAGTCGATCCCGAACTCGACGACGTTACGCTCGAGCGCGGCAAGTTGCTGCGCGCTCTCCCGATCCGCGATCGGCAGTCGGTTGCCCGCCGCATCGACGCGCGGCGTGGTCGGAAGATTGTGATCCGGCACCGCAAGCGTCAGGTCCGGCCGCCGTACGCGCCGCCCATTGGCGCGAAGCCCTTCGAACGCCTGCGGACTGGTGACTTCGTGGACGAGGTGGCGGTCGATATAGATCAGGCACGTGCCATCGTCGCGGCGTTCCACGACGTGCGCGTCCCAGATCTTCTCGTACAAGGTGAGCGGTCTGCTGGACATGATGCCGCCCACTTACGCCTTTGTTGCGCCGGGGCAAGCGCAGGCGGCATTTTCGTGCGCGAAGCTCAGCTAGGCCGGATCGACCGCATCCGCCCAGTCATCACGCCGCTTGAGCCATGGATTGAGGAACAGCGCCGGCAGCTTGAGGAACAACAGTTCGGAGTGGATGAACCCGTCGATCGCGCGCTCCCACCATTTCGGATCGCGCTTGCCGTTCGCCCTGAGCCAGCCATCATAGGGAGCCCAATGGCTCGGTTCGTCGCGATGGATCACCTCGAAGATGCGGATCAGCGCGCGGTCATGGCGCACCAGCGGGTGCCGCAACAATATCTCGACCTGCCGGAAACCGCGTTGCTCGGTCAGCGATATCACCCGGCACAATTTCTCGAACAACGCGTCCTGCGCGATGATCGCGTCGGTATCGAGCTCGTCGATGGTCTGGCGGAACATGATCTCGACAAACCGGTCGATATGGCCACAGGTGCGGTCGACCCGCAGCGGCATCTTCCCGCGCAGCTCGAACCAGCGCTTGAACATCATATAGTGTTTGTGCTCGTCGGCGCGGTGCTTCTCGATCGCAGCGATCAGCGCATGATCATCCGGCGAACGCGCACGCACCGCCTCGAGGACCCGATCGATGCTCGTATAACCGCGATGCTCGTTATAGATGTAAATCGAGCAGAGAAGGTCCAGATAACGGCGGCGGAACCACGCGATCATCACCGGATGCTACGCCTCCCCCCGCCCCGCGGCAAGCGCCGCGCATGGGGCGGAGGGAGGCATAGCGATCCGATGCCGCGATCCCTACCCGAACCAGATCTCCGCGACCCGGCCGCCCACCAGTCCGATATTCACGCGCCGCTCGATATAGTCCTTCGTCAGCGCATCACCGACGTCATAGACCCGGCAAATCCGACCATAGAGATCCTCGATCGTCGCCGGTGCGCAGCCATGCCCGGGAAAGCCGGCCGCTTTGCCGTCAGGTGCCTCTACGGCGTAGTTGCCCTCACTGCCTGCGAGCAGACGCGCGGCATAATTGCCTTCGCTTCCTGAAAGCAGTCGCCCGGCATCGCTATCGACCCAGGGCCGGAAGCCTATCGGCCCGACAATCCCGTGAAACAGCAGCCAGAAACCCAGCTCGGTCAGTTCAAACGCATTCACCTGACCCGTCGGTGCGCCGCAAAGCTGGATCATCGGCCCGGGAAGCGTCCGCTTCTCGCCGTTGAGGATATTCTCCTCACCGATGATCGCTGCGAGTGCCGCGCGCGCCTCATCCAGCGTTTCTTCGGTACCAAAGCCGCATTGCAGCGTGCCGTCGTGCCGCCAAACCCATCTCGATGTCATGGTAGTTTCCCCCTTCATGGAACGGTGGAAACGCAAACCGGACCGGCCTCAGCCGAGTCGAGACGGGAGTATCGTTGACTGCGCGCAAACCACAATAGGCGTCGCACCCGAAACGAAATCGCGCTCCGTGCTATGCGACTTCTTTAGGCGAGATATAATCCGCGTCATGCTCGAATGGCAGCGAAGTGCCGTCGCGAAGCGCAGTCAGGATCTTGGCGAAGTCCGTGTCGAACGCGAAATCCAGCTCGCGCATGATCCGGCCGCTGTCATAGACGCGCCCGATCCGCCGAGGCAGTTCCCAGCCGCGCGCGGCGTAGAGGGCCGGTGCATCCGCGAAGTACCGCGCGACCACCGCCGCGGCATCATGCTTCAGCGCCGCGGCGTCCTCGCGCGCGAACGGCGTCGGCGCCGAGACAAGATAGGTACCAAAACCGATCCCCGGCGCCTTCTCCAACGCCGCGATATGGGCGCGCGCCGCGTCCTCGACCGTGAGCCGACGGTGCAGAAACTCATTGGCCTTCAGGTTCTCGCCCGGCGGATGGCTATGCGTATCGTCCTCTTCGGGGAAGAAACGACCGGTACGCAGGACAATGTTGTTCAGGCCATGCTCGGCATGGAACAGGCGACAAAGCTGCTCGGCTGCATATTTGGTCGTGCCATAGATGTTGCGCGGCTCGATCGGGCCGCTGTCCTCGTCGAGCCAAACTGCCGCATCACCCGCCTCGTCGCGGATCGCCTGGCTGATCATCAGCGAGGTGGTGGAGGTCGAGACGAAACGGTCATGCCCGGCACGCACCGCGGCTTCGAGCAGGTTGAGCGTACCGGTCACATTGACGTCGACAAATGTCTGCTTGGAGTAGCGCGCGATATCGGGCTTGTGCAGCGCCCCGCCATGGATGACGGCTTCGATGCCATGGTCACCAAATACCCGGTCGATCAGCGGCGCGTCGGCGACACTGCCGATCACATCGGTATCCACACCCCGCGCAACGTCGAGCCCGACGACCTGATGCCCCGCGTCACGGAGCATCGGCGCGAGATAGCGGCCGAGCCAGCCGGACGAACCTGTCAGAAGAATACGCATGGCCGCGCGATTAGCCGGTTCCCGCGCGCGGCGAAAGTGTCAGAGAGCCTGTAAGCCGGGTTCTGTCCACGCGGCCCTTTCCTTGCGGAGGTGCACGCGATGGGCGACCATTCCTCTAGGCCTGCACTTGCGTGCAGGCTCAAGCAATCAACCCGGGTCGCGAGGCGGAACACCCCATATGCGACCCCTATTCGATCTTGCTCCCGGTGGGGTTTGCCGTGCCGCTTCCGTTGCCGGTCGCGCGGTGCGCTCTTGCCGCACCCTTTCACCCTTGCCCTTAGTCCGAAGACCAGTGGGCGGTCTGCTCTCTGTGGCACTTTCCCTGACCCCGGCCGAAACCTGAGCCGCCGGGCGTTACCCGGCACCGTTTTTCCGTGGAGCCCGGACTTTCCTCGGTGCGCTTGCGCGCAACGCGGCCGCCCGGCCCTCTGACCTGGCCGGGATAGAAGGAAGCTCAGCGCAACGCAAATCGCGTTATTTCGCCGCGCCCGCCTTGACCGTCGCGGGCAAACGATAGCGTGCATGGTCGATTGCGACCTCGATCGCACCGTCACCGATGACCGAGACCTTCGCCTGCTGCGCGCCATCCGCCGCGATCACGCCGCGCCCGTCGGTGGTGACGCGCAGGCGGTGGAATCCGCCATCGGCGTGGCGCACGGTCAGGATCAGCCCGTCCTGCGTGCGCTCACGCTCGATCGTGCAGTTGGTGGCGAACTCCGCCTTCTCGCCGATCGCGCAGGGGATGCGCCCCTCGGCCTCGGCGCGCGCGAGGTCAGCCTTCTCGCGCTGCGCGCGCTCGGCGTCGGTCTCGACCTTGGTGCCACAAGCGGTGAGCGAGAACAGGGCCGCGCTCACCGCCAGTATCTTAGATATCCGCGTAGACATGCTTTTCGGACTTTGCCCCCGGGTGCGTTACCGCTCCCTTATAGGCGGGTCCGACAGTCTGCGAATAGCGCCAGAGTGCCCCGGATTGGTACGCATTCTCACGCGGCTGCCACTTCGCGCGGCGCTCGGCGAGAACATCCTCGTCCACGTTGAGGTCGATCGTCCCCGCTTCGGCATCGATGCGGACGATGTCGCCATCCTCGACCAAAGCGATCGGACCACCTTCAGCCGCCTCGGGCCCGACATGGCCGATACAGAAGCCCCGCGTCCCGCCCGAAAAGCGCCCGTCGGTGATCAGCGCGACTTTCTCGCCCAGGCCGAGTCCATAAAGCGCCGCCGTGGTCGACAGCATCTCGCGCATGCCCGGACCGCCCTTGGGTCCTTCGTAGCGGATGATGATCACCTCGCCCTCGCGGATCGAGCGTTCCTCGACCGCGGCAAAGGCGTCTTCCTCGCAGTCAAAGCAGCGCGCGGGTCCCTCGAATTGCAGGCGGTGCATGCCCGCGACCTTCACGATCGCGCCGGTGGGCGCCAGCGTACCCCGCAGCCCGACCACGCCGCCGGGAGGCGCCAGCGGCGTCTTGACGTCATAGGTCCCC
>CAZBYE010000192.1:0-6299 GCA_964496045.1 uncultured Stakelama sp.
CTACTTCGGTGTCACTCCGAGCAACGGCGCCAACTGCGTCGCGATCGGGTTGGCGGGTGGGTTCCTGGAGCCACTCGAATCGACATCGATCCACCTGATCCAGACGACGATCATCTGGCTGCTCGCGTTGCTGCCGCGCGACGGGATCGACCCGAATGTCGTTTCGCGCTTCAACCGCGACGCACTGCACGAATATCAGACGATCCGCGATTTCGTGATCGCGCATTATGCACTGGCGAGCCGCGACGACACGCCGTTCTGGCGCGATGTCGCCGCGGCCGGGATCCCCGATACACTGGCCGAGCGGATCGAGGCGTTTCGCGCCACCGGCAACATCCTGTTCGAACCGGGCGACCTGTTCGGCCCGACCAACTGGTATTGCGTGATGACGGGGCAGGGCTTGTGGCCGCGCAGTTGGCACCCGATCGCCGACGGTCTGCCTTCAGCCGAGCTTGCCGCCCGGCTTGCAATGCTCAAGGGCCGGGTGGCCGAGCAGCTCGCCGAGCTGCCTCCGCACGTCGAATTCCTGCGGCGGCTGTCCGCCTGACCCGCTCGCGCAGCGTTCGCGTCAGCCGTTCAGCTCGGCGACGACGTCATAGGCGTCACCACGATAATAGCTCTGCGTGAACTCGGCGGTGCGCCCATCGGACAGGAAGCCGCGGCGCTCGATGAACAACCCCGGCGCGCCCGGCTCGACGCCGAGCACTTCGGCCTGCTCTTCGGTGAAGGCAACCGCACGCAGCCGCTGGAGCGCGCGCACGGGAAGGTGCCCCGCCGCCTCGAGCGCCTCGTAGAGCGACGCGCCCACGGTCTCGACCGAGGGGAGGCAATAGGCCGGGATCGTCGCATATTCGAGCGCCATCGACGTGTCGTCGGCATAGCGGATGCGGTGAAAGCGATAGACGAGCGATCCGGGCGAGAGGCCCAGCGACAGCGCTTCCTCGGGCGTCACCGCACCGGCGGTCTTGCTCACCCATTTGCTGTGTGGCCGCCGCCCGCGTGAGATCATGTCCTGCGAGAAGGAGGTGAGCTTCGAGAAGCTCTTCTCGACGCGAGGACGGGTGACGAAGGTGCCCGCACCGCGGCGCCGCGCGACGATGCCGTCGGAGACCAGCCCGTCGATCGCCTTGCGCACGGTGATGCGCGACACGTCGAACTCCTCGGCCAGGTCGCGTTCGGTGGGGATCGCCTCCTCGGCCTTGACGATTTGCCCCTCGATCGCGTCGCGCAGGATTTTCTGCAGCTGCAAATAGAGCGGGGTCGGGTCTTCCTTCTGGAGCGGACCTGTACGTTCGATCAGCGACAAGGGATTGGGCTCCACCTTCTTCGGCTGTGCCGGTTATAATACCATTGCGATGCCACCATGTGTTTCATTGGTATCGCAGCGTCAATCGTTAGCGCGCACATCGGGTAGTGAAAGCCCGCGATGAATCGCGCGGGTCAGCGCGTGATCGGGTGAATCATGTGAAAGCTCCCAGACCATGACACCACCGGCCTTCGCCCGGGCGAGCCGCGCCTTGGCTGCGATCGTGGCGGGGCCGTTGTAGGTGATGTAGCGGCAACCGGCACATGCCGCGCCGATCACATCGCCCTTCGCGGCATGGGGATGGGCGGCCGCAAGGTCGCGATAGGACCAATTGGCCTTCTCACCGCCGAAGCCATAGCCGTAGAACGGAACGCCCAGCACCAGCCGTTCGGGCGCAACGCCGCGGGCGAGCCAAAGGTCGAGATCGCGTTGTGCCATGGCAAGCGGCGAATGTTCCGCGCCCGCCGATCCCCAGAACGGCCCGATCGCGTCATAGGACATAACGTTGACCAGATCGAAATAGGGGATCGATCCGACCGGGATCATCCCGCCCTCATAGGATCCGGTAGCACAGGTGAGCAGCTTGCCGCGCGCCTTGAGCGCCCTGGACAGCGTTTCGATGAACGGGACATAGTTGCCCGCCTGGTCGATCTCGGTGAGCAACTTCCCTTCAAGATCGATATCGACTCCGTCGAGCCCGAGCCGATCCGCCAGCGCGACCAATGCCGCCGCGGTCGCGTCGCGCTTGTCGGGGGCGAGCAGCGCCTTCCAGTCGCCCGAACAGTCCGGGATGATGCCGCCGCCGACCGCGATCAGCACCTTTGCGCCGCCCGCCTTGAGCCGGGCGATACCGGGCCGCAGCGAATCGACCGTCACCGGCGACCCGAACGCACCGATCATGCAGGTCAAATTGCCGTCACGGACGAAGATGCCGTTCGCATCGGGATTGGCGAAGGACAGGTTGAAATGGGTGAAACTTGGGAGGTGTGTCCGGTCGATCGACAGGTCGAGTCCCTTGAAGATCGCGACATAGCCGACGGTGACCGGCTTCGCCGAAGCTGAGGCGGGGCGGGGCGATAGGACTAATATGAAACCAATTGCGAGTCCGCACAGCCATTGTGCCAGCGTGATCCGTCTCATGCCCCTGACATCCCCCCTGAAATGCCGCTCTTCGAAAGAGCGTTGACCCTGCGTAACGAGCATGACAAATTGAATACAAATTGTCGAGTGGGAGAGAATGATGCGTAAGGCGGGCTGGGCATTGATGTCGGCTTTGATGGTTGCGGCGCCTGCTGCGGCGCGCGCGGAAGCACCGGGACAGGCCGCGCTCGACACGCTCGCCGGGTCGCTGGGCTACCGGTTCGAAGTCGTCGACAACCAGCCGACTTGCCCGGCGCAGTCGCCGGCCTGTTTCCTGTCGACCATCACGCTGACGGTCCCGACGGCATTGCCCGCCGGCCTGTCGGATAAGGGTCTGTCACTCTACTTCAGCTTCCCGACGCTGCTGCCGATGATCGAAAGCAACGTCTTCGATCTCGAATTCGTCAATGGCGACCTGCAGCGGCTGAAGCTCAAGCCGGGTGTGGTGCTCAAGCCCGGCTCGACCCATGTCGTCAAGCTGTGGGGCACCGGCAAATTCTTCTCCAAGGCATTTCCGATGCCCAACGCCTATCTCACGGCGGACGGACTCAAAGCGCGGACGATCGCGGCATCGCGCGCGAAGATCGATCCCGAGACCGGGCTCGAGGTGCTGCCCTTTGTCGCCCCGATGACCAACGAGGCGAAGCTCGCCAACAAGGGCGGCGCCGACCGCACGCGCTGGCTGACCGCTGAACGCGCCTTCGACCTTCAGGCCGGGCGGACCGCCCCCGTGGCGTCGGGCGTGGTAATCCTGCCCAAGCCGGTGCTGGCGGTTCAGGGTGCCGGCACGGTCGATCTGAGCGGCGGTGTCGCGGTGAGCCTCGCGGGCCTCAGCCAGGATGCGGTGGCGCCGGCATTGGCCGCGCTCGCCCGGGTGGGGGTCAAGGAAGGCGGCAAGCTGCCGCTGTCGGTTCGTATCGATCCCGCAGCGAAGCTGACGGCCGAAGCCTATGTGCTCGACGTCAAGCCGGCGGGCATCACCGTCACCGCCGCCGACGCGGCGGGCGCCAGCCACGCGCTGCGCTCGCTTGCCCAGCAGGCGGCGTTCGAGAAGGGCGCGATGAAGCCGCTGCGCGTCGAGGATGCGCCGCGCTACGGGTATCGCGGGCTGCATCTCGATGTCGGTCGCAACTTCCACGATCGCGCGGAAATCCTGAAGCTGGTCGACGCCATGGCGGCGTTCAAGCTCAACAAGTTGCACCTCCACCTTGCCGAGGATGAAGGCTGGCGGATCGAGATCCCGGCGCTGCCCGAGCTCGCGCAGATCGGCGGCAAGCGCTGCCACGATCCCGAAGAGAATACCTGCCTGCTGCCGCAGCTTGGTGCCGGGCCGGACGGGACCAGCGACGTCAACGGCTACCTCACCACCGCCGACTATGTGACGATCGTCAAGGAAGCGGCGGCGCGCGGGATCGAAGTGATCCCGTCGATCGACACACCGGGCCATTCGCGCGCGGCGGTGACCGCGATGGAGGCGCGCTACCGCCGCCTCGCGGCTGAGGGCAAGCAGGCCGAGGCCGAAGCCTATCGCCTGATCGATCCGGCGGACCGGACAAAGTATCGCAGCGTCCAGCATTATGACGACAACACGCTCAACGTCTGCCTGCCCTCGACCTATCGCTTCATGGACACGGTGGTCGACGCGCTGGCGGATATGCACCGTCAGGCCGGCGTGCCGCTCAAGACCTTCCATCTCGGCGCCGACGAAACCGCGGGCGCATGGGTCAAGTCGCCCGCCTGCGCGACGATGATCGCGGAGAATGGCGGGGATGCGACCAGGCTCACCTCGCGCTTCATCGAGAAGGTGACCGCGAACGTCGCCGCCAAGGGCATCCGCACCGGCGGGTGGAGCGACGGCATGGGCCATACCGACCCGGCGAAGATGCCCAAGGACGTCCAGACCAACATCTGGGGCGTGCTGCACAGCGGCGCGATCCGTGAGGCGCACGACCAGCTCAATCGCGGCTGGCAGGTGGTGCTGTCGATCCCCGACCTCGGCTATTTCGACATGCCCTATGCCCCGCACCCGGATGAGGGCGGCTATGACTGGGCGTCGCGCGGGGTCGATCCCTATCAGGTGTTCGGCTTCATGACCGACAATCTGCCCGCCAATGCGGCGCTGGTGCGCAACATTCAGGCGCAGGAAAAGTCGATCGACGACAAGCCGGTGCGCGAGCCGGGCCGCGGCATCGCCGGTATTCAGGCGCAGCTGTGGAGCGAGACGATCCGCACCGACGCCAATGTCGAATATATGCTGTTCCCGCGCCTGCTCGCGCTGGCCGAACGCGCCTGGACCCCGGCGACCTGGGCGCCCGCCTATCAGCCAGGCGTGAGCTATCAGTGGCAGGATAAGCGCGTCGATCAGGCGAAGCTGGGCGTCGAATGGAAGAACTTCGCCGGTCGTGTCTCGGCGCAGTTCCCGCTGCTCGAGCGTGCAGGGATCGCCTATCGCGTGTCGCCTCCGGGCGCGCGCATTGCGGGCGGCAAGCTCGAGGCGAACAACGTCTTCCCGGGCGCCGCGATCGAATATCGTGCGAACGGCGGCGCCTGGACGCGCTATAACGGGCCGGTTGCAGTGACCGGTGCGGTTGAAGTCCGCAGCCGCTCGGCCGACGGGAAGCGCGCCAGCCGGACGGTTCGGGTCGGGCCGGCGCACTAGAGGGCAGGATACGCATGAAGGAACTGGACGGCGGCGATCGCGAGGGCATCGCCGCCGCCATCGCCGCGGCAGAGCGGCCGGTGGCGATCCGCGGCCTCGCCGCCGCATGGCCCGCGGTTGCAGCGGCATGGGAGGGTGATGAGGCGATCGCGGCCTATCTCTCGGCGCGCGACAATGGCCGCGCGCTCAACGTGCTGGTCGCACCCCCCGAGGTTGAGGGCCGCTATTTCTACGACGACGCGGTGCGCGGCTTCAATTTCGGGACCGAGAAGATGCCGATGCGCGCGCTGCTCGACCGGCTGCTTGGCATGCGGGAGCAGGCGGAAGCGCCCGGCCTCTATGCCGGATCGACGCCGACTCCCGAAAGTGTCACGAGCTTCGCAGCCGAGAATCCGCTGCCGGTTGATACGATGGGTGTCGATCCACGCATCTGGGTCGGCAATGCCAGCCGGATCGCTCCCCATTACGATGTGGCGGCGAATATCGCCGTGGTGGTGGCAGGCAAGCGACGCTTCACCCTGTTCCCGCCCGGGCAGATCGCCAACCTCTATGTCGGCCCGGTCGAGCGGACCGTCGCGGGGCAGCCGACCAGCATGGTCGATCCGGACAACCCCGATCTCGATCGTTTCCCGCGCTTCGCTGACGCGCAGCGCCATGCGCAGGTTGCCGAACTCGGTCTGGGGGATGCGATCTACATCCCGCCGATGTGGTGGCACCATGTCCGCGCCGAGGGCGCGCTCAACGTGCTGGTCAACTACTGGTTCGCCCAGCCTGAGGATCGTTTCCCCTTTGCCGCACTGATGCTCGCGATCCATTCGATCCGTGACTTGCCCGAACCGGAGCGGCGGGCATGGCGCGCATGGTTCGACCATTATGTGTTCGGTGACGCGGCGCATGACGCGGCGGCGCATCTGCCTGCGCACGCTCGCGGGGTGCTCGGTCCGCCATCGCCCGCGCGCGATGCGATGATGACCAGTTATGTCGCGGGCATGATCCGCGGCAGCGCGCGCTGACGGAGCGCACGAAGCACTGGTCCTTGGGCTGAACGCGCCGCATAAGCGCGGAAACCAGCGGGGGACTGAATGGCGATTGCACTCGATTATGCGGCGGACCCGCATCCGCGCCGGACGGCGTGGTACGGTCAGCTGTACGTGCAGGTGCTGATCGCGATCGCGTTGGGCGTGGGGATCGGGT
>CAZBYE010000193.1:0-3094 GCA_964496045.1 uncultured Stakelama sp.
TTGCCGTCGCCTCGATCCCCGCGCTGCTGGCGATGAAGGGCTACGCTCTCGCGGGCCGGTACAAGCAGAAGGACGCCTACGACGTCTATTATTCGATCCGGAACTATCCGGGCGGGATCGACGCCCTGGCCGAAGATTGCCGGCCGGTGCTTGAACATCGCAGCGGTGCCGAAGGGTTTGGCCATCTTGCCGAAAAGTTCGATACGCCCGACGGCTTTGGGCCGACCTGCGTTCGTCAATTCGTCGAAGGGTCGGATGCCGCCGAGGACCGATCGCCGGATGATTGGCAGCAGGATGCTTTTGGTCAGGTCGACGCGCTCCTGCGCAGGCTTGGGTTGCGCTGAGGGATGCCACCAGCAACGTGGGCAAGATGGTGGTGCCGACAAGATTCCCGAGATTGAACGTCATGCTGACCGCAGCACCAGCCATCCTGCCGAATCGTCGCCGCGACCCCGATGAGCTACCAACCGAACGTGACCCGACTGTGCTGATGACGCGCTTTGAGGAACCTGATGCGGTTCTTCGTGCGAATCATCGTGCAATATTACGGCGAATCGACTAACCGGGTTGTCGGAGGCTTTGGCGGCGGAAACGCGCATTGCCTTCTTCCGTTTCAGGCCGAAGGCGTTGGCCTCAAATCTTCGATCATTTTTTGCCGCTTGTCGAAGCAGCGCCGTATCAGTCTCGTTGGCGGGCCACTATTTTGAATACCGGCGGATCACCGCCAAAAGCTCTTCCGAGCCTGCCAGGCGCTCGGCATCGGTAAGCCCGGCGCGCGCGACGTGCGCCTGCAGATGGCGTGCGATGATTTCGTCGAGCAGGCCGTTGAGCGCGCCACGCACCGCGGCGACGAGGTGGAGGGTTTCGCTGCAGCTGGCATCGCCCTCGAGCGCCCGTTCGACCGCGCCCATCTGCCCCGAAATGCGCCGCGCACGCGCGATCAGGTCGCCGTCAGTCTTGTTGAGATGGCCCATAGGCTAACCCCCTATCGCATTTGGTATGCCGAGGTATAGCGCTTGCTGTCCTTATTGCGACTGCGTAGCCGTCGTCATCGTGTCAGAAAATGGGGTCGCCCGATGATGAAACGGATGGTCGCGTTCGATCTCGACGGCACCCTTGCTGACAGCAAGCGGCCGCTGGACGACGGGGTCGCGCGCAGCGTCTCACAGTTGCTGGACGTGGTTGACGTCGCGGTCATCTCTGGTGGCGACTGGCCGCAGTTCGAGCGCCAGGTCGCTGCTCGGCTGCCCGCTCGTGCCCGGCTCGGCGGCCTGTGGTTGATGCCGACCACGGGAACGAAGCTTTATCGGCATGCCGATGGATGGACAGCGGTGTACGCCGAACTTTTCAGTGAGGCGGAGAAGACCGATATCCGCGTTGCGTTCGATGGAGCGCTGCGGGACGCCGGGTTGACGGACGAGCGCACATGGGGCGAGCGTCTGGAAGACCGGGGCAGTCAGTTTACGTTTTCCGGTCTCGGGCAGGAGGCGCCGTTGGAGGCAAAGGAGCGGTGGGATCCCGACCGTCGCAAGCGAGCGGCCCTGCAGACCATGCTCGCTCGAGCTTTGCCCAACTTCTCGATCAGGTTGGGCGGGACCACGTCGATTGACGTTACACGGTCGGGAATCGACAAGGCTTACGCTCTGCGACGCCTTGCTGAGGTGAGCGGCGTCGCGATTGCTGAGACCCTCCACATCGGCGACGCGCTTTACCCGGGCGGCAACGACGAGCCGGCGCTGGCGACCGGCGTCGATGCCATCAGGGTCCGGGATCCAGCCGAGACGATGACCGCGATCGCCGCGATTGTCGCTTGCCAGGGAAAGACCGGTTCGCCTGTGCGCAGTGGCGTCGCGCCCTCCGGACAGGACGGTGGCGGATGAGCGCCCAATGTCGCGGCCAGGCTGCTCTCGCTGTGCGCCGAGGAGATCCGCGGGTTCGGGTCAACCATCCGGCGCGTTCCGCGATGTTACGTCTACGACACTCGGCGAATGTGTCAGGAAATGCGAGCCGCACAGCTGGTCGATCACGGGCGAGCAATGCAAAGGTCGTGTCCATGTCACGACCGCGCTGGCGGCGGACGTGATCGCGTTTCGCACCGTACTCGCCGTGCCGCGGATCTCGGGCGCTTCGGACGGAGGCGCGAGGGGAGGGAGGCGCAGCGGCGCAAATTCAAGGCCATGAGCGCTGCAGAAGGTGGCCCGCCTAGCCCGAGTCCATTTCGCCCTCTTCGCGGACGCCACGTGGCTCGTCGCGATCGCCTGCTTCGCTGGGCTGAGCTGCTGGAGCGCAGCCCGTCCGCACTGCTGGAAATGCGGCGCGTTGACGAACGGCCGTCAACCGGCTCGACGGAATCGGGCAATTCGCCGGCGCAGGTTGCTCACCGCGATGCCGTGTTCCGCGTGCAGGGCCTGCGCGGCGACGATGAGCGGGAGCTTGTGCGTTTCTTCGATCTGAACCGCGAGGAGCTCGACCGCATCATGGGCTGGTCATGGCGGCGGCAAATGGATGTCGCCGAGCGGGTCGCCCACCGCGTGCGAAACGTCGCCGACCCTGCCCCGCAGCATAGATTATTCCTTCTTGGGCTGGCGCTTTCGGCTGCTCTCGCGCTGCTCTTGATCGCCATCGGCTGAACTTGGCTCCGGCTCGCGAATGAAGCTGATCTGCGCGAGCCGCCACGCGCGCGCGGGATCGCCTGGCCACAATTCCGCTCGGTCGACCGGCCGGTGGGGCGGGGCTGCGCCGTGGATTTCCGCGCGGATGACCCGACCGGTCTCGCGCAGCCGGACTTCGGCATTTGGGAAGCGTTTCTCCAGCGACTCCTGCAGCTCCAGCGCGTCCTTGGCCAATCCGTGGCCGGAGAGCGCGCAGGGCGCGCCATCGATCAGTTCAGCCGTTGCGACGCGGAAGGCGATCACCCCGTCGTAGATGATCCCGACCGAGATGAATGCCGCCGCGGCGGCGTCCGCCCACCAGTAGCCCAAGCCGAGCCCGATGATGCCGGCACAGCCCGCCGCGCCACCATGCCAGCTGGCCTTGTTCATGAGCGCGTCGGTGTGGAGCAGCTTGTCGCTGAGTTGTTCTGCCAACGGCAATT
>CAZBYE010000193.1:3104-6291 GCA_964496045.1 uncultured Stakelama sp.
AATTCGAGGCGGCCGATAACGAAGGGCGGGATGAGCGCATAGAATTGGGCGCCTAGCATCAACCACCCGAGCCAGATGTCCTGACCGAAGAATGTGACGGATCCGATAGTAGGGTGCTCGGCACTGAACAGCTTGAACGAGGCGTCGATCAGGAGCTGGAGGCCGACGCCGGTCAATGCCGCGGCGGCGATGAAGAAGCCGAGGCTGTTTCCTCGCTCAAAGCCGAACGGAAAGCGCCGCGAGCGACCTCGCCTCAACTCGAAGTGTGCCGAAATGAGGAAAACGATGGGCGGTATCAGCGCCAGCATGTCCTCGAGCCAGACGGTCTTCATGGTCTGGCTCTGGCCCAGCACAAGACCGATGACAGCCACGGTGGAAAGACTGAGGCCGACGTTCCACCACTCGAGCGTAACCGCCTTGGCCATCACGGGGCGAAGATTGGGCGGAAACGTCGTGTCGTTCATGACTGGCTCGGCCTCGCTCTGCTTGACGGTCTATCGCCGCATTTGCTGGTGACGGGAAGACGATCGGAGTAATGCGAAGCCGCGCGCTGCTTAGGCATTGCGCGTTGCGACCGGAGCGGGCGTCGGCACAGCGTCCGTGGTCACCAATATTTCGAGATAGCTCTGAACTGCTCGATGGCGTGACGCGGCCCGTCGCCGTCCTCGGCGTGGACAAGACAATGATCGATGTGATCATTGATGAGCGCGCGCTTTGCGCTCGCAATCGCATTCTCCACCGCTTGAAGCTGTTGCGCAATGTCGACGCAGGGCCGCTCGGCCTCAATCATGTCGATAATGCTGCGCAAATGCCCATTGGCCCGCTTCAGCCGCTTGATGATCGCCGGGTGAGAGGTGTGTGCTTCGTGCGCCATGCCGCCATTAAGCGCCTGCGGACCAAAATGTCGAGTATCCCCTCGGGGGGATAGACAGCGGTGACCGCTCGGGATAGGGGCCTACCCTATGCTCAGCGTTCTGGCGAACCGTACTTACCGGCACTTGTTTCTCGCGCAGATCATCGCGCTCGTGGGAACGGGGCTAGCGACGGTCGCGCTCGGGCTGCTCGCGTATGACATCGCGGGCGGGAGCGCTGGCGCTGTGCTCGGCACCGCGCTCGCCATCAAAATGGTCGCGTATATCGGGGTTGCACCGGTCGCCGGCGCGTTCGCCAACCGGGTGCCGCGGCGCGCTCTTCTCGTCAGCATGGACGTCGTACGGGCGGCGGTCGCCCTCTGTCTGCCGTTCGTAAGCCAGGTCTGGCAGATCTATCTCCTGATCTTCGTCCTGCAATCTGCCTCGGCCGCGTTTACGCCGACCTTTCAGGCGACCATTCCCGACGTATTGCCCGAAGAGCGGGACTATACCCGCGCTCTTTCGCTCTCGCGGCTCGCCTACGATATGGAAAGCCTGACTAGCCCGATACTCGCCGCCGGGCTGCTCACGCTGATGAGCTATCATTGGCTGTTCTCGGGCACGGCGATCGGCTTTGTCGCCTCGGGCCTGCTGGTTGTCTCGACCGTGCTGCCACGTCCTGCGCCGGTCGAGAACGACGCCGGCATCGATGAGAAGACGACCCGCGGCACGCGCATCTATCTCAAGACCCCGCGCCTGCGCGGCCTGCTCGCACTGACACTGGCTTCCGCGGCGGCCAGCGCCATGGTGATCGTCAATACCGTCGTCATCGTGCGGGGGCTCGGCCTCAGCCAGCGTGACGTGGCGGTGACGCTCGCCGCATTCGGCGGCGGTTCGATCACTGCCGCGCTGACGCTGCCGCGTATCCTCGATCGCGTCGCCGACCGGACCGTGATGCTGGTGGCGGCGGCGGTTCTGACCCTTGCCCTGGCGGTCTTGGCGGGGATCACGGCAACGATGGCGCAGGGTCTCCCTTCCTGGCATGTCCTTCTCATCGGGTGGGTGGTGCTGGGGATCGCCTATTCGGCCAGCGTGACGCCGTCGGGACGGTTGCTGCGCCGTTCCGCGAACCCCGAGGATCGACCCGCCCTGTTCGCGGCGCAGTTCGCGCTTAGCCATGTCTGCTGGCTGATCTGCTATCCGCTGGTCGGCCAGCTGGGCGCGCGGGTCGGCATGACAGCGGCGTTCGGCGGGATGGCCGTGGCCGCGGCGGTCGGCACGATCGCCGCGCTTCGGCTCTGGCCGGCCAACGATCCCGATGTGATCGCTCACGAGCATGGCGACCTTGCCGCGGACGACGAACACCGCCAGCAGCATGCGACAAGCGATCACGCGTTCGTTATCGATCGCCGGCATGCACAGTGGCCCAAGCAATGACCGTGTCGCGACGCCTCTCCCCGGCTTGGTCGCTGGCGCTTGGTTTTCTCCTGGCGGGACTGGCGATCCTGACGCTAACCTCGGCTTCGGTCTGGCATGGCGCGAGGGTGCATGACCATGCGAGCACGATAGCCGCGGACTCTGATCATGCCGGCGAGCCCATGCAGGACGATGACACCGACACTCCGCTGCACTCGGTCGCCCACGCGACCGGCGAACTGGTTGCCGTTGACGCCAGGGCCGCGATCCCCGCCGCGCCGCGAGCCGGTCGCGGCGGCTGGCTGGCGATGGTCACGCGTATAAGCGACGGCAACGATCCGTCCGCGCCGTTGCGCCCTCCCCGAGCGTAAGCCTCTTCGCGCGCGTCACCGCGTATCGAGCTTATCTTCGAGGACCGAGTCATGAACAGATTTTATCGCCGACGGCGCATGGTGGCGCTTGTCGGTAGCCTTGCGGCGTTGCCGGCCGCAGCCCCTGCGTGGTCGCAGGTCGCGCCGCCCTTCGCGCAACTGTTCCGGCAAACGCGCGACACGCCGCGCGTTTTGGCACTGGACGCCGAGGTCGCGCGGGCCCGAGGCCTGGCGGAGCAGGCACGCGCCCGCCCGAACCCATCGATCAATGTCTATGCCGAAAACTTTGCCGGCGACCGCACCAGGAACGCGGCCGACCAGCGGCAAACGACGTTTCAGATCGACCAGCCGATCGAGCTTGGCGGCAAGAGGTCGGCCCGGATCGCCGCTGGCGAAGCCGGGATCGTGGCGGCACAGGCGCGCGGCGTCGATGGCCGGCTAGCCTATGCCACCGATCTCGCCCGCGCCTATGCTGGCGTCGAGCTCGCCGAGCGGCGGATTGTGCTGGCATCAGAGGAGGCCGAAGCTGCTGGCGCCGACCTGAAGGTT
>CAZBYE010000194.1:0-6283 GCA_964496045.1 uncultured Stakelama sp.
CGCAACGAGCGGGGCGGCAAGCATGGCATCGGGCGGCTGGACCTGGTCGAGAACCGCTTCGTCGGCATGAAGTCGCGCGGGGTGTACGAGACCCCGGGCGGCACCATCTATCACCTCGCGCATCGCGGGATCGAATCGATCACGCTGGATCGCGGAGCCGCGCATCTCAAGGACGAACTGGCGCCGCGCTATGCCGAGTTGATCTATAACGGCTTCTGGTTCTCGCCCGAGCGCGAGATGCTGCAGGCGGCGATCGACCACAGCCAGCAGAATGTCAGCGGCACCGTGCGCCTCAAGCTCTACAAGGGCAGCGTCAATGTCGTCGGCCGCAAGTCGCCGGGTTCACTCTACAGCGAGAAGGTCGTGACCTTCGAGGACGATCAGGGCGCATATGACCAGCGCGACGCGGCGGGCTTCATCAAGCTGAACGCGCTGCGCCTGCGTCTGCTGGGACGGCGGGAGCTTTGATGGCTGGCGCACCTGCGACCAGCCGGTCATAGCCGCACCAGCGGAGATAACGGTCCACCGCAAGCCAGATCAGCGCCACCGCGCCGAAAGAGACGATCCCGTCGAGCATATAGTGCCAGGCAAGGTGGACTGAGCCCAGAAAGATGATCGCGGCGTAGGCGGCCGCGGCGGCGCCCCACCATTTCCCCAGCCGGAATGCGGCGAATACGTAGAGCGCAGTGATCGCATTATGCATCGACGGCATGGCCGAGATGCCCATGCCGAACGACAGATCGCGATCGACATAGGCTTGCCATAGCACTGCGCGCCAGCGCAGCGCCGTGAGGCCGCTGGGACCCGCTTGTGCGTCTGCTGCGCGCAGATGGTCCATCAGACCAGCGAACCGTCCGGCTTCGGGGTGCGCGAGCAGGTCGAGGAAGATCGGGCCTGCCGATGACCCGGCCCAGGCGCCTGCCACACCGAGTAAGGCCCAGGTGAGGACCATCGCCAGGATGAAGCGCGCCCGGTCTTTCCGCCGCGCGACGAGCGCGAAACCAACGGTCGTAAGCGGCACAAGGGCAAGCCAGCCCGTATAGATGCGGTCGAGCAGGATCGTCGCCGTCGGGCTCCCGAACAGCGCGTGGGAAATGCGCCATGGATCGACGCCGAAGAACAGCGCGCGGTCGATCCGGGCGAAGAGCGTGTCATACATAAACGGCACGTGGAGGGGCAGCAGCACCTTGAGCGTGCCGAATGCGCCCAGCAGCAGGGGAAAGAGCACCAGTGGCCCGATTGCGCCAGCAAACAGCCATGGCGTGCGCAGGTTCCGTATGGCAGCGCCGAGAAGCCGCCGGGCCGGCCTCGGGTCACGCCGCCAGATGGCGCGCACGCACGCATAGCCAAGCAGAGCGGCGATCGTCAGCAATATCCCGCGCAGCGCGTCGAGCGTGTAGCCCAGCGCGAGCGGCAGCGCACTGCTTCCATCGCGTTGGGCTCCGATCGCGGCGGCGATCCAGAGCAGTAATACGATCACCGCGGCCGGAATCAGCCACAGCGACTCCGCCTGCGGATTGGCACCGCCACTTTGCTTCATGTGTTGCCCCCAACCCCCCGGTCAGTTTCGTCGTGTCTGGTCCATCAGGCCGATAAAGAAGGCCGTCACCACCACCTGCAGCCCGATGCAACCAAGCAGCATCGAGGGGATAGTGAGGCGCATCAGCGCCGCCGGGTCCATCCCGCCAAAGCCGGTGGAGGCCCATAAGGCGGTCGCGGTCGTCGCGCCGGCGATACCGGCGGTCAGCATCAGCCCGCCGATGATGCAGGCCCGCTCGACGGTGAACCAGTTGCGCACGCGACGCATCAGCCCGCTTTCGGGCCACATGCCTGCGATCACGCCATAGCGCCGCGCCATGACCGACAGGCCGATGAGCTGCGAGCCCATCAGCACGGCCATCGCCGCGAAGATCATTGTGTGGATGCCGAGCTCGACGCCGCCGAGATGGGCGTCTCCCGGGATCAGGCCGAGAATCCCGAACAGGCCAGCGGCTGCCAGCGCGAGGCCGGGATAGAGGAACAACCACTTGGGCGCATAGATCAGCAGGAAGCGCAGGTGCCGCCAGCCGTCACGCCATGTGCGCAGGTGAGGCGGGCGGCTGCGGCCGTCGGGGCGCAGCGTTGTCGGAACCTCACGAATGTCGAGGCGCTCGATGGACGCCTTAACCACCATCTCGCTGGCGAATTCCATGCCGGGGGTGGCGAGGCCGAGCTTGCGAATGGAGTCGCGGCGGAACGCGCGCAACCCGCAATGGAAATCACCGACCGGGATATTGAAGAAGATCCGGCCGAGGAAGCTGAGGACCGGGTTGCCCAGATAGCGGTGCAGCCGCGGCATCGCACCGGCGGCGATTCCGCCCTTGAAGCGGTTGCCCATGACAAGGTCCGCGCCTTCGCGCAGCGTCTCAACGAATGGCATGAGGCCGCCGAAATCATAGCTGTCATCGGCGTCGCCCATCGCGACATATTCACCGCGCGCGGCCTCGATCCCGCCGATCAGTGCCGCGCCATAGCCGCGTTCGGGGACATGGACGATCCGTGCACCGAGCGCGTTGGCGATTTGCTGCGAACCGTCGGTCGAACCGTTATCGGCGATGATCACCTCTCCGGCGATCCCTTCGGCGGCGAGGAAAGCCATCGCTTTCTTGACGCACACCGCGATCGTCTCCGCCTCGTTGAGGCAGGGCATCACGATGGAAAGCTCGAGCGCAGGCTTCGTCGGCGCCGACGGCGTCTGATCGGCAATGATGGAACTGCGAAGGGCGAGCGCGCCGGACATCTGGATCTCCTAGAACCATCCTGCTTGTCGCGGCTCAGTCCGAAATTTTGGTTAATGACGGGCGTGAAACGACCATTTGTTTTGGGGTAGCGGAGTGAGCGCGTTAACCATTTCTCATCGCTCTTTCCCGTAGCGAAGTTCGCAAGACGTCGTGCGCCGCGATCGGGGCATTGGAGGAGTGTTGCTGATGTTGGGTGCCATTCATGGGAAGCTCGTGTTCGACCGTCGCATCCAGCGGCTCGCGGCGGCGATCGCTGAGCGGCTTCCGCGCGATGCACGGGTGCTCGATGTGGGTTGCGGCAGCGGTGATCTCGCACTTCTGGTGATGCAAATCCGTCCCGACGTGCGGATTGAGGGCATCGACGTGCTGGTCCGCCCCGATACGGCAATCCCGGTGCATGCCTATGACGGCAGCCATATCCCCTTTCCCGACAATATGTTCGACGCGGCGATGGTTATCGACGTGCTGCACCACACCGATGATCCGGGGGCCGTTCTGGCGGAGATCGCTCGGGTCGCACCCAAGGTGATCATCAAGGATCATTTCCGTGACGGCGTGGCCGCCGGCCTGACGCTGCGTTTCATGGATTGGGTAGGCAACGCCGCGCACGGTGTGCGCTTGCCCTATAACTATCTCTCGCAGCGTGAGTGGCGAAGCGTCTGGAACCGCCTCCAGCTCGGTGCCAGCGCGGTCACCACGCGGCTTGCGCTCTATCCGCGGCCGTTCAGCTGGTTCTTCGACCGCGGATTGCATTTCGTGGCCGTGCTGTCGCGCTGATCCGCCCAGCGCCATGCACACTTCCGTTACCGATGCACATTTGGCGCGCCGCCGGGCGATCAGCATCGACTTGCTGGTCGCATTCACGCTCGCCGTGATCCTGACGGTCGGCTGGACGCTGACCGACTGGCCGCGGCTCAGTCACATGCTGTTGCCTGACCCCGACGATATGATGCGGCTCGCGCAGGTGCGGGACTGGATCGCGGGACAGGGGATCAATGACTGGACCCAGTATCGCATGGCGCCGCCTGATGGATCGCCGATGCACTGGTCGCGGATCAACGATGTCGGCATCGCGGGGCTGATCCTTGCTGCTGCGCCATTGGTCGGCATGGCCAAAGCAGAGATGTTCGCGGTGCTGGTCTATCCCGGCCTGCTCTTCGCCGGCGCGATGTTCCTGTCGGCGCGTATCGGTCGCCGGCTGTGGGGCGCCGGCGGCGGATCTGTCGCAGCCGTGCTCACCGCGCTCGCCTATCCGGGCACGACGGTGTTCATTCCCGGTCGCATCGATCACCATGCGCTGCAGGTCGTGCTGATCCAGTTGCTCGTGCTGCTGCTGATGCGTTCCCCAACTCTCCGCGGCGGCATGGTTGCCGGCGCATTGGCTGGCCTAAGCCTGATCGTTGGTCTCGAAACCGCGCCACAGGTGGCCGCGCTGATGGCAGTGCTCGCGCTGTTCTGGGTGGTGCTCGGAGCGGTCGAGCGCACGCGCCTTGGCGGCTTCGCAATCGGCCTGGCCGGCTCGACCCTGTTTTTCCTTGTCTTACTGCGGCCGACTTTCTGGACCTCGCAGCTCTGCGATGCATTTACACCGGCTTCTTCAACCGCAGCGCTGGCAACGGGCGCGGGCCTGGCGATCCTTGCCCTCGCCACATCTTCGCTGCGGACGTGGCGGCTACGCATCGGCGCCGGCCTGATCATCGGCGGCGTTGCGCTGGGCGGCACCTTGCTGGCCTTTCCGAGCTGCATCAACGGCCCCTATGGCGAGATGGACCCGTTTCTGCTCCACGCCTTCCTGCCCTATATCGATGAAGCGAACAGCGTATTCGACCAGCCACGGCTGTCGCGGCTGATCGCGATCGGCGGCATGATGGCGACGGCAAGCATCGTTGCGATCTGGATGCTGGCGCGTGCGCGTGCGCGGTGGGCGATCCTGCTGCCGCTCGCGTCGGTCGTGCTGATGTCCGCGCTGGTGCTGCTGTTTCAGGTCCGTGGCGCCTATATCGGCGCGCCACTTGCCGCGCCCATGCTCGCTGGCCTCGTCATACTGGCGCGCCGGCGCCTGAGTTGGCGCACGCCCGCGGTGATCGGTGCGTGGCTGGCCGGAGCCGGAATGGTCTATGCCACGATCCCCGAGCAGATCGAACTGCGCACGGCCCGTGAGACGAGCGGGATCAACGGTCCCAGACCGCAGGTCGTGTGCAGCGCGGGTGGCGCCTGGCAACAGATCGACCGGCTCCCGCGCGGGGTAATGATGGCGGGCACCAGCGTCGCTGCCTATGTGATCGGAGCGACGCATCATTCGACGATCGGCGCAGGGTATCACCGCAACAATCGCGGCAACATGGCGATGTATCGCTTCTTCCTTGGCCCGCCCTCTGACTCGCGTGCAATCGCGCGCGCATGGGGAGCGGATTACGTCCTGCTATGCCCCGGCGATTTCAGTGAGATCGACGCCGCGCGCAATTTCCCCGACAGCCTGGTCGCGCAGCTGGAGGCGGATCGCGTTCCGGACTGGCTCGAACCGCTACCGCTCAAAGGGACGCCGCTTCGCGTGTACGCCGTGCGTTGAGCCGATCCGATCGGTGCTTGCGGGAATATACTCCGTTCACCTAGAAGCGCCCGATGCAAGGGGGTTCGCAAGCGCCGCGCTGGTGGCAGACGCGCTGGTTTGTGCTGTTCGCGGCGATCGCGGCGGCAGTGCCTTTGTTATGGCCCGATGTTCCGCCGATGGTGGACCTGCCCGGTCATATGGCGCGGTTCCGCGTCCAGCTGTCGCACAACGAAGTGCCGTGGCTCAACGACTGGTACAAGTTCGAGTGGAGCCTGATCGGCAATCTCGGGCTCGACCTGCTGATCATCCCGCTCGAGCCGATCTTCGGGCTCGAACTGGCGGTCAAGCTGATCGTTATCGCGACCCCGGTGCTGACCGTCACCGGCTTGCTCTGGATCGCGCGCGAGGTGCACGGACGAATTCCTGCTACCGCGCTGTTCGCGCTCCCGCTCGCCTATAACTACGCTTTCCATTTCGGCTTCGCGAACTTTGCGCTGTCGATGGCGCTGGCGCTCAACGCCTTTGCGCTGTGGCTGCGGTTGGCACGGCTCGGCCATATCCGGCTGCGTGCAGTGTTGTTCGTCCCGATCGGCCTCATCATCTGGATCACGCACACGTTTGGCTGGGGCACGCTGGGCGTGCTCTGCTTTGCCGCGGAACTGATCCGTCAGCACGACAAGCGCGGCCCGCGGACCGGGCCGTGGCATGCCGATTTCGTGCAGAGCTGGGTGGTGCCCTGGATCTGGGCGGGCATCCATTGCCTTGTCCTCGTGCCGCCGGCGCTGCTGATGCTGGCGTGGCGCAGCGGCGGGCATGTCAGCGGGCAGACCGGCGACTGGTTCAACTGGCGTGCCAAGACCTGGTGGGTGCTGATGGTGCTGCGCGATCGCTGGCAGCTCTTCGATATCGCCTGCCTCGGCGTGCTCTATCTGGTCCTGCTCAAGGGCGTGCG
>CAZBYE010000195.1:0-6259 GCA_964496045.1 uncultured Stakelama sp.
GCGCGGGGCGGGAACGGGCGGGCGGCGCTCTTCACGCGTGAGGTAGAAGGCGCCGGGAAGGGGCGTGGCGACAGTGCCGCTGGCGGCCATCGCTGCGATGCCGGCTTCGTCGAGATGCTCAAGGTGATCGGCGGAGAGGGCGCCGTGGCGCGCGGCGAGCGCGGCGCCGTGGAGGTTGGAGAGCTGCTCGGCATGGAGCTTGACCGGCAGGCCATGCGCGACGGCGGCGGACAGGACGCGGTCGGTCTGCTCTGGCGAGAAGCCGATGCCCTCGCAGAACGCGTCGACGGCATCGGCGTGGCCGACGGCGGCGGGGATGATCGTATTGCAGACGAGATCGACATAGCCGTCCGCGTCGCCCCTATATTCGGGCGGGACGGCATGGGCGGCGAGCAAGGTGGTCCGGACGCGGATGTCGCGTGCCTCGCCAAGGCGGCGGGCGGCACGCAGCATCTTGAGCTCATCGTCGAGGGTGAGGCCGTAGCCCGACTTGATTTCGACCGTGGTGACGCCCTCCGCGATCAGCTGGTCGAGGCGGGGCAGGGCGCTGGCGATCAGATCGTCCTCGCTCGCGGTGCGGGTCGCGGTGACGGTGGAGAGGATGCCGCCGCCGGCGCGGGCGATCTCCTCATAGGTCGCGCCTTCGAGCCGCGCCTCGAACTCCTTCGCACGGTTACCCGCATGGACGAGATGGGTGTGGCAATCGACCAGCCCGGGGGTGATCCAGCGGCCCTCGCAATCGACGATCTGCGCGGCGTCGGGCGCGTCCGAGTCGGGGCCGATATAGCTGATCGTTCCGGCCGTTGCGGCGACCGCGCCATGCTCGACAATACCCAGCCCGTCACCGGTCATCGTCGCCAGCCGGGCGTTACGCCAGAGTGTGTCAGCGGGAATCGTCATGCGCCTTATGGTTGGACAAGCGCGTGAATATGTCTAGACATAATCGGCATGAAACTGTGGTTTGAATCTGCGCTGCTCGAAAATGGCTGGTCCGAACGCGTGCGGCTGACACTCGCGAACGGGCGCATCGGGACGGTCGAGATCGGGGTCGATCCGGAGGCCGGCGATGAGCGGCATTTCGTGGCGCTGCCCGGGCTGCCCAATGTCCACAGCCACGCTTTCCAGCGCGCGATGGCCGGGCTGGCCGAGGCGCGTGGGCGCACGGATGACGATTTCTGGTCGTGGCGCGAGCTGATGTACCGCTTTGTCGGGCGGATCGGGCCGGAGGAGTGCGAGGCGATCGCGGCGCTGGCCTATGCCGAGATGCTCGAGGGCGGGTTCACGCGAGTCGGCGAGTTCCATTATCTGCATCATGCGCCCGGTGGCGCGCGGTACGACGATATCGCTGAGATGTCGGGGCGGATCGCGGCGGCGGCGCAGGCGACGGGGATCGGCCTCACGCTGCTGCCGGTGTTCTACGCGCATGGCGGGTTTGGCGGGCAGCCGGCCGGGACGGCGCAGGCGCGATTCCTGAACGATGTCGATAGTTTTGCCACGCTGATCGAGCGTGCCGGGGCGAAACTCGCGCCGGACGGGGTGATCGGGATCGCGCCGCACAGCCTGCGCGCGGCGACGCCCGAGGAATTGCGCGACCTGCTGGCAGTGGCGGATCGCGGGCCGGTGCACATCCATATCGCTGAACAGGTGAAGGAAGTGGCGGATTGCGTGGCGTGGAGCGGGAAGCGGCCGGTGCGCTGGCTGCTCGACGAGATGCCGGTCGATGCGCGCTGGACGCTGGTGCATGCGACTCATGTCGAGCCGGACGAAGTTGCCGGGATCGCGGTGAGCGGCGCGGTGGCGGGATTGTGCCCGATTACCGAAGCGAATCTGGGCGATGGGCTGTTTCCCGCAGCCGAGTTCATGGCATTGGGCGGCATGATCGGGATCGGAAGCGATTCGAACGTGCGGATCGACGCGGCGGAAGAGCTGCGGCTGCTGGAATATGGCCAGCGGCTGACCCGGCGCGCGCGCAACGTGCTGGCGGGCGAGGATCGTCCGGCGACGGGCGCGCGGATGTTCGCGGCGGCGGTTGCAGGGGGCGGGCGTTCGCTGGGCGTCGAGACGGGGCTCGCGGTTGGGAAGCCTGCCGATATCGTCTCGCTCAACCGTGGCGATGTGGGCTTTGCCGATCGCAGCGGCGACGCGCTGATCGACAGCTGGGTCTTTGCCAGCCACGCTGGCGTGGATTGCGTGTGGCGCGCTGGGATGAAGCAGGTCGAAAACGGACGCCATCGGGATCGCGACGCGATCGATGCGCGCTATCGCGTCGCGCTGAACAGGCTGATGGCGTGAGTATCGAGGCGCGCATCCGCAGCGATATCGAGACGCGCATCCGCTCCGGCGAATGGGCGCCGGGAATGCGCGTGCCGACCGAGCATGAGCTGGTCTCGACCTATCGCTGCGCGAGGGCGACCGCGAACAAGGCGCTGAGCCGGCTGGCGCGCGAAGGCTTGATCGAGCGTCGGCGGCGCGCGGGCAGTTTCGTCGCGCGGCCGCAGATCCGCACTGCGGTGGTCGGGGTGCCCGATATCGGTGCGCTGATCGAAGCGCGGGGCGAACCCTATCGCTGGGAATTGCTGTCGGTCGAGCTGCAGCGCCGCGCGCCCGAGGGGTTTCCCGCGCGTGCCGGCGGCTGCTGGTTGGCGCTGAGCGGCGTCCACCATGCTGGGAAGACCCCGTTCGGTTGGGAAGAGCGCTGGCTCGACCTGGCGGTGGCGCCGGGGGCCGAGGATGCGGACTTTGCCGCCAACGCGCCGGGCGCGTGGCTGCTCGCCAATGTGCCCTGGACCGAGGCGCGTCACCGGATCGGCGCGGTGGGCGCGGAACCGGTCGCCGCGAAGGAGCTGGGGATCGTCGCGGGGGCGCCGTGTTTGCAGATCGAGCGGTGGACGTGGCGTGGTAAGGAGCCGGTCACTTCTGCGCGGCAGGTGTTTCCGGCGGATCATTATCAGCTGGTCGAAGATTTCACCCCCAGAGGCTAGCGAACCCGGCTATAGTATCTGCCGAAACCAAGGAGCGTACATGTTCGACAAGGTCTTTCTGAAGCACCCGCGCGACGTGGGCGAGAGCTATGGCGAGCATTTCGCGACCGCGACCGGATTCGGCGCGCGCATGGTGGTGGGCGGACTTGCCTGCATTGTTCACGGGGTCATCCCGGCGCTGTTCGTGCGCACGGCGAGCGACACGGTGAAGGCGCTCTACGGCCGGATGAAGGCCCGCCAGCCCGCTTTTGCGGAGAAGCCGCCGGCCTTCACCGAGCCGTCCTGGCAGATGGAATACGAGATCTAGTTCAGGGGCGGGGGCAACGATGCCAGTCGAACATGTCGCCATCGTCGGCGCGGGCTTTTCGGGCACGCTTCAGGCGATCAACCTGCTCCGCCATGAAGGTCCGCGCGCGACTCTGATCGAGCGCGGCAACCGGGCAGGCGAGGGGCTGGCCTATGGCGCGGCACACCCCAGTCATGTGCTCAACGTGCGCGCCGGGAATATGAGCGCGCTGCCCGACGATCCGGGGCATTTCGCACGCTGGCTCGAGTCGCGTGGCGTAGTGGACGCGGCGGCCTCGTTCGCTTCGCGCGTCACCTATGGCGTCTATCTGCGCGAGATGCTCGATGCCGCACTGGCGACCAGCGGCGGACGGCTGACAGTGCGCTATGGCGAAGTCGTCGATGCCGTGGAGACGGGGCATGGTGTCGGGCTGAAGCTCGCGGATGGCGGGACGATCGACGCCGATGCAGCGGTGCTGGCGGTCGGCAATCTGCCGCCGCACGACCCGCCCGGCCTGGCCGACGGGGCGTTGCCCGACGATCTCTACAAGGGCGATCCGTGGGGAGGTAGCGTTGCGGAGGGATTGACCGCGGACGACACGGTGCTGGTGATCGGCACCGGGCTGACCATGATCGACGTCGCGCTGATGCTCGAGGCGCGCGGGTTCGAGGGGCGGATCGTCGCATTGTCGCGGCGTGGACTGCTGCCGCGGCGGCACGAAGCCTCGAGCGACTGGGCGAAGATCGGCGACCGGCCCGCGACGGTAGCGTCGGGGCTGGTGGCGCAGGTGCGCAACCGTGCTGAGGCGGTGGGCTGGCGCAACGCCGTGGACGAACTGCGCCCCTTCACCCAGCCGATGTGGGCGAACGCCAGCGAGGCCGAGCGTGCGCGCTTCCTGCGGCATTTGCGGCCATGGTGGGACGTGCACCGGCATCGGCTGGCGCCCGAAGTGGCGGACCGGCTGGCGGCGATGCAGGATCGCGGACAACTGCATGTGCTGGCGGGCAAGACGATCGCCTTTTCCCCGGCGGACGGCGGCGTGACGATGACCTGGCGCCCGCGCGGGGCCGACGCGAACGAGACGATGGCGGTTCGCAGGATCGTCAACTGCACCGGGCCGCTGGGTGACCTCAACCGCACCACCGATCCGTTGCTGGTCGCATTGCGCGAGCGTGGAGCGATCCGGCCCGATGCGGCGCATCTGGGGATCGACGTCAACGGCGTCGGACAGGTGATCGGGGGCACTGGCCGGCCGAGCGAGCGGCTCTATGCGCTGGGGCCGATGACGCGCGGCGCGTTCTGGGAGATTGTCGCGGTGCCCGATATCCGGCGCCAGACCTGGGACGTCGCGCGGCGGCTATCCAATGCGCATTGGGTCGGCGGCGAGGGGCTGTAGGCCAAACGGTAAAAGGTTCGTCATTCCCGCGCAGGCCGGAATCCATTTGCCGTGAGGTTGCGGTTCTTGCCTGAAGGCCAGCCAGAATGGATCCCCGCCTGCGCGGGGATGACGGTCTTAGTGGAGCTGTGGTTTTAACCTTCTCCGCGCAGCGCCAGCCCGCGCTCGATATCGCGGGCGACGACCGACGCGGTGAGGCGGCCGACCAGCCGCTGTGCGCTGCGCCACGCCGAGACCTCGGCAACACGGTGGCGGTTGCCCGCGATCAGGCGGCTGCCCCAGCTTTGCGCAAACGGCGCGAAATCAGCGGGGTCACTGCCCGGAAGCCGGTCGGCGACCACCATCGACGGAAACGGCAGCGCAGTGCGCGGCGAGGCGAAGAGATCGGGCTTGCTCGCGGCCTCAGGGTCGAACAGCAGGGCGCCTGCGACCCGTTCGACATAGTGCGAGGGCGACAGGCGTGCCCACCATGATGCCGCGAAGCAGCCCAGCCCTTCGGCGACGAGCAGCACCGCGCGGTCGGCGCGCAGCACGGCATTGTCGATCTGCGCCGCGAGGATCGAACGGTTGGCATCAGGACCTATGGCAAGATGCGTGTCGCCAAAGGCGGGCCAGCCGAAACGGGTGCTCCAGGCGGGGGCTTCCGATTCGCTGAGCGTGATCACCGAGAAACGATGCGGGGCAGGTGCGAGCGCGAGCGTCATGGCAATCTCCCTTGCGCGTAAAATGCCAAAGCAGGGGGCGTTCGCGCAAGGTGCGAACGCACGAACATCTCTTCAGGCTACGAAAGCAATGCTTCAGTCGTGTGAAGCTCAGATGCAGGCTGCCGCGCGATCGAGCAGGAAGCTGCGCTCGCGTTCGTTTCGGGTGAGCGCGGCGGCGTTCTCGAACGCGATCTTCGCTTCGGGAAGACGCCCGGCGCGGAACAGGAAGTCGCCGCGGGCGGCGGGCAGCGGAGCGTAGTTGCGGAGCGCAGCCGCTTCGGAGAGCTGGTCGACCAGTGCGAGACCCGCCTCCGGTCCGAAGGCCATGCTGTACGCCACCGCCCGGTTGAGATCGACCACGGGCGAGGGCATCACCTCGCGCAGCCGGTCGTAGAGTGCTGCGATGCGGGGCCAGTCGGTGTCGTCCGACCGGCGGGCGCGGGCGTGACAGGCAGCGAGCGCGGCTTGAAGCGCATAAGGCCCGTCCGCGCCGCCCAGCGCTTCCGCCTGTGCAAGGGCGTTGAGGCCGCGGCGGATGAGCAACTGGTCCCAATGCGCGCGGTTCTGCTGCGTGATCGGGACGAAGGCGCCGTCGGGGCCGGTGCGCGCACGCAGGCGCGAGGCCTGAATCTCCATCAGTGCGAGCAGGCCGTGGACTTCAGGTTCGGCGGGCATCAGGCCAGCGAGAACGCGGCCGAGCCGCTGCGCCTCGGCACACAAAGCGGGGCGGATCAGATCCTCGCCCGCGGTCGCGGCATAGCCTTCGTTGAAGATGAGATAGACCACCTCAAGCACCGAGACGAGGCGGGCGTCGCGTTCGGTGCCGCGGGGCACCTCGAACGCGAGCGCGGCGCTGCCGATGCTCTTCTTGGCGCGGACGATTCGCTGGGCG
>CAZBYE010000196.1:0-6205 GCA_964496045.1 uncultured Stakelama sp.
CCGCAATCGACATGGGGGGTGAAACTCGGCTTGTGCTTGCCGCGCAGGACATTGGTGATCACCACCGCGGCGCGGCCGACGACCAGGTTCTCTGCATCGACGATATGCCACTTCTTCTCCACCTCGGCCGGCTTCACCGACTTGGTGGTCTTCATCAGCGCCTTCATGGGGCCAGACCTCGTGTTAAATGCAGGACGCCGCCCATGACGGACGGCGCGAACCGCGGCCAAATGACGAATGAGGGGCAGAAAGTCAAGAAAACTGCGGGTTTGTTGACGGGTATTATGATACCTGCGTCATGTGCGGCTGCCTTTGCGGCCTAAGGTAGGCGAAGCGTGGTGACGTTCAGGCGGATCGAGGGCAGCGCTCCTGCCAGCTCGATACGCACTGCGTCGCGTGCCTCCAGCACCAGCCCGCACACGGGGTCGACCTGACGAAGGGTCTCAAGTGTGACCCGGCCGGCGGCAGGTCCCTCTGGTCCGCGCATCGTCACCTCGCCCGTTGCGCTGACCGAGACGGCAAGATGGCTTCCGACACGACGCACGGCGCGAATTCCGTCGAGCTGTGCAGCACCGAACGCCGATCCGGCGGGAACCCGTACCGCGCGGGGTGGCGATTCTCCCGCTGCGACGATGTCCGTGGCGATCAGCGGCGCGACCAGCGAGGCGAGCGTCGTGCGCTGGCGTTCGGGCGGCATCGACGCAAGCGCGGCGAGGACTGCCCGGACCTGTCCCGCGCGTTTGCGGTCAAGGTCGCCGGTGCCCGTCGGCGCCAGTGCGGTGATGCCGTCGAGGAATGCCTTCCACACCGCTGGCTGATCATCGATTGCAGTCACGCCCCCTGCCGGATCGAGGTGCAGTACAATGGTCCGCCCGGCGATCCGCGCGAATCCGGCACGAAACATCGCCGCCGGATCGTCGTCGCCTGTCGTTGCGGGCGCGCCCGACTCGATCGTCACCTCGGCGCGAAACCCCGTGCCGGCACGGCGGAAAACGATGCGCCGGGAACTGGTGAAGCGCCGCGTGACGCCGGCGTCGGTCCGGGTTGCTTCGGTCACGGCGTGCAGCGGACGGTCAAGGGGGGGCGCAAAGCTGGTGGCGCTTGCCTGCGCCGCGAGGAGAAGCGCCGCAATCAACGCGTGGAATCGGCGACCCAGTCCGCGATTGCGTCTCCGGCAGCGGCGGGCCAGATCTCGATCGCGGGCAGGTCATAGCTGTGCAGCGCCGCGATCCGGTCGGCAAGTTCGCGGGCAAGCTGCGGTGTCGTCTTGAACAGAGCGCGATGCTCGGCCGCAGTCTCGACCTTGCCCTGCCAGCGATAGATCGAACTGCACGGACCGAGCAGGTTGACGCAGGCAGCAAGCCCGTTCTCGACCATGCGCCGCCCGATATCCTCCGCCTCGTCCGCCGTGCCGAAGGTCACATGGACGAGTGCGATGTCGCTCACCGGCGGCGCCCCACCGAATGCGCGCCCCAGGCGGTGGCGGCAACGACCAGCGCGCCGACCACCTGATGCGTCGCTGCGACATGCAGGTGTACGCCGGTCCATACCGTTGCGATGCCGAGCAGGATCTGCGTACCGAATGCGATATGGATCGCGACTGAGGCCTTGCGGTCACCCGCGGCTTTTGCGCGCCGTGCCAGCACGATCAGCGCCGCGACCGCGACCCACGCCCACCAGCGGTGGAACCAGTGGATCATCGCCGGATCATTGAGCATCGCGTCGAGGAACGGACGCACGGCGAGCACTTCGCTGGGGAAGAACTTGCCGTTCATCAGGGGCCACTGGTTGGTGACGAGACCTGCGTTGAGGCCTGCAACGAACGCGCCGTAGACCAGCTGGACGAACAGGATCAGCCCGACCCACACCGCAACGCCGGTCAACCGCGCTGGTCGGTAACCCGGATCGCGGGCCAGCCCGCGCATGTCGAGTGCGGTCCAGACCAGCGCCGCCAGAATGAACAGCGCCAGCAACAAGTGCGCGGCAAGGCGGAAATGGCTGACATCGGTCCGCTCGGCGAGGCCCGAGGTGACCATCCACCAGCCGATCACGCCCTGGAGCGCGCCCAGGATCAGCAGGCCGGTGAGGCGCAGGCCATAGCCCTGCGGGATCGCGCGGCGGATCGCGAACCATGCAAGCGGCAGCGCGAACGCGACGCCGATCAGCCGCCCGAGCAGCCGGTGCAGATATTCCCAGAAATAGATGCCCTTGAACGCCTCCAGGCTCATTCCCGCATTGATCTGCTGATATTCGGGGATGCGCTTGTACTTCTCGAACTCGGCGAGCCACGCCGCTTCGGACAGCGGGGGCAGGGTCCCCGTCACCAGCTTCCATTCGGTGATCGACAGGCCGGATTCGGTCAGGCGGGTGATGCCGCCCACGCCCACCATCAGCACGATCAGGACGGCGACGAAGAACAGCCAGTTGGCGATCGCGCGCGGGCGGGCGGTATGGGTAAACTGCGACACGCCCGCCGTTTATGCCGTGCCAACCATAAATGCCAGCGAAACGCCCGGAAACGCGTTGCAAATCGCGATGTATGTTATGTTGTAACTTCGCCGGTCTGCTTCTATATGGCGCGCATGGCCCATGCGCTCGCCCCCCGATTCTGGGAACAGGTCGATTCGCGGTTCGATCGCTTTGCGATCGGGCTGTCGAGCCTGTGTCTGGCGCACTGTCTGGCCAGCACGGTGTTGCTCGCGCTCGCCTCTGCCGCAGGCGCGTTTCTGCATCCTGCAATCCATGAGATCGGGCTGGTCCTCGCGATCCTGTTCGGGCTTGTCGCGCTCGGGCGTGGCATCTGGAAACACGGCTATATGCTGCCGTCCGCGGTCGGTGCCTTCGGCCTCGGCATGATGACGGGCGCGCTGACGCTTCCGCATGGCGGGCAGGAGATTCTGTGGACCGTGATCGGCGTTGCGGTCCTCGCGCTTGGCCATGATCTCAACCGTCGTGCGACTTACTGAAGCTTGCTGCGAAGGCCTTGCCGGCCTACATTCTGTCTATGCACGCGCACAATCATAACCATCACGAGCCACAGGGCGCTGATCTCGCGCGCGCTGCGCAGGCGACCTTGGAAAAGGCCGGAGAGCAGTGGACCGCGATGCGCGCCTCGATCTTCGAGGCGCTGTCGGGGTTTGAGAGACCGGCTTCCGCTTATGACATCGCCGAAGCCGTGTCGAAGCGGGAAGGGCGCCGCGTCGCCGCCAACAGCGTCTATCGGATCCTCGACCTGTTCGTGTCCACGAACCTTGCCCGACGGGTGGAGAGCGCGAACGCCTATGTCGCCAACGCGCATCCCGATTGCCTGCACGACTGCATCTTCCTGGTCTGCGATTCGTGCGGCCAGACCACGCATATCGATGACGATACGATCACCAAGTCGGTCCGCACTGCCGCCCGTGGCGCGGGCTTCACGCCCGTACGCCCGGTAATCGAAGTGCGCGGCAAATGCGCCGACTGCAGCTGAACCCGGTCTAGCGCACTTCCACCATTGCCCGGATCGTGCGGTCGAGTTCCGTGATGGCCTCGTCGCGCGGCACCGCGCCTGTTGCTGCGGCATAAGAGAGCAGCTGCGCCGCACCGATCAGGCTCCACAGTCCTGCCGGTGAAATATCGCCCGACGGCGCGAAGGGCGCGAGCAGCATCCGGCATTTTTCCATGAACGCGGCGAAGAACTCGCGCTTGATGCTCTCCATTTCAGGCGAGCCTTCGAGTGCCGCGACGACGCCCGGAATCTCGCGGCCCTGCGAGAGCACGCAATCGACATAGGACGAAGCGATCACGCTCGCCCGGTCGGCCAGCGTCGGCTTACTGTCATCGAGTGCAGCGTTCATCAGCGCTGTCTGGCGTGCGTCGAAGTTGCGGAACAGCGTTGCGAGCAGCCCCGCGCGCGTGCCGAAATGGCTGTACACCACCGGCTTCGTGACACCGGCGCGCTCGGCCAGGTGGCCGAGGGTGAGCGCGTCAGTCCCTTCTTCGCGAACGATCCTCCAGGCGAGGTCGAGCAGCTGCGTAAGCCGGTCGTCGCGCGTCATCCGCACGCGCTTGTCGGCCCCGGCGGCCGATGGATCACTTGACATTGCTATATACCATTAGTAACTTACTATCAGTATATAGGCGTCCGAGCCGGTATGCCAGACCCTTTTGGAGACTGAAGATGCGCAACCTGCTGGTGATTTCTCATCCCGATCCCAATTCGCTGACCCACGCCATCGCGGACGCGGTGGCGAACGGGCTTCGCGCATCCGACCCGATGACGAGCATAGAGATCGCGGATCTCACCGCGGAGGGGTTCGACCCGCGCGAAACCGCGCGCGATCTTGCCGTTCACCTGCAGACGGAGACCCCGGCAGATGACGTGCTCGCCGAACAGGCGCGGATCGACCGTGCCGACCGGCTGGTGCTCGTCTATCCGGTCTATTGGTGGTCTTTCCCGGCGATGCTGAAGGGCTGGCTCGATCGCGTCCTCACCAATGGTTGGGCCTATGGGTATGAAGGGGGCGATCGCAAGAAGCTCCGCCGGCTCGAGGTGGTGCTGATCGCGGTCGCCGGCGCGGACGCAGGCACCTACGCGCGCCATGGCTATTTCGGCGCGATGCGGACCCAGATCGATCACGGCATCTTCGACTATGTCGGTGCGCGCGTGGTGCGGCACGAACTGCTGCTCGAATCGCATGGCGAGAGCCAGCAGGCCAATCTCGACGCCGCGTACAAGCTGGGTCATTCGCTGGCGATGCGCCGCGCCGCCTGAGAGACGGGAGGCCGTTTCAGCGACTGCTCATCTTTCGCTCATGACGTTGAACCCCTTGTTGTTACAGGGGCGTTGGACAGGTTCATGACGCTGGAGTAAGTGCGCTAGATGGCCGACCTTCCCAAGACGCCGTTGCTCGACACGGTCGACACGCCGCACGATCTCCGCACGCTCAAGCCCGCCCAGTTGCGCCAGCTGGCCGATGAACTGCGCGCGGAAACCATCAGCGCCGTCGGTACCACCGGCGGGCACCTTGGGTCGGGACTTGGTGTGGTCGAGCTGACCGTCGCGATCCACTATGTGTTCAACACGCCCGATGACCGGCTGGTCTGGGATGTCGGGCACCAATGCTATCCGCACAAGATCCTGACCGGGCGTCGCGATCGCATCCGCACGCTGCGTCAGGGCGGGGGGCTCAGCGGTTTCACCAAGCGCAGCGAGAGCGAGTATGATCCGTTCGGCGCCGCGCACTCGTCGACCTCGATCTCGGCAGCACTCGGATTCGCGGTCGCCAACAAGCTCGCGGGTACGCCGGGGCGCGGGATTGCGGTGATCGGCGACGGCTCGATGAGCGCGGGCATGGCCTATGAGGCGATGAACAATGCCGAGCAGGCCGGGAACCGCCTGATCTCGATCCTCAACGATAACGACATGTCGATCGCGCCGCCGGTGGGTGGACTTTCAGCCTATCTGGCGCGCGTCGTCTCATCGTCCGAATATCTCGGCCTGCGCAATTTCGCGAAAAAGCTCACCCGCCGCATCTCGCGTCGCCTGACCAACGCGGCATCGAAGACCGAGGAATTCGCGCGCGGCATGGTCACCGGCGGCACGCTTTTCGAAGAACTGGGCTTCTACTATGTCGGCCCGATCGACGGTCACAATCTCGATCACCTGATCCCGGTGCTCGAGAATGTTCGCGACGCCAGGGAAGGCCCCGTGCTGATCCATGTCGTGACCAAGAAGGGCAAGGGCTATGCCCCCGCCGAAGCGGCGGCGGACAAATATCACGGCGTCCAGAAGTTCGATGTGATCACCGGTACGCAGGTCAAAGCGCCGCCGGGGCCGCCTTCGTATCAGAACGTGTTCGGTGAGACGCTGGCGAAGCTCGCCGAGACCGACCTGAAAATCTGCGCGATCACCGCGGCAATGCCGTCGGGTACCGGGGTGGACAAGTTCGCCAGGGCGCATCCCGACCGCGCGTTCGATGTCGGCATTGCCGAACAGCACGCCGTCACCTTCGCCGCTGGCCTCGCCGCACAGGGCATGCGCCCTTTCTGCGCGATCTACTCGACCTTCCTCCAGCGCGCTTACGATCAGGTCGTTCACGACGTCGCCATCCAGAACTTACCGGTGCGCTTCGCGATCGATCGTGCCGGCCTCGTCGGCGCCGACGGCGCGACCCATGCAGGCAGCTTCGACGTTACCTACCTCGCCACGCTGCCCAATTTCGTG
>CAZBYE010000197.1:0-3990 GCA_964496045.1 uncultured Stakelama sp.
CACGGCATCAAAACCCGTTGCCTTACCGCTTGGCTACGCCCCAGCATGCGCGGAAGGCACGCCCTTAGAGCGTGCCTTCCGGCTTGAAAAGGGGGTCAACCGAAACGATGCACCCAGCCATGCGTATCGGGCGCCTGCCCGCGCTGGATTGCGGTGAGCCGCGCCTTGAGCGCCTCGGTCACCTGCCCCGGTCCGCCGCTGCCGATTGTGAATTCGCCGTCGCGGCTCTTCACCTTGCCCACCGACGTCACCACCGCGGCAGTGCCGCAGGCAAAGGTCTCGACCAGCTTGCCGCTTTCCGCATCCGCCTTCCACTGGTCGATCGCATAGGGCTCCTCACGTACCGAAATCCCCTGCTCGCGCGCCAGCGTCAGGATCGATTCGCGGGTGATGCCGGGCAGGATCGTGCCGCCCAGCGGCGGGGTCACCATGCTGCCGTCGTCGAACACGAAGAACAGGTTCATGCCGCCCAGTTCCTCGACCCAGCGGCGCTCGACCGCGTCGAGGAACACCACCTGATCGCAACCCTCGCGAATCGCCTCGGCCTGCGCGACCAGGCTCGAGGCATAGTTGCCGCCGCACTTGGCCGCGCCCGTCCCACCCGGGGCGGCACGCGTGTAATGATCCGAAACCCAGATCGTCACCGCCGGCGCGCCGCCCTTGAAATAGGCGCCCGCCGGAGAGGCGATGACGAGATAGAGATATTCAGACGCAGGCTTCACGCCGAGAAACACTTCGCTCGCGAACATGAAGGGGCGCAGGTACAGCGATCCGCCCTCGATCTGCGGGATCCATTCGCGGTCGGCGTTCACCAGCGCTTCGATCGATCCCAGGAACAGGTCGTCGGGCAGTTCGGGCATCGCCATACGCTGCGCCGATTCGCGGAAGCGGCGGGCATTCTCCAGCGGGCGGAACAGCGCGGTGCCTTCGTCGCCGGTGCGATAGGCCTTGAGCCCCTCGAAAATCTCCTGCGCGTAATGAAGCACCGCGGTCGCGGGATCGAGGCTGAGCGGTCCGCGCGCGGTAATCTTCGCGTCGTGCCAGCCCTTGGCATCGGACCAGCGTACCATCGCCATATGATCGGTAAACAGCTTGCCGAACCCGGGATTCTCAAGAAGCGCCGTGCGCTGGCTGGCTTCGACCGGATTGGGGTTGGCTTCGAACTCGAACATCGCGCTGCTCACTTCACTCTCTCTCCTGTTCAAGGCGTCAGCACCATCACGCCTATGGCATCCAAGATGCCGGTTGCGCAGGCGTAAGCCCGATGGCAAAACAGGTCAACATGGCTGTCCCAACTGCTTCTCCGCTGTTCCTGCGCGAAGCCGAAATCCGGCGCGGCGTCGAGCTGCTCTATTTCGGCTACAGCCACCTGACGCGCTCGATCGATGAGGGGCTGGCGGCGCAAGGCCTTGGCCGCGCGCATCACCGCGCGCTCTATTTCGTCGCGCGCCAGCCGGATTTGACGGTGGGCGAGCTGATCGCCCTGCTCGCGATTACCAAGCAATCGCTTGGCCGCGTGCTCACCGACCTCACCGATCACGGCCTGATCGAGACCCGTCCGGGCCATGAGGATCGCCGCCTGCGCCTGCTGCGGCTGACGCCCGAGGGCGCCGCGCTCGAGGCGCAGTTGTTCGAATCGCTGCGCGACAAGCTCGCGGCTGCGTATTCAAGCGCGGGTCAGGGCGCAGTCGGCGGCTTCTGGGCAGTGCTGGAGGGCCTGATCCCCGAAGCCGAGCGCAAGCGCGTCTCGGCCCTGGGGCGTTAGTTCACGCGATCTTGAACCCCTCCTTGTTCATCGCCCGGGTGAGCAACGCGTTCTTCTCTTCCGTCAGTTGCGTGCGCAGCGCGGGGAACAGCCGCTCCTCCTCCTCGTCCATATGTTCTTCCAGATCGGCGCGGAATTTCCGCACCGTCTCGAGGAACAGCGGACTCGTCTTGGGCATATTCTCGAGCTCGTAGAGATACTGCTTCACATAGCCGTGCTCGCGGGTGAGTTCGTCGGCTTCCTCGACCCTCCCCGCCTCGCGCAGCGCGGGATAGATCACATTCTCTTCCTCGATCGCATGCTTCGCCAACGCATGCTTGATCTGGCCGAGCAGCATCATGCGGCGCCCCAGCGCCTTGTCTTCGGTCGCCTCGATCGTATCGAACAGCTTGAGCACTGCCTGATGCTCGGCGATCAGCCCGTCCATCCAGTCGCCGGCAAGCGCGGTCGGTGCCTGAACCACGGCCTTGCGGCCCAGCAGCGCCAGCATGCCCAATGCAGCACCGCCCGCAACCGCCCCGGCAATCGAGCCGTAGCCGCCGAACCACGAGCCATGTTCTTCCTTGAACCGGCCCTTGCTGTCGCGGGCCTGTGTCTCCGTCGCCATGATGTGCCTCCATCGAAAGGGTGTGGCACATCAACCCATTAGCGGTGGCAGCGTTCCCCGCTATCCGCGCGCCGCGGCCGCCATTTCGGCGTTCCGTCGCGCGGATGCGGCGAGTGTCTCGACCAGCAACCGGCTGAGCGCATCGTCTGCATCGAGGACATTCAGCCCCGCCCGGGTCGACCCGCCCGGGCTCGCGACCTTGTCCGCCAGCGTGCCGGGAGAGTCCGCGGATTGCGCCGCCAGCAGCGCGCCGCCCTCGACCGTCGCCAGCGCAAGCCGCAATGCCTGATCGGCCGGAATCCCCAGCGCCTCCCCGGCTCCGGCCAGCGCATCGATAAACCGATAGACGAATCCCGGTCCGCACCCGGCCAGCGCGGTCACCGCGTCGAACCGCGCCGCTTCGACCCATTCGACCAGCCCCAGCGGCGCCATCAGTGCGTCCGCCGCCGCGCGTGCCTCCGCACCCGCGCCGTCCGAATGCAGCGCCACCACGCCCTTGCCGATCTCGACCGGAAGGTTGGGCATCGCACGCACGATCGCCTGTACGTCGAACCGCGCCGCCAGCGCAGCCTCCTCCGCACCGGCCAGAATCGAGATCAGCAGCGGGGTCCCGACGATCCGCCCCGAAATCTGTCCGGCGACCTCATCGATCTGCTGCGGCTTCATCCCCAGCATCACTGCGTCGGGCAGTGCGCCATCGGGCAGCACCCGCCCCTGCCGCACCCCCTCGGGCAACTGACGGTCGCCGCGGTTGAGGACGAACACATCCTCGCCCCGCACGGCTCCGGCTGCGATCCAGCGCCGCAGCATGGCGCCCGCCATATTGCCGCAACCGATCAGCCAAAGGGTTTGGGGAAGGGTCATCGCACTCTCCATCGGCACGCCGCCGCCCGAACATCACCTGTCGCCCGCCATGCAGAATGGCGGCCATGGACACAAGCCCGCGGCCCCGCCTCGCCGATCCGCGGGACACCGACTGCTTGTAGATCAACATGGCGTCAGATAGCGTTCCGCAACCGGACGCTGCGAGGGAAAGCGATGCGACATCTGGTTGGTGCGCTGCTGGGGCTAGTCGCTGGACCTGCCGTCTTATCGGCGCAGGCCCCCCTTCCCCCGCCGAACATCTGGAACACGCAGATCGCATTCTTCAAGGCCCTACCCAAGCGCTTTCCCGCAAGCGACATTTCAGCATTCGAGAAGCTCGTCGCCGACGACGTGCAGGTTTATCGCGACGGCAAGCTGGTGCATCGTACGCGGCAGAGCTGGATCAGCGAGCTTCAGCATTTCGAGAAGGGGAAGGGGCCAGGCAGTCCGCAAGGCTATTCGGCGAGCCGCGACTCGTTTCACAAGCTGGCCGACGGCGGAATCCTGGTGCGCGAATTCTATTATCCGATCGCTCCCGACGGCGCACATATCGTCTACGAGCCCGACAACCCGTTTCGGAATGTCACCTATTATCTCGACAAAGGCCGCCTGGTGCGGGTGGTCTACGGGCCTGCCATGACCAGCTACGGGGAATTGTGCTTCGCAGTCGCCGATGCGCGACCAAAGCCAGAGGACCGCCCGCCATCCTGCGACATGCCCCCTGGCCTCCAAACCCTACACTCGGTCCCTAACC
>CAZBYE010000197.1:4012-6163 GCA_964496045.1 uncultured Stakelama sp.
TCGACCGCGCTCTCGACGAGCAATTCGGCCTGGGCGAGGCTCAGGGTCGGCTGGTCGCCGTCGATCAGCGCGGCGTGGCGGAACAGCAGGATGCCGCTCGACGACCACAGCTCGAAATGGCCGATCCACAGCTGCTCGTTGACCAGCCCGATGGTCTCATAGATGTCGCTGCGCCGTTCCTCGGGCACACGCACGTCGGGAAAGCCCAGGAACTGAAGCACGCTGTCGTCCTCGCGCCAGATCGCGCGCAGCTCATATTCGGTCCAGCTACCCTTTACGCGCGCGACGATCTCGTCGTCCTCGCGCTCATGGCTCCAGCCATGCGCCGCGTAATAGGTTTCCAGCATGTCGATTGGCGCGGCATCGTCGCGCTCATATTCGCTCTCATCGAGCATCCGGTCGTCCTCCGCCCGGCCCTTGCCTGTGCGCATGGGTGCCTTGCAGCGCTGCGCCGCACAAGCGGGTTATGGTTACTGCTGCCTAAATAGGTGTGGAAAAGCGCGGTTTACGCGCCCGCCGCCCCCTTTTTCGGCTTCGCGGTCTTCGGCGCCGCAGCACCGCCCAGCTTCGCCTCGAGCGCGTCGATCCGCGCCTTGAGCGCTTCATTCTCGTCGCGCGCCGCCGCGGCCATCGCCTTCACCGCTTCAAACTCGTCGCGCGCGACGAAATCCATCCCGCCGACAAAGCCCTTGAAACGCTCGCGCGCTGCCGCTTCGCCTTCGCGCGCCATACCCGCAAAGGTGCCGGCCGCGCCGTTGATGGCTTTCACGAAATCGTCGAAAATGCGGTTGTCGCTTTGCATATCAGTTCAGGCCCAGAATCTCGGTTTGCTTCAGATATTCATTTGGGGTGCCGACGAAGCGGGCACAAGAGTTTCCGCATTCGGGTTCAATTTGTCGATCTGGTAGTTGAGAATCCCGGCAACGCAGAGCCACGCCAGATACGGCACCAACAGCCATGCCGCGCCCTTGCGGATCCGCGCAAAGACAAGCGTCGTCGCCAGCGCCAGCACGAACATCACGACGATCAGCATCAGCGCCATCGAAACCTGATGATAGCCAAAGAACAGTGGCGACCAGCCGAGGTTCGCCACCATCTGCACCGCGAACAGGATCAGCGCCGGCCGACGCAGCCGCGATCCGCGCGCATTGACGATCATCGCCAGCGCCAGTCCCAGCAGCACATAGATGCTCGTCCAAGCGACGGGGAACACCCAGCCCGGCGGGGTTGCCTCGGGTTTGACGAGCGCCTGATACCAGAGATTCTCGTCCCCGCTCGGGAACAGCCGTCCCGACGCAAAGCCCAGCAACAGGATGAACGGTATCGTGACGATCGCCCAGCGCAGGAAGGCGAGGCGTAACTGACCCTTGGACGCTATTTCCATCGCACCCCTCTACCGGGTGAATTTTACCCGGACGTTACGCCCCCGATCCTATTCCGCCGGCTCGGGCTCAGCCATTGCCGCTTCCAGTTCGCGGGTGACTGCTTGGGGCGAGCCGGTCCATTTCGCAAGCCTGCTGTAGAGGATCGGAATCAGGAACAGGGTGATCATCGTCGCCAGAATCACGCCGAACACGATGACGACGCCGATCGCCTGCCGCGCCGCTGCGCCCGCGCCGCTCGCGATCATCAGCGGCACCGCGCCCGCCGCGGTCGCGATCGAGGTCATCAGGATCGCGCGCAGTCGGCGTGCGGAAGCCATGCGGATCGCCTCGGCGATCGACTTGCCTTCGTCGCGCAGCTGGTTGGCGAATTCGACGATCAGGATGCCGTTCTTGGCGGCGAGCCCCACCAGCATGACGATGCCGACCTGACTGTAGAGGTTGAGCGTCTTGCCCATCAGCGCAAGGCCCAGCATCCCGCCTGCGACCGCCAGCGGCACGGTCATGATGATGACGCCGGGATGCACGAAGCTCTCGAACTGCGCGGCGAGCACCAGATAGACGATCAGAATGGTCAGGCCGAACACCAGCAGGATCGACCCGCCGGTCTCGACGAACGCCTGACTTTCGCCGCGATAGCCCACCGCGATCACCTCGGGCGACTGTGCCGCCTGCCCCTGCAGGAACGTCAGCGCTTCGCCGAGCGAATAGCCCGGCCCCCCCGCCCCGGACAAGGTGATCGCGCGCAGCTTGTTATAGCGGCCAAGGG
>CAZBYE010000198.1:0-6153 GCA_964496045.1 uncultured Stakelama sp.
GCGGAAGTAGCGGGTCGGTTCCACCACGTCCGGGCTCTGGCCCGACTGCGAGATCGCGAGGCACAGCCTTTTGCCCGCCAGCGTCGGCCCGTCATAGAGCGACGCGACCGACAGCGCCGCCGAGGCGGTCGGGACGCCGGTCAGCGTCTCGATCAGATATTTGGCATAGGTCGCGGCATGGTCCGACGAGCCACGGGCGCAGGTGACGACCGCCGCGGGCGGCGATGCGCGCAGCCGCGCGGCGACCTGCGCGATAGAGTCGCGATTCGCTGCCAGCATCCGCGACACCGCGGCACCGGCTTCGGCCGCCTCACGCTCCATCAGCGTACCCAAACTCGCTTCGGCCGCGTTCGGCACCATTCCCGCATCTCTCCAAATCTGCCGGCCGGTAAGGCCAGCGCTTAAGTTGGTACTATATAGGTTATATTGGTCTCATCAAGATGTATGTTCGGGCGGATCAGATTTTGATGATCCATCCCTTGCGCCGCAGCCACTCCATCGCCGCCCAGATCAGGGTGAGATAGATGAGTACCGGCAGCAGCGAAGCGAGCGGATCGCCGATCGCTGCGCGGGTGGCGTGGAAGGGGACGAGCAGCAGGTCCCAGGTGACCACGCTCGAGGTCACCTGATGTAGCGTGTAGGCGGCGATGGCGTTGGCGCCGAAGGCGAGCATCGCGGTCGCGGCAATTCCCGGCGCACGGCCCTCGCGGTCGAGGATATGGTGGAGCACCGCCAGCGTCAGCACGGTGATTCCTGCGGTCACCAGCACGAACGAGCTCGACCAGATATCCTTGACGATGGGGAAGGCGAAACTCCACGCGATTCCCGCCGCCAGCATCGCGGTGCCGGCGGTCAGCAGCAAGCCGGTACGCGGCCCGTCGCGCTTCAGCAGTTGTTCGCCGATCGCGATCCCGATCAGCCCCTGGGCGATCGCGGGCAGCGTGCCGAGAATGCCTTCCGGATCATAGCCTTCCGGCCCCTTCACATAGAGATGATTGCCCAGCAGGATGCGATCGACCGAGGCGACGAAATTATGCCCGCGCTGCCACAGGTCGTTGGGCAGTCCGTCGAGCGCCGGGAGCAGGGTGAGCGGCCAATATCCGATCAGCAGCACCGCGATCAGCGCGAGCCGTACGCGGGGTCCGGCGAACAGGAACAGCAGCGCACATGCGCCATAGACCAGTCCGATCCGCTGGAGCACGCCGAACAGTCGCCAGTCGCGCACGCCGAAATCGGCGAACCAGTAGAGGTTGGAGAGGATGAAGCCGAGCAGCACCAGCCGCGCGGTGCGGCTGAGAATCGGGCCGGTGGGCGCAGCGCTACCCGCGCGCTGCCGCAGCGAAAAGGGGATGGCGATCCCGACCATCGTCAGGAAGGCGGGAAACACCAGATCCGCAAGCGTCAGTCCCTCCCAGGACTTGTGCAGCAGGATCGGCGCGACATCCGCTTGGGCCCCGTATTTCATTCCCGCCGCCGCGTTGACGAGGATCATCCCCGCCACCGTCAGTCCGCGCAACACATCCAGTGAAATCAGGCGCATGACATCTCCCCCATTCTGTCATCCAGTGCTGCAGAGCAACTTCATTACGTCCGTATAAATTTGCAATGGACAGACTGCTGAATTTGTAGTCTATTGGTAATAGTCCAATTGTGCAATTGGTCTCATAAAAGGCTGGGCTAACAGCCGGGGGCACTACGGGAAGGGGAATTGGGGGATGATCGTATCGTCGATCAAGGCGGCGGGGGCTCGCCGCAATCTGTTTCATGGGATCTGCGTTACCGCGCTCGCCAGCGCGCTCGCGATGCCGGCGTCGGCGCAGGAAGTCGCCGCGCAGGCCGCGGCCGCCAGCGACGAGACGGTGGCTGAGGATGTGGTCATCACCGGCGCGCGCCGGAACCTCGAATCGGCGCAGAACCGCAAGCGTCACGCCGACACCGTGGTCGATTCGATCACCGCGGAGGATATCGGCTCATTCCCGGACAAGTCGGTGGCGGAAGCGCTTCAGCGCGTGCCCGGCATCACCGTCAACCGCTTCTCCGGTACCGACGACACGTCGCACTTCTCGGCCGAGCCATCGGGCGTCATCATCCGCGGCCTCAACCAGGTTCGCTCGGAATTCAACGGTCGCGACACGTTCAGTGCGAACTCGTCGCGCGGATTGAGCTGGCAGGATATCTCGCCCGAATTGTTGGGTGGTATCGACACCTACAAGAATCAGACCGCAGACCTGATCGAGGGCGGTATCGCCGGCACGGTCAACCTGCGCACGCGCCTGCCGTTCGACAGCAAGGGGCGGCTGATTTCGCTTTCGGCCAAGCTCACCAATGGCGACATCGCCATGAAGACGACGCCGGAAATCTCCGGCATCATCTCCGATCGCTGGGAAACCGGGATCGGCGAGATCGGCTTGATGGTGAACGGCGCCTATGCGCACGCGATTACCGCGAGTCAGGGCGTGCAGTTTGGTCGCATGGGCGTCTTCCGGAACGCATTTGGCGAACTGAAGCCGGGGGACCCGGCGGGGACGCAGCATCTCAAATATATCCCGAGCGGCATCTATCTTCGCGAGAATGAGTATGACCGAAAGCGCTATGGCGTATCGGCTGCGTTCCAGTGGAAGTCGAACGATGAGTCGATGCAGCTGACTGGTCAGTATAACAGGTCGCAATATAACAATAGCTGGCGTGAATATTCGGTATTTTCCAACGTACTTGATCTTTTTGGTCGGCCATCTGATTCTACGATTGGCCCGCCGCCCACCCCGGACGATATTGCCGAGGTCTTTCCGCTTGATCGAACATCGTTCAAGTTCGATGACGATGGCGACTTCCTGAGCGGTTGGTGGTCTACGTCACGCGCCTATTTGGGCGATCCAACTGCTACTATCCCGGACAACGCGTATCTTGGGTTTGGTTTGAACTCCGCTGGGCAGCCGTTCTACAACCGTTGCTATGGTTGGACCGGGTGTGCCGGCGCGACGTTGCGGCGTGCGCCGTCGGTCGATACGCAGTCCAACGCGCTGCGCAACAAGCAAATTACTCAGGATTTCGGCCTGAATTTCCGCTGGGACGTCACGGATCGGCTGCGCCTGTCGTTCGACGGCCAGTATGTCGATGCCAGTGTGGGCAACTACAATGCGTCGGTAACGACGCGAAGCTATGCTGACACGTTCGTCGATCTGACTGGAAAATATCCCCGGCTTGAGTTCAAGCCGACGGTTGCCACCAATATCAACCTGTCACCCGGCGGTCTCGTCAATCCGAACAACTATCATTACTATGCGATCACGGATCACACCGAAGACAGTGACGGCCAGGAATTCGCATTCCGCATGGACGCGGAATATGATGTGGATTCGGGCTGGCTCGATGCGATCAAGGTTGGCGCGCGTTATGCCGATCGCGACCAGACGGTGCGCTGGGGCGCGTATAACTGGGCGAATATCTCGAACACATGGACCAATACCCAGGCGTCCTATTTTAACCTGGACAAGCCGGTCTATCCGGCAGGCAACTACGCAACCCACAGTTTCAGCGGCGATTTCTTTGCCGGCAATCAGATGAATCACAACTCGTTCGTGTTCTTCAACATGGACAAGCTGGCGAATCGCGAAGATCTGGCCAAAGCGCTGGGTCGGCCTGCGATCGGCGTAGGCGACTATTTTCCGGTCTGCTCGAACGCCGGCTATCGCGCGGGCGAGACGGTCAAGGACAAGTTCGGCTGCTATCTGCCGAGCGAGGTCCACAAGGTCAGCGAACGCACGGTCGCTGCCTATGCGATGGCCAAGTTCGGCGGTGACGGTCTGACGATCGGTGGTGTTCGGGTCTCGGGCAATGTCGGCGTCCGCCTGGTCTGGACCAATAACGCAACGCAGGGTGCAGCGACCTTCGCCAATCCATTCACTGCGGCGGATCGGATCTGTACCCCGGGGGTCGACGGAGATACGGGGCGGCCCACGGCAACCGCCGGCTGCGTCATCGGAGCGTCCGAGATCGCGTTCAATAATGGTGCGACGGTGGCGGGCACGACCGATGTCAACCACTTCCACGCATTGCCGAGCTTCAACATCAAGTTCGATCTGACCGATAAGCTGGTGTCGCGCTTCGCCTATTCGCGGTCGATGTCGCGGCCGGATTTCGGCTTGCTCCGCAACTTCCTGACGGTCAGCCGGGTTTCGCCCAACGTCAACGATTTCAATAATAGCAGGGTGAAGCGCGACGCCTTTGGAAAGGCCATTGGCTATGACTGGGATTATACCGGTCAAATGGGCAATCCGAAGCTGAAGCCGATCACGGCGGACCAGTTCGACCTGACGTTCGAATATTATATGTCCTCGGCCGGGTCGCTGACGCTCACCGGCTTCTACAAGAAGTTCTACGACTATATTCAGCAGGGGTCGTTCGATCTCACGGTGACCAACAATGGGGTCACTGAGCCGATCCGGGTTACCGGTCCGGTCAACGGAGAGGGCGCGGGCCTCTATGGCGCTGAAGCGTCGTTCCAGACATTCTTCGATTTCCTGCCGGCGCCGTTCGACGGCTTCGGGGTGCAGGCCAACTACACCTATGTGAAGAATGACGGGATCGAGACCGTCGCGCTGACCAATGAGACTGCGGGCGGCATCGCGGGCGGCGGTCTCCAGTACAGCGCCACGGCGGTACGGGCGAAGGCGCTGGAGGGCGTCTCCGAACACGCCTTCAACGTCGTCGGCATGTACGAAAAGGGCAAATTGTCGGCGCGCCTCGCCTACAACTGGCGCTCGAAGTTCCTGGTTACCGCGATCGACTGTTGCGTCGCCTTGCCGGTCTGGCAGGAAGCTGCCGGCTATATGGACGCGTCGATCCGGTTCCGCGCGACGAACAATGTCGAGTTCGTCCTCGAAGGCACCAACCTGCTCGGTACCGATACCGTGCTCAAGCAGCAGGTGAATTCGGCCGGGCTGCTCAAGGACAATGCCTGGTTCAAGAATGATCGCCGCTTCCAGATCGGGGCGCGGCTGACCTTCTGACCCTGCGCCGGCGCCGGTCCGGGGGGACTGGCGTCGGCAACCTTGTGCGGTAAGGTTCGTGACGATGGTGCGACCGCTTGAACTGGTAATTATCGGCGGCGGAACCGCCGGCTGGATGTGTGCTGCGGCCTGCGCCGCCAAGCTCGTTCCGGCTGGCGTTCGCGTGCGGCTGGTCGAATCCGAAGAGATCGGTACCGTTGGCGTCGGCGAAGCGACGCTACCGCAGATGAAGGACTTTAACGACTTCATCGGGCTCGATGAGGTCGAGTTCATGGCTGCGACGCAGGCGAGCTTCAAGCTCGGCATCGAGTTCGTGAACTGGGGCCGCGAAGGTCATCGCTATATTCATCCCTTCGGCACCTATGGCCGACCGATCGGGGAAGCGGATTTTTTCAGCTACTGGGTGCGCGCGCGGCAGGCCGGTTTCGCCACGCGGCTCGACGACTATTGCTTTCCGATCGTCACGGCATGGCAGAACCGCTTCATGCTGCCGAACGGCGATCCGGACGATGTGCGCAACGCGTTCACCTACGCCTATCACCTCGATGCGTTTCTCTACGCGCGCTATCTGCGCCGTTGGGCCGAGGCGCGCGGGATAGATCGGGTCGAGGGGCGGATCGTCGATGTCGAGCGCGATGGCGAGCGTGGCGCTGTCTCGGCGGTGAAGCTCGTCTCGGGCGAGCGCGTGGCTGGCGACTTTTTCGTCGACTGCTCGGGCTTCCGCTCGCTGCTGCTGGGATCGCAGCTGGGCGTCGAGCTGGAGGACTGGTCGCACTGGCTGCCCTGCGACAGTGCGCAGGCGGTGCCATGTGCGCGTTCGGAGGATTTCACACCCTATACCCGTTCGACGCGGCGCAAGGCCGGGTGGCAATGGCGCATCCCGCTGCAGCACCGCATCGGCAACGGCTATGTCTATTCGAGCGCGCATATCTCGGACGATGAGGCCGCGGCGACGTTGCTCGCCAATCTCGACGGCGAAGCGCTGGCGGAACCGCGGGTGCTGCGCTTCAGGGCGGGCAAGCGGCGGCTGGCGTGGAGCCATAATTGCATCGGCATGGGGCTGGCGGGCGGGTTCCTCGAGCCGCTCGAATCGACCAGCATCCATCTGGTCCAGATGGCGATCCTGCCATGTCCGACCCTGCCT
>CAZBYE010000199.1:0-1069 GCA_964496045.1 uncultured Stakelama sp.
CCGCCATGCGGTGCGTGTCTTCGCGCTTCTTCACCGCGGTGCCGCGGTTGTTCGAGGCGTCCAGCAGTTCGCCCGACAGGCGGCCCGACATGGTGTTCTCGCTGCGGTTGCGAGCCGAAGTGATCAGCCAACGGATCGCGAGCGCCTGCGCGCGTTCCGGACGAACTTCAACCGGGACCTGATAGGTCGCACCGCCGACGCGGCGGCTGCGGACTTCGATGCCCGGCTTGATGTTGTTGAGCGCCTCGTGGAAGACCCCGATCGGGTCCTTCTTCGCGCGCTGCTCGACAACTTCGAGTGCCGAATAGACGATGCCTTCAGCGACGGACTTCTTGCCGTCCAGCATCACGCTATTCATGAACTTCGACAGAACCTGATCACCATAGACGGGATCGGGCAGGATTTCCCGCTTCTCGGGACGACGACGACGTGCCATCTTGAATTTCCTTCTAAACTTCAGCGTGTCCGGAACACGTCCGGGGCTTACTTTGGCTTACTTGGGACGCTTCGCGCCGTACTTCGAACGGCTCTGCTTGCGATCCTTGACACCCTGGGTATCGAGAACGCCGCGCAGGACGTGATAGCGCACACCGGGAAGATCGCGCACACGGCCGCCACGGATCAGGACCACCGAGTGCTCCTGCAGGTTGTGGCCCTCGCCGGGGATGTACGAAATGACTTCGCGCTGGTTGGTCAGGCGGACCTTGGCCACCTTGCGAAGCGCCGAGTTCGGCTTCTTCGGGGTCGTGGTGTACACACGGGTGCAAACGCCGCGCTTCTGCGGGTTCTGCTCCATCGCAGGGACCTTCGACTTGGTCTTCTGCGGTTCGCGGCCCTTGCGGACCAGCTGGTTGATCGTCGGCATGAAGCCCTTCACCTTTTTCGTTACCGGTTGCCCGGCGGTTACTGTGCGGGAGCCCTGGTTTTGCAATACAAAAGGGCCTGGTGGGCGAACCCCCTGGCCCCAAGTCTCCGACACCGTTCAGCTCTGCTCCACCCGGAACGCCGAACAGCCGACCGAACCGAGTGTGAGAAGAACCGAGATGAAAACCAAAACCGGTACACGCTT
>CAZBYE010000199.1:1079-6147 GCA_964496045.1 uncultured Stakelama sp.
CCTGCTGCCCGGCGGGTAAGGTGCGGCGTCCCTGGTTTGGCAGTACAATAGGGCCTGGTTGGCGAACTCCCGCGCCCCAAGTCTCGTACACCGTTCAGACCTGCTCCCCCCGGAACGCCGAAAAGCCGACAGAATCGACTCTCCGCTCCGGTGCGGAACGCGCGGCCTATACGCTTGCGCCTCTGGCCGGTCAATGCCGGGGTCGATCGCTGGCCTTAACCCCATTTCAACATGCCTCGGGCATGCGGAAAACCATGCCGCCCCCGCCCCTTCGTCCACCAACCCCCGCGCCCGCAATCTGGCTCGTCGCGCTGGTGGCCGCAGCACAGGCGTTGCTATTGTGGTCACTCCAGACGCCGGACATGACCGCGCATTTCGCCCCATGGCTGGAAACGGTCCGTACACACGGCGTGGCGCCAGCGTTCGCCGAACCCGCCTCCAACTTGATGCCGGGCTGCCTCTATCTGCTCGCGCTCGCCCTGTCGGTCCATCGTTTGCTCGGAGCACTCGGCGCATTGCAGCGTGCGCAATGGGCGATCGCCGTCCTCGCGCTCCCCTTCGTTGCGCTCAACACGCTGCTGATCGGCCAGGGCGACGCGCTCTATGTCACCGCGTGCGTGATGGCAGTGGCGATGGCGCTCGAACATCGTCACCTCGCCATGTTCGCGTGGTGCGGAATCGCTGTCACATTCGACATACACGCAGCGCTGGTCGCGCCCTTCTTCCTCGCGCTTGCCATCCGCCGCCGCGTGCCCTTCGGCTATTGGCTCGCGGCGCCCGCCGCCCTGGTCGTGATCACAACACCTGCACTGATCGCCGGCTGGCCGCCCGCAGACATCGCGGCGATCTATTTCCCTCAGCCCGGCCGCGGCATCGTCCTCAATGCGCCGAACATCTGGTCTCTCACGGGCGTGATCTCGCCCGAACACGCGCCGATACTCTTCGGCCTCGCGCTCGCTACGGCGTTCGCCGCTACCGCCGCCTATGTCGCGCAACTGCAGGTGGCGCGCTTCGACAAAGCGGGACTGGTCGGCATGGCCGCGCTCGCCGCACTGCTTACCGCCGGACTGTTGCCGGGGATGCACGCGCGCGCCTTTCTGCTCGCCGACATCCTGATCGTGGCGTTCGCGATTTCGCGCGGCGCCCGCAGCGCGTTTACGCTCGCCGCGCTTGTCCAGCTTGGATCGACCGCGGCGATCCTCGGCGGTCCGGGCCCTGGCACCCCGATGGTCGCAATCGGCGCGGTCTGTATGATCGCCGCGACGTGGATCGCAGCCCGGCCACTAATTGCCCCTCATGCGAATGATAATCGCGACGGATCGCATCGAATCCCCGCCCCGCACGGGCTGCGCGGCACTTTGTCCTTTGATATGGTGAGTGCGCCGGTCGCAGGACCGCGGGGGGAGTAAGGCTTATGTTCGGGAACAAGACGCGCGACGAGCGGCCGGCCTCGCCGCTGGCCAATGGCAACAACGGCAAGCGCGGCATGTTCTCCGTCATCGGCGCCGACGTCACCATCTCGGGCAGTATCAGGGCCAGCGCCGAGCTGCATGTCGAGGGCCGAATCGAAGGCGATGTCGATTGCGCCGGGCTGATTCAGGGTGCGGAAAGTCAGATCATCGGCGGGGTCACAGCAGAAAGCGCACGCATCGCCGGCGCGATCGAGGGCGCGGTCCGCGTCCGCCAGCTCACCGTCGAGCGTACCGCGCGGATCAGCGGCGACGTCGAATATGAGAACATCACGATCGAGAATGGCGGCCATATCGACGGCCGGATGCGCCGCATCGGCGCCACCACCGTCACCATCACCCCGCTGATCGGCAGCGACGCCCCGCGGGCGCCGCTCGCGACAACAATCGAACCGGCAGCCGCCAGCCTAGTCTGAGACCAGCACCCCGCCCTTGATCACTGCCTTCACCGCGGTGAGCACCCCGACATCCTTGAGCGGGTCGCCCTCTACCGCGATGATATCGCCATAGCGGCCGACGGCGATCGCGCCGACATCCTTCTCGCGTCCAAGCGCCTGCGCAGCATTCAGCGTCGCCGCGCGGATCGCCTCGATCGGGGTCATCCCATAGGTAACCATCGTGCGGAACTGGCCCGCCGCGGTGCCATGCGGCATCACCCCCGCGTCGGTACCGAACACCATCTTCACCCCGGCGGCGTGCGCCTTGCGGAAATTGTCGCGCTGAATCTGCGCCACTTCGCGATCCTTGCGGAGGTTGTCCTCCAGCACCCCGTTCTTCTTGCCTTCGGCCTGGGTGTAGTCGGTGTTGAAGATATCCATCGAGAACCACACCGGCTGTTTGCGTGCGGCAGCGAGCCGGATGCCCTCGTCGTCGACCAGGCTGGCATGCTCGATCGTGTCGATGCCCGCGCGGATCGCCGCCTTGATCCCAGCCGCGCCGTGCGCGTGCGCCGCGACCTTCAGTCCCCATTGATGCGCCTCGTCGGCGATCGCGCGCATCTCGTCCTCGGACAGTTGCTGCTGCCCCGGCTCGGTATTGCGTGAGAAGACCCCGCCGGTGGCGCAGATCTTGATGACCTCGGCGCCATACTTCCGCTGCTCGCGGACTTTAATGCGCAGCTCCTGCGGCCCGTCGCCGACCGCTACGCCCTTCGCCTTGAACGAAGGCGGCAGATAGGTCTGGTCGCAATGCCCGCCAGTCGCGCCCAGCGCATGCGCCGCCGGCACGATCCGGGGGCCGGTGATCAGCCCCTCTTCGATTGCCTGCTTGTAGCCGACATCGGCATAGTTCTCGGATCCGACATTGCGGATCGTCGTGAACCCCGCCTTGAGCATCGCGCGCGCATTGGCGACACCCTGGATCGCCCAGAAGCTGTCGGTGAACTGCAGCCCGGTATAGCCGCCATAGAGCGGGTTGGCGTCGAGATGGACGTGCATGTCGATCAACCCGGGCAGGATCGTCTTGCCGCTCAAGTCGATATGCCGGACGTCGCTGCCCCAGCGCACCGTCCGCGCATCGGCGATGTTCTTGATCCGCCCATCCTCAATAAAGACCGCCGGATGCTCGACCACAGTTCCCGCGACGACATCCACCATCCGGTCGGCGGTGACGACGACGGTTTCGGCGGCGGCAGGCGTGGCGGCAAGCACGGCTGCAGCCGCGGCGATCATCTGGCGCTTCATGGTATCCCCCGTTTGGCGTTTTCCCGACGCTCGCCCCGCCCGCGCCAAAGGTCAACTATTTCAGCGGATCATGTCCCCAGTTCATCAGCGAATAGCGCCAGCGCGAAGTCGGAATACGGAACTCCTCATACGGCCCTTGCCCGCGATGCCGTCGCACGAAGCCGACCACCTTCCGCATATGCGCATAGTCGCCGCCATCAAGCTCATCCCGAGGCGTCCGCAGGATGCGCACAATCCGGCGGCCCGAAGCGTGGCCGACGCTCTCCGTCGCACCATCTCGCTTGAAGCCGACCTTGCCGCTCTGCTCAGTCTCAAGCCACTCCTCGATCTCGCTCGCGGCCATGTTCACCGCGTCGTGGAAATTCTTCCGCACCTGATCGTGATCGTCCTGCTTTGCCATCTCGCTCAAACGCTCATACCGCGACAGGGTTCTCCGTCACCCCATCCAGCACCGGCTTCACACTTGCAATGTCGACCGCAAAGCCGATCCACATCGCCAGCAACACAAGCGCAGAGAGCGAGAAGAGCAGCGCTCGTACCGGCACCTTCTTCGGCCCGATGTGCACGAAACTGTGAACGTAGCGCAGCCCCACATAGACCCACGCCAGCACCATCTGCGTCAGGCTGTCGTGGCCGGTGATCAGCAGCAGCGGAACCAGCGCGAAATAGAGCACCGGCATCTCGAACAAATTGCGATAGTTGTTCGCGGGCATCTCGACCGGCTCGAAATAGCGTAGCGCCGCCTCGCCCGTGGCAAGATCCGCGTCCTTCGGCGGGTTGGCACGGATATGGCCGAACCGCTTCACGAACATCATCAGGTAGACAATGAACGTCAGACCCACGAGCGCGAATGTGGGCCACAGGATCGAAATACCCATGCCTCTGCCCCTCCCCTTCGGTTATGGGACGGCAAAGTGGCGGCACATTGCCGGGCTGTAAAGCGGAGGGACGAATGGTGACGGGTCAGGAAGGCGGATGCCGCTGCGGGAAGGTTCGGTTCCGGGTCAACGCCGAACCGTTCGTCACCGCGGTCTGCCATTGCCGCGGCTGCCAGAAGATGAGCGCCAGCGCCTTTTCGACGACCCTTACTCTACCCGCCGACGCGCTTGAGATCATCGCGGGCGAGCCGGAGCTGGGCGGCCTGCATGGCGACGAGGCCCGACACCATCATTGCGGCTGGTGCAAAAGCTGGCTCTTCACCCGCCTCCCGCCCGAATATGGCGCCGTGAATGTGCGCGCGACGATGCTCGACGATGCGAGCGGGTTCGTGCCGTTCATGGAGACCTATACCAGCGAGCGATTGCCCTGGGCGCAGACCGGCGCGGTCCATAGCTTCGAGAAATTCCCCGAGCCGTCGGACTATCCGGCGCTGATGCAGGCTTTCGCGCAAGCCAGCACAGACTGACCCGCCGCGCGTCAGGCCGGCTTGCGGCCGAAGGTCGGGCGCGGCGCGGCGCTCTCGGGAACCTCGAACGATGCCCCGCCCGCCGCCTTCTTCTCGAGGTAGCGGGAGATCGCCGCGTCGGCGTCGAAATCGCCGCGCGCGCCTTCCGGCACCTTGCCGGCCTTGGGTTTCGCCGTCGCCAGGCGCAGCAGCTTGAACAGGATCGGAAGGCTGAAGAACACGCTGATCGCACCGAGCGCATAGACCATCGGCATCAGCTGTTGCGACGCCACTCCGCCCATCGAGTCGTTGACGCGATAGAGATAGATCGCCAGCCCGCCGAACCCGAAGATGGGGACGATCCCCAGAAACGCCTTTGCCGACATGCCATGCTCCCGCAATTCGCGCGGAAACATGGCAGGGTTTCACCAAGAAAGGCTGAACGGGGTTACATGTGCAGCTGGCGGCCGTACGCGGCCAGCACCGCCTCGTGCATCGTCTCGCTGATCGTCGGGTGCGGGAACACCGTTTCC
>CAZBYE010000200.1:0-6118 GCA_964496045.1 uncultured Stakelama sp.
TGGCGCGGACTTCCTTGATGACGTTGATCTTCTTGCCACCGTCGCCGGTGAGGATCACGTCGAACTCGGTCTGCTCTTCAGCAGCCGGGGCAGCGGCGCCGCCGCCAGCGGCCGGAGCAGCTGCAACCGCAGCAGCAGCCGAAACGCCCCACTTCTCTTCGAGCAGCTTCGACAGCTCGGCGGCTTCGAGGACGGTCAGCTCCGAGAGAGCATCGACGAGCTTGTTCAGGTCAGCCATGTATAATTCCTTCAGTCAGATTGGTTCGAAATAACGTCGCGAAAGAACGCCGCCTCAGGCGGCTTCCTTCTCCGCATATGCCGAGAGCACGCGCGCGATCTGCGCCGCGGGAGCCTGGGTGATGGTCGCGATCTTGGTCGCCGGGGCGACGATAAGACCAACGAGCTTGGCACGCAGTGCATCCAGCGAGGGCAGCGAGGCGAGTGCCTTCACGCCTTCCGCGTCGAGCAGCTGGCTTCCCATCGCGCCGCCGACGATCTCGATACGATCGTTGGTCTTGGCGAAATCGACGACGACCTTTGCAGCAGCAACGGGGTCGTTCGACGTGGCAAGCGCAGTCGGACCTACGAGCAGGTCCGAGAGCACCGAGTAATCGGTGCCGTCGAGCGCGATTTTGGCAAGGCGGTTCTTTGCGACCTTGTAGCTCGCACCGGCTTCGCGTGCCTTGTTGCGGAGGTCCGTCGATTGCTTGACGGTCATCCCGAGGTTGCGGGTGATGACCACCACGCCGACCTCGTTGAAGGTACGGTTCAGCTCGGCAACGGCTTCGGTCTTCTGAGCACGATCCATGCCGGTCTCCTCAAAATACCCCAACCCAAAGGGCTGGAGCCGGTTACGCCGAGGGAAGGGCGGATGCCCAACCCCCTCGTCCGAGGGGCATGATCGTCAGGGCCGGACTGCTCCGGCGGGCTGACCCGGACACTCCATCGCACGGAAGGACCCGGTATAAATCTCTGTCCCCGTCTTGGCGGGAAATTAAGACCGGCAAACCCGGTCACCCACTGTCTCGGACGGTACGCACGACCGGCAAGCCGGCCACGCGAAGGCGCGCAAATAGCGGCTATGGTGTGAAAGTCAACCGGAGGGGCGGGATGTGGCCCGGATCAGGGCGTGGCGATCAGGATGACGACGCGGCGATTCTCGCGACGGCCCTCGACGGTGGCGTTGCTTTCGACCGGGAAGCGGTCGCCAAGCCCGGCGGTTGAGACCGCGGACTGCGCGAAGCCGCTTCCGACCAGCACCTCTGCCACCGCGGCGGCACGGCGTTCGGACAGGCGCTGGTTGTGTTCGGCGCCGCCGGAGCCGTCGGCGTGACCCTCGACCGCGGCATGGCGGATCCCCACACTGAGCAGGCGGCCGGAAATGCGGCGGATCGATCCGACCTGTTGGGGAAGCACGGTGCTGTCGTCGGTCTCGAACAACAAGCGGTCGTTGATGCTGAATTCCCAGCCGCGATCGGTCTGCGCAAAGCCTTCCTCAACGAACACCGCGCGCTGGGCACGGGTCCAGGGGGATTTGTCCTTCGACATCTGGCAACCGCCAAGGACGAGCGCTGCGAGCGCGAGAAGCAGACTGGTACGCACGAACGACGGCATCACGAGACTCCCTGTTCACGGGCGCGGAGGCTTCCCTTGGCGGCATACATCGCCGCATCCGCCCGGTTGATGAGCGTGGTCATATCCTGACCGTCGCCCGGATAGATTGCGGCGCCGATGCTCAGCGTCATCGTCACCGCGGCACCCGAAGGCAGCCGGATCGGCTGCGCCAGACGTGCGGCGATCTCGCTGGTCACGCGCTCCGCGGCGTCCGCGCCGCTGGGTGCTGCAAGCAACACTGCGAATTCGTCGCCGCCCAGCCGTGCCGCGACGTCGCGCGCGCGCAGGCAGCTGCGGATACGCGCGGCGGTTTCGACCAGCACCAGATCACCTGCGGCATGGCCGTGGCGGTCGTTGATCGGCTTGAAGCCGTCGGCATCGGCGTAGAGCAGCACGAAGCTAGCGTCGCCGGCGCGTGCTTCCGCCATCATCTCCGCGGCCCGGCGCTCGAACTGCGCGCGGTTGGGAAGGCTGGTCAGCGCGTCGTGGCTCGCCTTGTGGTTCAGCGTCTCGTTCTCGCGGCGCAAATGCTGGCGCCAGTCGCCAAGCTCGGCGATCAGTGCGTTGAAATCGGTGCGCAGCGCTTCGACCTCGCGGATCGATGCCGGCGGCACGCGCGCGTCGAGCGTCTCGTCGCGGCGGAACAGATGCGCGGCGTCGGCGATCGCATTGAGCGGCTCGACGATGTCGGCACGCAGCCGCCGCGAGAGCAGCCAGGCGGCGAGGCCGGTCAGTACCAGACAGACCAATGTGCCGAGAATGCCATCGCGGATGTAGCTGGCGACCGCGCTGCCTTCGCCCCGCACACGCACCGATCCGATCCGGGTGCCGAGATGGATGACCGGCTCCTCGATCGGTGCGGAGAAGAACAGCCGGTCGGCAATCCAGCGGGCGATGGAGCTATCCTCGCCCTCGCGCTCAACCGCGGCGAGGACGGTCCCGTCGGGCTTGAGCAGGGCGATCCCGGCCACGCCGGCTTCGAGAAGCGGGGTGATGCTCTGTCGCGCTGCGACCGGGTCGTCGAACACGATGGCAGGCGCGGCGGTATAGCCCGCCGAACGCCCGATCAGGTGGAGGTTCTGGCTTGCATAGGCGCCGATCGCGGCGAACCCGGCGAGCAGCACGGTCAGGCCGGTAAGACCCACCGCGAACAGCGTCACGCGCAGGTGCATACGCGCGAGCACTCGGCGCAGCGAGGGGAGGCCGGCGACCTCGCTCATGACGCGCCTCCGTCGGGCAGGGCAATCCGCAGGACGCGCGGGTCGATCCGCACCGCGCTGCGTGAAACCGCATCGATGCTCATATGGAAGCCGACCCGGTCGGGAAGGATGCGCAGGCAGAAGATGGTGCCGCCGCGGCATGCAGGATCGGTTTCGGCGATCGACAGCACGGGCAGGTCGCGAATCGAGCGCAGCATCCGCTGGCGGTCCGCGTCGGCGAGCGTCCCAAAATAGAGAACGTCGCAGCCCTGTGTGGCGCCGCCGGGCGCGACGACCTGGGTGACGACCTGCCGGCCGCTACTCTGACCAATGCGGCCAAAGCCCTTTGTATGCGTCGTGGCGCCGCTGACGCAGAGCCGTACCACAGGGCGCGGCTCGGGCCAGCGGGTATAGCTGATCATGCCGCCGACGGTACGCGCGACGATGACGTCTTGCTGGCCGGGCGGAACGCGCGTTTCGGCAATCAGGCCGTTCAAACCGATCGATACACTCGCGCCCATCGCAATGAGCGCTACCGTCAACGTCACGCCACTTCCCCCGAGCGGTTCATGTATCCGCTCCACTCAATAGCGTGACGTTAGCGTATCAAACCCGGATTGACCAGATTCCCGTTAACCAGAGCGGGTAACGTCACTCCACCGGCGCGGTTTCGTTGCCGCTCTGGTCGCGCGGCAGGCGTGCGGTCATGCCGACCGCGTCGGCATCGTCCTGCACCTGCTCCTCGGTTGCGCGGTCGTCCTGGACGATCGGCGCGGGGGTCGGCGAGGGAGTGGGGGTCGGCTCAGGCTCCGCGACATTCTGCGGTGCTTCGTCGATCACCTCGACCTCATTGTCTCCATTGTTCACCGGCGTGTCGGGTGCGTCCGAACCGCCCGAGCAGGCGGCGAGCGCGGTGGCGGCGAGGAGGGCGGCGGCAAGCGGAAGGCGGCGGGTCATTCGATTCTCCGTGGAAACAGGTTCAGCGTGCGGCGAGCGCCTGGGCGGCAGAGCGCTTCTCGATCTTGGTCGCGAGCGTCTTGTCCCAGCCATAGGGGTCGCCACGGAAGTTCATCGTGCCGGTGCCGCTCGCATAAGCGGTCCAGTAGAGCAAATAGACCGCGACCTGATTGGGCAGTGCGGCGCGCACCGTGTCGCCCTTGGCCAGCGCGCCGTCGATCGCTTCGGAGGTCCATTGCGTGCTGCCCTCGAGCAGCAGGCGCGCCAGGTCATCCGGGCGTTCTAGCCGGATGCAGCCATGCGAGGCGAGCCGGTCGAAGCGTGAGAAGGTGCCCTTGCTCGGCGTGTCGTGTAGATAGACCGCGAACGGGTTGTTGAAGTCGAACTTGTACCGGCCGAGCGCCGATTGCGCCGGCGACTGCTGCAGGCGGCGGCTGGCGCCGGTGCCGATCACCTTGAACCCGTTGCGCGCAAGATAGGCCGCGCCCTTGGGGAACAGCTCGCGCTGGGCGATGCCCGCGGGGACGTTCCACGGCGGATTGAGCACCACCGAATGAATGCTCGACTGGAGCATCGGCGTTTCACCGCCGCCGGGCTTTCCGGTCACGCCGCGCATCGACATCACCGGGCGATCGCCCTCGAACACTGCGACCTGTGCGGCGGCGATGTTCACCTGAATGCGGTCGACCGGCATTTCCTTGGGCATCCAGCGCCACCGCTCCATATTCGCCATGATCTGGCGGATGCGGCTCGAGACGGGGACGTTGAGCCCGGCGAGCGTGCCGGTGGAGACGGTGCCGGTGGGGGCAAGACCGTAGCGGCGCTGGGCGCGGACCACGGCTTCCTTGAGCGCGGCGTCGAACTTGTTGCCGGCGCCCGTGACTTCGCTGTCTTCGACCGCGAGACGCGTGCGGAGCGCTGCGACGCGCGGACCGCTCGACCCGACGGTCAGATCCGGGCCGGCGGCGATGCTGGTCCAGCCGCCCGTGGTTTCGATCCGGCGATAGCGGGCAAGGCCTTTACGAAGATTGTCATAGCCTTCGTACTGCGGCGTCAGACCGGCGAACCATTGCGACAGTTTGTTGTCGGCAACGGCCTTCGCAAAGCCGGGGAGCGGATCCCATGCGGCCGGGCGCAGCGCCCAATCCTCCTGGAAATCGGCGGTGTCGAGGCGGCCGATATGGATCGCGCGGGCATAGTCGAGCGCAGCGCGGACCAGACCCTGATCGTCGGCGGGCAGCACTTCGGCCTCGGCGGTCGAATAACGCAGCCCCTGCGCGATCCGGCCCTGAACGATCAGGCGACGGACTTGCTGCGCCTGCTCCGGGCTGAGCACGGGGAGCGGGATCTGGACCGGGGTGATCTGGACCGGCGGGGGAGTGACTTGCGGGGATGCCGGGGCCGTCGTGGCTGTGGGCCGGGGGACGGGCACCTGCTGCGCAAGCGCAGGCACACCGAGGGCAAGACCGAGCAGGGGCAGCGTCGCAACACCATGCGACCGCGATCGTCCGAACATCTAAAGCATTATCCTTTCACCGAAGCCCAATGATAGAGGCCGTGTCCGTGAAAGTCACCCATCCCCAGCCCGGGATGCTCAAGCCGGAGCGAAGGCTTTTGTTCCCGCGACTCCGATAACAATCAGCGCCATGAACCCGGCCTGCACCAGCGACACACGATCGCCGAACAACATGATGCCCATCAGGATCACGCCGACGGCGCCGAGGCCGGTCCAGATCGCATAGGCGGTGCCCGCGGGCAGATCGCGCATCGCGAGGCCGAGCAGCGCCATGTTGACGAAGCTGAGCGTCACCGGAACCAGCGACGCGTGCCAGGTCGAGGCGCCCGCCGCCCATTTGAGGCTGAGCGCCCAGATAATTTCCGTAACAACGGCAATGCCGAGGATAACCCACGCCATAAGACTTCCAGTCTGTCGCGGGCTCGTATCATCACGCGCAGGCCGGAAACCCGAAAGAGGCGGCGCATGGAGCCGGTCGATGGCGACCGGCGTTGTGCGGCGCATTTGGCGGCGCAATATCCGTCAGTCAAGGGTTAGCGCTAACCGTCGGGTTCAGACCCGCGCGTCGATCCAGCCGCGAATGTCCGCCATCACGCCTTCCTTCCCGGTATCGGCGAGCAGGTCGTGATAATGGCCGTCATAGAGCTTGAGTGTCTTGTCCGCCGATCCGGCATTGTCGAAGAACATCTGGCTGCCGGCTGGCAGGGTCGCATGGTCCTGTGTTCCGTGGATGATCAGGACGGGCAGGGTGATCTTCGGGAACGAGACCTCCAGCACCTTGTCCGCCTTCCACATCTCGCCCACCGTCTTCGCCGGCTGGTTTTCCTCATGG
>CAZBYE010000201.1:0-6105 GCA_964496045.1 uncultured Stakelama sp.
AAATCCCTGGGCTTTTCCAAGGACATCGGCTCGATCGAGGCAGGTAAACTCGCCGATCTGGTCGTGCTCGATGCCGATCCGTCGGCTGATATCCGCAATAGCGACAAGATCAGCCGCGTGATGCTCGGCGGTCGACTCTATGACGCAAAGACGATGAACGAAGTCGAGACGGGAACGGCGAAGCGCCAGCCTTATTGGTGGGAGTAAAGTGCCCTATGGTCCGGACGCCGCGCGTTCGGACCATCTTGTCGATGGCGATCAATCCCCTCCAAAAATGCAATTGACAACGTAGTCATATGCGGCTCTCTAAGAAGAGTGTCAGGAGATGCTAAAAGCTCCAATGGCATTGTAACCGGTTACATCATCGATCGGCAGCGATCGGGCCGGTGTTTAGGGGAGCAGATTGATGACGGATTTCCGTAGCAAGCGTTCGACTCTTGTCCGCGGCGTTTCGGCGGGCGCCTTTGCCGCCGCACTGATGTTCAGCACTTCCGCCTTTGCACAGACCAGTTCCGCCTTGCGCGGCCATGTCGAGGGCGCGACGGCGGGCACGACGGTCACCATTACCGATAACAGTACCGGACGAACCGTTACCGCGACGGTCGATGCGAACGGCAATTACTTCGTTCCGGGCCTGCGCCCGGGTACTTATCGTGTCGAGGCACCGGGCATCGAGGCGGAATCCGTCGTGGTTCCGGTCGGCCAGACGGTTGTCTATGATATCGCACCGCCTGCAGCCGCACCTGCAGACGGCCAGGAAGTCCTCGTCACCGGACGCCGTGGCCGCAATGAAGTGCGCACGGCGACGATCACCACCAACGTCTCGCCCCAGCAGATCGAGAATCTGCCGCAGAACGACCGCAACTTCCTGAATTTCGCGGCGCTGGCGCCGGGCGTCAGCGTGTCGCCCTCGGGCAGCAACCGGCAGGTACAGGCTGGCGCGGTGAGTCCCGACCAGACCAATGTGTTCATCGACGGGCTCAGTATGAAGAACCCGATCAACCATGGTGGCCTGTCGGGGCAGAATTTCTCGGAAGGCAATCCCTTCCCGCAGCTCGCGATTCAGGAGTTCGCGGTCAATACTCAGAACTTCAAGGCCGAGTATGAGCAGGCCGGGTCGGCGATCATCACCGCAGTGACCAAGACCGGCGGCCAGGAATATCACGGTACGCTGTTCGGCGAATGGCAGCCCAAATCATTCTTCGGTCGCCCCTATTTCGACCGGCCGGGCAAGGCCAATAACCCCAACGGCACCAACCCCAAGCCGGACTATGGCCGCTGGCAATATGGCGCCGATCTGGGCGGGCCGATCATCAAGGACGTGCTGCATTTCTACGGCGCGTTCGAGGCGACCGACAAGACCAAGCCGTCGGGCAATGTCGAGCTGAAGTCGCCGGTGCCGGCTAACCTGATCTCGCAATATAACGGCAGCTACGGGCTCGACTTCAACCAGAAGCTCTATTTCGGCAAGCTGACCTGGTTCGCCTCGGCGCAGGACACGGTCAACCTCTCGGCCTTCATCCGCGACGAATCCAATATCGGCGGCGTCGGCGGCACTTCGGTGCCGAGTCATGGCGGCCCGATCAACAACAAGGTCAAGAACTTCCAGCTCGACTGGAGCCATCGCGGTTCCAACTGGCTCAATGAGCTGTTCCTTTCATACAGCACCGTCGAAAACGGCGCGCGGCGCGGAAGCGCCGGGCCAGAGATCATCCTGTCTGCCGGTCCCGACTACGGCACAGTCGCCGCATTGGGCGCGGGCAGCTTCGAGCAGAACGACTCGCAGAAATCATGGACGATCAAGAACAACGTCACGTTTTTCGGTGGCGCACACACCATCAAGGCCGGCGCCAAATTGTCGTTCAACAAATATGAGCGGCTTGAGGACAATCGCAGCAACGGCGGCTATTTCTTCAACGCCACAGGCTTTACCGGCTTCGACACCAGCACGCCTTATGGCGCGCGCATCAACGTCAAGGCGTTCGAGCCGGGGCGTGCGAACAACACCCAGATCGGCCTGTTTGTGCAGGACGACTGGACGCTCGACGACCACTGGACCTTCAACCTCGGCTTGCGCTGGGATTTCGAGACCAATGCCAAGAACGAGAATTTCGTGACGCCGGCCGATCTCGCGGCGACCCTGCGCGCCTATCCGGGCTGGAAGGCGGCCGGGATCAATGCCGAGGACTATATTTCGACCGGCAAGAACCGCGACCCCTTCTGGGGGGCGTTCCAGCCGCGCATCGGCGTCAGCTACGACGTCAACGGCGATCGCGATCTGGTCTTCTTCGCGGGCGCAGGCCGCTATTATGATCGCCCGCTGTTCATCACCTCGGGCATCGAGACGATCAAGACCCGGCACGAACGCGTCGTTCAGGCTGATTTCTGCACCGAGGGCGGCACCGGCGGTATCGCCAATTGCGCGACGCTGCGCGCCGGCAATGGCGGCGTCCTGCCGCGCGGTACGCTGGTGTGGAATCCCGCTTATCGCAACGTCGATGCGCTGCGTACCGCCGCGGCTGGCCTTGGCGTGGGCGGCGATATCTGGCTGCTCAACAACAAGACCAAGCTGCCCTATTCGGATCAGTTCAACATCGGCGTGCGCAAGCGCTTCGGCGAGATCCAGACCTCGCTCACCTATTCGCACATCCGCAGCCACAACGTTTTCCGCTTCGTGCGTGGCAACCGCTTCTCGAACGGCTGGTACAGCCGGGTGCTGCAGCGTGATGGCGCCGGTAACGTGATCGGCTGCACCGATGGCGGCAATGCGTGGATCCAGGACAATTTCCCCGACACCGACTATGCAGCGTGTGCGGCAAAGCAGGGCGATCTCGCCGGGTTCAACGGCAAGCTCAATATCGGCGATAACAGCGGCAAGGCGGTCTACAACGCGATCTACCTCACCGCCGAAAAACCGTTCGTGGCCGGTTCGCGCTGGGGCTTCTCCGCAGCGGTCACGGTGCAGTTCGCCCGCACCAACGTCGCGCAGGAACTCGCCAACAATGACGAGTTCTACAATGGCGCGTCGGTCGACGCCTATGGCTGGGGATGGGTGCAGGGGGTCGAGAAATACCGTTTCGTCGGCACGGGCATCGTTCGCGGCCCGTTTGACACGGTGCTGTCGGGCACGCTGACGCTGAGTTCGGGTCCGGCCTTTGGCAACGTCATCTTCGGCCTGCCCAACCAGCCCGACGGGGCCTGCTGCTACGGCAATATGGGCGGTGTGTTCTTCCCCAAGGAGACCTTCGCCTATTCCAACCTCGACCTGCGCATCGCGAAGAATTTCAGGATGCCATGGGGCCACGATCTCGAAGCCAGCTTTGCGGCGTTCAACGTCTTCGACACGGTCAACCGCAGCTATTCGGCCTGGGGTTCGGGCAGCGGCGCGAATCCGACGTTCGAAGAGAATGGCACGGTCGGTAATGCCCGCAGTTTCCAGGCGGGCCTCAAATATAAGTTCTGATCTTCGGATCGGAGCGTTCCGGGGAGGGGGCTGATGCGTCCTCCCCCAGTTCCTGTCGGGCCGGGAGACAAGGGGGTGAAACCCGAACTGCACCGCTTCGGCCATAGCCGTCAGCCCGTCGTCGCGGTCGACGGTATTACGGGCGATCCGGCCGCGGCAGTTGCCATTGCAGCCGCGCTTGCACCCTTCCCACTAAGCCAAACCTATTATCCCGGTCTGCGCAGGATTGTGAGCGAGACCGACATTGCAGCCTATGCCTATGTCTGTCGCCTGCTCGAAGCGGCGGCGCCCTTCATTGGCGGGGGGTTCAATGCCGACAGTTTCGCGCTGGTCGAGGCGAGCTTCTCGATCGTCACCGCAACCCCTGACGCGCTTACCCCTGCACAGCGTGCGCCGCATTTCGATTCCACCGATCCCAACGCGATTGCCGTGCTCCACTATCTCACCGATACACCCGGCAGTGGCACCGCCTTTTATCGCCAGCGCTCGACAGGGATCGAACTGGTCGACGAGGCCAATTGCGACGCCTTCATTGCCACGGCTAAAGCGGAAAGCGGCGGCCTCGCGGGCTATACCAACACCAGCAACGCGCATTTCGACCAGATCGGCAGGATCGACGCGGTGCCCGACCGGCTCGTCATCTATCGCGGCGCGCTGCTCCATTCGGGGATCATTCCCAATGGCATGAAGCTCAGCGCCGATCCCCGTCAGGGCCGGCTCACCGCCAATCTTTTCATCCGCATTCAGTGAGGTTTCCGATGCTCAAGACCGCCGCTGCCCTGACGATTGCGCTCGGCACGTTGGTCGCCGCCGCGAGCGCGCAGCCCGGCAAGCGCACCTATGCCAACCCGATCGACATCGATTACCGCTACAATTTCGAGCAGGTGAACGAGGGGATCTCGTACCGCACCGGCGCCGATCCGGTGATCGTGCGGCACAAGGGCGCCTATTATCTCTTTCAGACGCTCGCCGACGGCTATTGGCGCTCGACCAACCTCGCGGACTGGACCTTCATCACCCCCAGCCGCTGGCAGCACAACAGCTTCGTCGCGCCCGCCGCATGGTCGGACGGCGAGCGGCTCTATCTGATGCCCTCGATGATGGAACCGGGGGCGATCTACGTCTCCGACGCACCCGAAACCGGCAAGCTCGACTATTTCGTGCGCCGCATGCCGCGCCTCCCCGGACAGGTGCGCCCGGGCGAAGAGGAGAAGATGAAGCCCGGCGAGATCCCGCCCGGGCCGTGGGACCCCGCGCTGTTCCTCGACGATGACGGCAAATGGTATCTCTACTGGAACTCGTCCAACGTCTATCCGCTCTACGGGCTCGAGATCGAGTTCAAGGACGGCAAGCTCATCTACAAGGGGCCTGCGAAGGAGATGTTCAGGCTCCACCCGGATCAGCATGGCTGGGAGCGGTTCGGGCAGGATCATTCGGGCGGATTGCCCGACGGCACCCCGATCGCGCCGTTCATGGAAGGCGCGTGGATGACGAAGGTCGGCGGGACCTATTACCTTCAGTACGGCGCGCCCGGCACCGAGTATAACGCCTATGCCAACGGCACTTACACCTCGAAATCGCCGCTGGGGCCGTGGACCTACGCGCCGTGGAACCCGGTCGCCTACAAGCCCGGCGGGTTCGTCGAGGGGGCGGGGCACGGCTCGACGTTCGAGGACAATCACGGCAACTGGTGGAACACCGGAACCCCCTGGCTCGGCGCCAACTGGACCTTCGAACGCCGCATCAACCTGTTTCCGACCCGGTTCGAGGCGGACGGGCAGATGTGGTCCTCGTCGCGTTTCGGCGACTTCCCGCACTGGGCGCCGGAGGGGAAGGTCGACGACATCGAATCGCTGTTCACCGGCTGGATGCTGCTATCCTACCGCAAGCCGCTCACCGCCTCCTCGACCCTTGGCGAGTTCACCCCCAGCCGCGCCGCGGACGAGAATCCGCGGACGTTTTGGGTCGCGGGCAGCAAACAGCCGGGCGAGACGCTGACGATGGATCTGGGCGCGGCGAAGACTGTCCGCGCGGTTCAGGTCAATTTCGCCGATTACAAGGCGGGCCGCTTCGCCGACGCCCCCGACATCTACACCGAGTTCAGCATCGAGGGCTCGGTGGACGGCAGGAACTGGACGAAGATCGCGCAGACCGAGGGGCCGCGCCGTGATCGGCCCAACGCCTATCTCGAGCTGAAGACGCCCGCGAAGGCGCGCTATATCCGTTACGTTCACGGCCACATCGGCGGCGCGCATCTCGCGATCAACGATCTGCGTGTGTTCGGCAATGCCGACGGCGCCGCGCCCGTCGCGCCGGGCGGCGTCGCCGCGATCCGCGACAAGGACCAGCGCAACGCTCGCGTCAGCTGGCGCAACGTGCCCGGCGCTGTCGGCTACAATGTCATGTGGGGCGTGCGGCCCGACCGGCTGACGCTGACCTATCAGGTCTTCGCTGACGAGTTGGGCGCGGACGCGAAACTCGACATCCGCGCGCTCAACCTCGGTGTCGGCTACTACGCCGCGGTCGAAGCGTTCAACGAAACCGGCGTGTCGAAGCGCAGCAAACCGGCTCGGATCCGCTGAGCTCCCGCGTTACCTGCTCCCTCGTCCGTCACCCCGGCCTTGTGCCGGGGTCCACCGTGA
>CAZBYE010000202.1:0-5941 GCA_964496045.1 uncultured Stakelama sp.
GAAGATGTCGGTTCCGCCGTCGCGGCTCTGCCGGATCATTGCGCGGTCCCCTGGTTCATGAAGGCAGGCCCGGGCCGTACCGGTTGCAGCACGCCCTGATAGAAGCGGTCGCCGGCGAAGGCGGCGTCGGGTTCAAGCGAGGTTTCATCCGAAATCCTCCGGTAAATGGCCGAAAAGTCCGCCTCCTCCGTTGCCCGCAGCAGGTCCTCGAAGCTTTCGACAACGAAATAGATGCGCTGAAATTCGTCGAAGTGATAGGTGGTGCGCATCACCCGCCCGATATCCAGCCAGACCCGCCTGGGCTCGGGCGAGGTGAGCGAACGGAGCGTTTCGGCATAGCTGGAAAGCAGGCCGCCGCCGAAGGCGCGCAACTCGCCATTCTCGACCACCAGACCGAACTCGGTCGTGTAGAGCCATAGCCGCCCGAGGAAATCAGCCGCGCCCAGCCCCTCCGCGCGCAGCCCCGCCTGACCATAGGCCACCAGAAAATCCGAAAAGGCGGGATTGGTGAGCATCGGAACGTGGCCGAATATGTCGTGAAACATGTCCGGCTCTTCGCTGTAGCCGAGCTGCTCGGGCGGGCGGAGGAAATTGGCGGCGGGGAAACGCTTGTTCGCAAGATGCTCGAAAAAGGCGTCGTTCGGGATCCAGCCGGGAACCGCAACGATCTCCCAACCCGTTGCCGGGGTCAGGCGACGGTTCAGCTCCGCAAAGTCAGGAACGCCGGGTTCGAGCGCGCGCAGGATGTCAAGGCCGCGCAGGAAATCCTTGCAGGCATAGCCCGAAAGCGCGGCGGATTGCTGGTCGAACAAGGTGCGCCAGGTCGCATGCTGTGCTTGCGTGAAGCTTTGCCAATTCTGCGGCATCGTCCAGTCCGACGCCACACCCTCCGGTGGTGTGTCGAAGATATGTTTCGCGGCCACGTTGGTCTCCACTGCCCTGCGCGAAGGATAGGTTCGTTGCCGAAAAACATTGTCCGTTTCTTAGCCCTTCGGCAGGCGCGTTGAAGAACGATGTTCCACCACAAATCGCACGGGAAGCGTGAACGTTCTTCGCGAACGCGGAATCATCCGTGGAAAGAGCGGGAATCTCGAATCAAGGCAAAACGGCTTGCACACAATTTGTGGCACTCGCCCTAAGGTCCGTGCATAGAGGAGAGAAATGGCGCCCCGGGACAGCCGCCAAGGGAGAGTTGAGATGAGCGACACCGTACTCCACGGCTATTGGCGCTCCAGCGCTGCGTATCGCGTGCGCATCGCACTCGGATTCAAAGGCATCGCCTTTCGGCAGGCGCCGCACGATCTTCGCACGGGTGAGCAGCATGACCCTGCCTATCTCGCCATTGCGCCGCACGGGCTGGTTCCGGCGCTCGAACATGAGCGCCAGATCCTGATCGAAAGCCCCGCCATCCTTGAATGGATCGAGGCAAAATGGCCGCACCCGCCCTTGCTTCCGGCCTGCCCGGATGCCGCCGCCAAGGTTCGCGCGATCGCAGCGCTCATCGGGTGCGATATCCACCCGCTCAATAATTTGCGGGTCCTCACGCGGATCCGCGAGATGTTCGATGCCGACAATGCGCAGGTAAAGGACTGGATCGCGCATTGGATTCATGAGGGCTTTGGCGCGCTCGAAACCCTGATTGCGCGCGATGGCGGTGTGTTCGCGTTCGGCGACACGCCGACAATTGCCGACTGCTATACGGTACCGCAGGTCTACAATGCCGAGCGCTATAATGTTGATCTGAGCGCCTATCCCCGAACGCTGGCGGTGGTCGAGGCCGCGCGCGCGCTGCCGGCTTTCGCGGCTGCGCACCCCGAGTTGCAGCCCGATTTTAAGTGACGGCAATCGATCGAGGACAACGCAATGGACAAGCTTGACTGGAAGATTGTGACGGCGCTGGAGCAGAATGGGCGCCAGTCCTTTGCGGAACTCGGCGAGACGGTCGGCCTGTCCAAATCGCCTTGCTGGTCACGGGTCAGAAGCCTCGAAGAACGGGGCATCATTCAAGGGTATGCAGCCTGCCTCAACCCGGCCGCGCTGGGGCTTGAGGTGCAGAGCTATGTCGAGGTGCGGATCAGCCTCGATGCGCATGCGGAGTTCGAGGCGGCGGTAATGGACCACCCTGCGGTCAGCGAATGCCATACGACGGCGGGCGACAGCGACTATATGCTCAAGGTCTTTGCGCGGTCGGTCGATCATCTCGACGACCTTTTGCGGCACGAGCTTTCCAAGCTTCCCGGGGTGCACCGGCTCTCAACCGTCGTGTGTCTCAAGACAATCAAGCAGCAAGGGCGCCTTGCCGAATGGTCGCGGACGACCCAGGAACAGCGGCGCTGAGGCCACCGGCCCGCGCCGAACCTGCGCGATTGCACAGGTCAGGCGCGGAAAAATGCTCAGTCGTCGAATCCGTAAAGGTCAATCCAGCGGATCGAATCCTGCCGGGTCTGGCAGAAGAAGGTGCCGTATTCGCGGCCGGAATTCCGGTCCTGATCGTCCCAATCCCGGCCCGACGCTGTATCGATGCGGATGCGTCCCTCGACACGATAGCCGCGGCGCACGCGTTCGATATGCGTGATCTCGGTGATCCGCGCCTTGCCATGGCGTGAGCCGCGCTCGCGCGCCTTGTCCGCGCAGCGCGTCACCGCCTTGCGATAGCCATAGCGACCGTCATAGTCATAATCGTCGTCGTCACCCCGGCCCCACCAGCGCGACGACGCCATCATCGTATCGGCGCCACCTTCCGCGGCCATCCGCGCCGCGCCGGTCATTGCGGGCTTGATCTCGTCGTCTGCCGCTTCGGATCCCGCGCGCGCCTGCGCCATCGCGGTTGAAGTGGCGGCGGTGAACAGGATTACAGCTCCAAAGCCTGACGCCAGTTTGAGAACCCCACGCGTCATTCTTGTGCTCCTGCCCTTCAACGATCCAAGCCATTCCGTGCCAGGCTGCGAGGTGTCGCCGCGACGCATCGCCTCCGCCGCCACGGCGGAGCCGATGCCTTTCAATAGTCGATACATGGTACGCTTTCTGCTCCGCCCACAGGAATGTGGGCGACGGACCTGAACTAGCCCGGAAATACTGTACGCGCGCTGAATACATAGAATGTAACACACTGAATTATATTGTAATAATTCCCATCCTCCGAAGTCAGAACGAGAGATCCAGCGCCAACCCGATGGTGCGGGGCTGGAGCGGTGTCGTACGGATGAAGGCACGCCGGCCAAGGCCGTCGGTCTGGACATCGCGTGTGATCGCGGCATCGGTATCGGTGAGGTTGCGCGCATAGAGGCGCAGCGACCAGCGTTCGTCAAAGGTGATTCCGGCATTGAGGTCGAGCGCGGTATAGGCATCCGCAAGGACTGGGTTGGTTACAGCGGGAACACCTTCAAAGCTCGAAACGCGTTGTCCCGTATGACGGAGCCCTCCCCCCAGTTTTGCCTGCGCGTCACCGCCGACCGCAAAGCTGTACTCCGCGGTCAGCGATCCGCTCCATTTGGGGATGCGCGGCAGCCTGTCCCCGTTGAGGCCGCCGACGGCAACCGGGGTGTCGCTGGTCAGTTTAGCGTCGGTGAAGGCACCGTTGATACCGAGCTGCAGCCCTCTGACCGGCCGCCAGCCGATGGTTGCCTCAAACCCCTGGCTCCGCGCCGAACCGGCATTGGCCAGTCCGCTGACCCCGTTGAAATCGACCGTCATCTGAAGGTCCTTCCAGTCCATGTAGAAGGCCGCCAGATCGAGCGTGAGCGTGCGGTCGAACAGGATCGTCTTGAGACCGATCTCGTAGTTGGTCAGCGAATCCGAAGCCACTGTGGGCGTAACGCCCGGCAGGGTCGCATTGGGCCCTCCCGGACGATAGCCGCTGGCGACGCGCGCATAGAGCATCGTATCGTCGGTCAAATGGAACCGCGGACTGACGCTGTAAGTGAGGACACTTTCCGCCGAGCTGCCGGGATTGTCCGCAGTCGGAACGACCGCCCCAACACTGATTTGACGGTAGCGCTGAGTATTGCGCGCCCAACGCAGCCCCGCGGTAATGTCGAACCGGTCGCTGAACTTGTAGGTCGCGTTGGCGAAGGCGGCGAACTCGCGATACCGCGTTGGCAGCTCGGCGATCGCAAGCGGATCCAGCCCCGCGATCGGCGCCCCGCCCATGTCATAGGCGCGGACGATCTGCTTGTTGCCGCTGACCTCGTTGGTGAAGAAGCCACCCAGCAGCCATTCGAAACGACCGCCGGAGGGCGAGGTCAGCCGCACCTCCTGCGTCACCTTCTTCAGGTCGAGGGTGATGTTGAACGGCGCGAGCCCGGGCGCAGGCTGGCCGAACAAAGGAAACAGCACGCCGAAGACGCGGCTCGCATCCGAGGTTTGTGATGTCTTGACCCGGCTATAGGTGGTCGTCGAACTCAGCGCGGCAAAGCCGAAATCATTTTTGAGCGTGCCCGCGAAATAATAGAGGCTCTTGGTAAAGGGCTCGTCGAGATAATTGTTGTTGGAGAAGCCGTCACCGATACGCTCACCGGTGACGATGTCCTCGACGACAGACCCGTTGCCTTCGGATTCGATTTCCTGCCAAAGCCCGGAGAGCGCGACGGAAAAATCGTCGCTTGCCTGCCAGAGCAAGGCAATGCGCGCGCCCTGCTGACGATAGTCGTTCTGGCCACGCTTGCCGGTGACCACGCTGTCCACATAGCCCGGCGCCTTGCGATAGGCATAGCTTGCGGTAAGGCCCAGCCTGTCGGTGACCAGCGGCACATTCACCATCGCCTGACCCGCATAGCCCGCCTCGCCGGCATGCCGGATACCGAACACCTCGCCGCCGGCCTTGCCCGAGAAATCGGTCAGGCTTGGCGTCACGGTCACATATTTGAGGAGGCCGCCGATCGAGCTTGCGCCGTAGAGCGTACCTTGCGGACCACGCAGCACCTCTATCCGCTCGATATCGTAGGGCAGCAGATCGAGGGCGAAGGCCGAAGCCCGCGCGTAGAGCGAGCTGGATCCTACCGGAGCATCGTCGACATAAGTGCCCACCGTAGCGCTCGGTCCGATCGGCGCAATGCCGCGCAGCGAAATGGTCGACTGGCCCGGCGTGCCCGAACTGTCGACCTGAAGACCGGGCACATAGGCTCCAAAATCGGTCAGCTGGCTCGCACCCGTTTCCTGCAACCGTTCGCCGCCCACCACGCTGATCGAGATCGGAACATCCTGAAGGTTCTCGCTGCGTTTCTGCGCAGTGACGACGATGACATCGGACGCTTCCAGCTCCGCCGCGTCGGTCGACTGTTGCCCCGATGCCGTCCCCGCGGAAGTCAGCAGGCAAAACGCGGTCGTGGCGGCAAGCATGCCGCGTGAGTTCCGTTTCATGATGTCGTATCCCCTCTGCGTGTTGCGCTTGGAGTTCAGCCCCAGGTCTCTCCCAGCAAGCGTCGAAAATTACCGCCCAGTATCGCCTGAATATTGGCGTCCGAGTATTTGCGCCGGATCAGTTCCTCGGCGAGATCATAGGTTTTCAGCGGATGATCGAAGCCGTCGGTGTCGATCTTGTCGCGAAAGGCGTAGCTCGATTTATACCCCGCCTTCAGCATCTTGTACTGATCCGCAGGCATGTCGTCATAGCCATTGAGGTCGGCGTCCGAGCCGATGCCGACATGATCGACGCCGATCAGCTTCACGACATGGTCGATGTGATCGACCATATTCGCGATCGTCGTCGGCTCCTTCGCGCTCACGAACATGCGGACGCCGGTGATGCCCATCACCCCGCCACGGGCGCCCAGCGCCTTGATCGCTTCATCGGTCTTGAGCCGCGGATGATCGGTGAGCGCACGGCAGTTGCTGTGCGTGATCGCGATCGGCTTGGGCGAGAGCGCAATCGCGTCGAGCGTGGTGCGATCGCCGCAATGCGAAACGTCGACCAGCATGCCGACTTCGTTCATCGCCTTGATGA
>CAZBYE010000203.1:0-5877 GCA_964496045.1 uncultured Stakelama sp.
GGATCTTCCAGATCACGTCCATCCCCTCGACCACCTTGCCGAACGCTGCGTAGCCGAGATTGTCGCCCGGCGCCGACGGATTGGCATCGAGCGAGGTCTGGTCGCCGACGCTGATCGTGAACTCGCCGCGCGCGGTGCCGGGAGCAAGGCGTGCGGTCGAGATCGCGCCGTCGACATGCTTCACACCCGTCTTGGTGGTCGGCTCATGCGCGATCGGCGGGAGGATGCGCTTGGGGTGCCCCTCGACCCCGAACTGCACGAAGCCGAACTTGTCCGCGACTTTGACCGAGCGATAGAAGCCGACACCGTCGAGGCGCTTCTGATCGACATAGCGCAGGAAATTGCGCGCGGTGATCGGCGCGCGCGCCGTCTCCAGCTCAAGCACGATCCGACCGAGGCTGGTTTCGATCGCCACCTTCTGCGTCGCGGGTTTGGGTGTCGACTCCACGATCGCCGGGGCGGTGGGCGGCGCCGGCGGCACGGTCTGCGCAAGGGCGGTCAGCGGGGCCAGCAGGGCGGCGGCGAGGAGCGTGCGGCGGATCATCATCCGGCCAGCTTCGCCCAAGCGGCGGGCCGCTTCAACCGGCTTTCGTCCACAACAGAATCGCTTTGCTGGCGCGTCGCATGACGCCACCCATGTTGCGAAAACCGATGCCGTTCCCCTAGATGCGGTATCGCCACCGCCATTTCGGGGCCTACAGGACACAAGATGACCGCCACTCACTCGACCCGCATGCTCATCCTCGGTTCCGGTCCCGCCGGGCTTTCCGCCGCCATCTATGGCGCGCGCGCCGGCCTCGCGCCGATCGTCGTGCAGGGCATCCAGCCGGGCGGGCAGCTGATGACCACGACGGACGTCGAGAATTATCCCGGCTTCCGCGAAGTGATCCAGGGCCCTTGGCTGATGGGCGAGATGCAGGCGCAGGCCGAGCATGTCGGTGCGCAGATGCTGTACGACACGATCGTCGAGGTCGACCTGACCCAGCGGCCGTTCCGCATGGTCGGCGACGGCGGCACCGTCTATCTCGGCGATACGCTGGTGATCGCGACGGGCGCTCAGGCCAAGTGGCTGGGCCTCGACAGCGAGGAGGCGATGAAGGGCAAGGGCGCGTCGGCTTGCGCGACCTGTGACGGCTTCTTCTACCGCGGCAAGAAGGTCGCGGTGATCGGCGGCGGCAACACCGCGGTCGAGGAGGCGCTGTACCTGACCAACCACAGCCACGACGTGACGCTGATCCACCGCCGTGACAGCCTGCGCGCCGAGAAGATCCTGCAGCAGCGGCTGTTCGCCAACCCCAAGATCAAGACGCTGTGGAACAAGGAAGTCGTCGAGTTCACCGGCGGCGGCGATCCCGAGGGGCTGGTCGGCCTCAAGCTCAAGGACACGGTGACCGGCGAACTGTCCGACATCGATGTCGAGGGCGGCTTCGTCGCGATTGGTCACCATCCGGCGACTGAGTTGTTCCGCGGCCATCTGAAGCTCGACAGCGACAGCTATATCGAGGTCGAGACCGGCACCACCCGCACCAGCGTGCCCGGCGTGTTCGCGTGCGGCGACGTGATGGACAAGGTCTATCGTCAGGCGATCACCGCGGCGGGCACCGGCTGCATGGCGGCACTCGATGCCGAACGCTTCCTCGCCGAGGCCGATTTCGAGGCGGTGGCCGAAGCGGCGGAGTGAGGCCCGGCTCCAAAGTGAAGGGATGCGCGGTTCATTTTTACACTTTGGCGGATGCTTCACTTGCCCGCCTCCTGCCGGACCGGTTGACAGGTTGACAGAAAACAGCGGTTTTTTGCGGACGCGCCGGTAACAGGACGGAAACGCGCCGGGTTTGCGCCGGGTTTGCGCCGGGTTCGCCGCAGCGGCGCGCCATCGATGCGCCATTCGCGCGCCACTGACGCGACACGCACGCGGCGGTTGCGCGCCGGTCGCGCGTCGCTGCCGCGCCGCCGACGCGCCGGTGAACTGCGAGACCTAGGTGAGTCCGTTGATTCATCGACAAGGGTAGATCAGACGAAATCCAACATTGGAAGGGCATGTCAGGCGTCGGCTGACGACCGCCATTGAGGACGTTGGCATTTCGCACGCGCGTGGCACTCGAGGGCGATGGTGGACGCCAGTGTTCTTTTCAGATCGGGGATACTGCTCACGAAGCTGGAAACTTCGCGCACGCTCGCGCTGCTCTATGATCCGGCGAGCTAGTCGATCATCGCCTCTACCGTTTCGTGCGGATAGAGCGCGAACTCGCGGTAGAGCCGGTAGTGCGCCGTTTCTTCCAGCGTGACCGGCTGAACCCCGAATTCATCGATCTGCCACAGATCGGCGTCGGGCAGCGCCATCAGGATCGGCGAGTGGGTGGCCATGATGATCTGGCAGCGGTTCGCGCGCTGGAGCTGGCGAAGCAGCTTGAGGAAGTCGAACTGGCGTAGCGGGGACAGCGCGGATTCGGGTTCGTCGAGGATGTAGATACCCTGACGCGAAAGGCGTTCCTCGAAAAAGGACATGAAGCCCTCGCCATGCGACGCGGACAGATAATTGGCGATCGGCGATCCCGCGTCGTCGAGATAGCGGGCCACGGTAAAGAAGGTTTCGGCGCGAAAGAACCAGCCCTGTTTCATCTGCGGGAGCCAGGCCGAACGCAGGGCCAGGCCGAGCGCGCCCGCGTCCGAGCCGGAAAGGGGCGCTGCTTCGACGGCTCGCATTCCCGGCGCGCCACCGGCATCGCTGAAGCCGGCATTGTGGGCAATCGCCTCAAGAATGGTCGATTTGCCCGTGCCGTTCTCGCCAACGAGGATCGTCACCGGCCGTTCGAACTGGAAGTCGAAGCCGCTGTTACGGATCAGCGGCAAGCTGAATGGATAGGTTGTGCGATCCGGGGCGCCGTCTTCGGGCGCAGGCAGCCAGATACGCCGCAGATAAGGAGGAGGCAGCTTCGTTTCGCGGGGTCTGGACGCCATGGCGGATCATATCGCGGACCGGGTGCGCGACAATAATCCCGTCAGCGATCGCTAAGGGCGGCGAGTACGCGCTGCGTCAGCCATGCCTTGTCCTGCGGACGGGCGAAGCTGTGGCTGTCGGTATCGCAGGTTTCGACCACGCAGCGCGCGCGGGCCGGGGCGAAGGGATCGCCTTTCCAGTGATCGGCAAAGGCGAGGGCGGTGTTGTCCGACTTTGCCAGCAGGATGGCGACGGGGATTTCGGTCGCGCTGAGCGCCGCGGCGAGGCGCGCGGGCAAGCCCTGCGTTGCTTGTGACGGCTTGGAAGAAGCTTTCATCAAGCCACTGACAAGTTTGCGGATATTGACACCACCGGTGAGCAGGCGAAGCAACTCGCGCGGGTTTTTGAGCTTTTCGATATAGCGTGAGCGGATCGCGGCAGCGGCGGGGAGATCGTCGCCGCCCTTCTCATCCGCTTCGATCGTCCAGGGATTGGTAAGGACAAGCGCGTCGATGTCCGTGCCGACGTTGAACAGGATCAGCGCACTCGCCGCGTCGCAATTGCCGAAGGCGACGATGCGGATGAGGTGCGGAGCTTCGCGGCGAAAGGCGATGGCAGCTTCGCGTATGTCCTCAGATGTCGAGTCGAAGCCATTGTTTTCACCAGTCGAATCGCCGATGCCGCGGCGGTCGTAGCGGAACACCGGATGTCCCGCTGCGGCGACGGTCGCGGCAAGCTCGGCCATGCCGCGATGCGCGCCGATGCGGATCTCGTTCCCGCCCGAGACGATCAGCAGGCCGGTGGTGCCCGGTGCTTCGTCGAGCGTGGCGGCGAGGGTTTCGCCCGCGCAGGCGAAACGTGTCAGCCGGCGCATGTCGCGATCCACTGCGCGATATCGTCCGCGACGATGTTGGCGAAGGCAATGTCGTTGTCCGGTTCGGCCCGGCGCCACAGCGGGCTGCCGGGAAGCTTGGCGTCGGCGGGTTTCGCTTCGGTCTCGAGCCGGACGGTGCGGGCGATGCCGGTTGCGGGCGCCGCGATGGCGAGTTCGGCGAGCAATGCGGGGGCAATGAGATTGCCAGCGAGTTCGACCGGATCGGTCGCGGTATCGAGCGATGCCGGGTCGAACGTCTCGCCGGCCTCGCGCGAGGAGGCCTGCCGTGCGCGCGCCAGTTCGCGACGCAGATCGGCGCCGTTCATGGGGGAGAGGTGGTAGCGGCCTGCGAGCGCTGCTTCACCGTCGAGCAGCGCACCGCTGCGGATGGCGAGCGAGATGGCGGGCGTTGCAAGGCTGACCGCGGCGGCCGCGAAGGCGGTTCGCAACTTCGCAAGATCGGTTTCATGCGTCGGGAGCAGGCTCTCGCCTTGCCCCGGCAGGTCGGGTAGCGCGCCTGCGATGCCGCGCTCCGCCAGTACGCGCAGGATCGTGACCGCGAAGGCGCGGGTGCGATTGGCTTCCTCAAACAACGGAAGCGCGACGACGACGACAGGGCCGGTGGCAGGGCCGAAGCGGAGCATCGCTTCACGCCCACCGGGCCCGTCATAGGCGTCGAACGCGATCAGTTGAGCGCCTTGGACGCGGCGAAGGCGACGAGCGCGCCGAAGGTTTCGAGCATGTCGCCGTCGACTTCGTCATCCTCGATGATGATGCCGAGGCGGTCCTCGATCTCGGTCAAAACGCCCGCGACTGCCATCGAATCGAGCTCGGGCAGCGCGCCGAACAGCGGGGTCGCCTCATTGAAGGCGGCGGCGCGATCGGCGCTGATCCCCAGCACGTCGCGGAGCACACCGCGTACCGTTTCCTCGACCTCGTGAAATCCGTCCGGCTGCAACGTACGTCCCCCTGCTATTTTTGTGCTTCCGTTACCGGTTGCGCGCGGCGCTGCCAAGTGCTGCACCTGCTAACAGCAAACTGGAACTGTATCGTTAACCGATGCGAGCTAAGGAAGCGCGATGGTTGAACTGGACCCGACCCCGCGTACGATCGATACGCTGCCGCAAATGGGAGCGCCCGATGACGTGGCGCTGGAGGATCGCAACGGCACGCTGACCTATGCCGAACTGGACGCCGCCGTGGGTGCGCTGGCCGGCTGGTTGCACAGACAGGGGTTCGCAGCCGGTTCAAGGGTCGCGACCTGGCTGCCCAAGACGCGGCTTGCCTGTCTGATGCCGCTGGCAGCCGCGCGTGCGGGGCTGGTGCATGTGCCGGTCAACCCGGTGCTCAAGCGCGCGCAGGTGGCACATATCCTGGCCGATAGCGGCGCCTCGCTGCTGATCACCCAACCGGCGCGGTCGATGACGCTGGAGAGCGGCGACCTGCCCGACGGATGCCGGATCGCGGGCGATGCAGAGGCGGCGGTTGAGGGGCCGGGGCTGGCGGTTTCGGATGGCGATCCGCAGGCGCTGGCGGCGATCCTCTACACCTCTGGCTCCACGGGACGGCCCAAGGGGGTGATGCTGAGCCATGCCAATATGTGGCTGGGGGCGATCTCGGTTGCGCATTACCTGAAGATCACGCCCGCGGATCGCGTGCTTGGGGTGCTGCCGCTGAGCTTCGACTATGGGCAGAACCAGCTTTTCTCGACCTGGGCGGCGGGGGGGTGTGTCGTCCCGCTCGACTATCTGACCGCGCGCGACGTGGTGAAGGCGGTCGCGCGGGAGCGGATCACGACGCTGGCGGGCGTGCCGCCGCTGTGGGTGCAATTGCTGGAGGCCGAATGGCCGGCCGGCGCGACGCTGCGCCGCCTGACCAACTCCGGCGGCAAGCTGACCCTGCCGCTGGTGCGCGGGCTGCGCGAGCGGTTCCCGGATGCCGACCTCTACGCGATGTACGGCCTGACCGAGGCGTTCCGCTCGACCTTCCTCGCACCCGACCTGATCGACGCGCATCCCGACGCGATCGGTGGCGCGATCCCGTTCGCCGAGGTGATGGTAGTCCC
>CAZBYE010000204.1:0-5870 GCA_964496045.1 uncultured Stakelama sp.
GCGCCGGCTCACCGGCGTACCGTTGACCGTGAGCTTTATTTCCATGCGCGATCGAGCAGGACACCCGCCAGGTGACGCTTGGTGGCGGACGAGTGATAGAGATCGTCAATGGGCTTGAGGTTCTTGAGTTCGTCCTTCCCCTTCACAAGAACAGGCGTCGTACCAATGCCAAAAAACACAAAACGGCCGTTGTGTGCCGCAAGGCCGACGATCGCGTAGTCGCCATGGCGCCGCGTGAGCTCGAGAAACACGGACTTGTCCGCTGGTTTGGCGACCGGGAATTCCACAGCGACCAGGATTTCATCCGGCTTGAGGTCCGTCTCGAACAGGCCCTTTAAGAATTCAGCCGCCTTGACGCGCCGTTCCGAGGTCTTGCTCTTGAGTATGAGAACTGCTTCAAGTGCAACGGCGCAAGCCGGGTATTCCGCCGCCGGGTCGGCCAGCGCGAGGCTGCCGCCTAGCGTGCCGCGGTTTCGGATGGCGGCGTGCGCGACGTGCGGCGCGGCCCGCGCCAGCAGAGGAACGTGCTTCTTGATTTCTGCCGACTTTTCGATCTGGGCGTGCGTGGTCAACGCCCCGACCCCCGAAGGCTTTATCCACGGCAATGTCGATGGTACCCGGCGCATGGCCGCCGCCGCGGCATCGATGGACGTGAAGCGGTTCGTCCATGTCTCGTCGATGTCGGCGCGCGAGCCGCAGCTCTCGCAATATGGCCGGTCGAAGGAGCTCGCCGAGGCCGAGGTCCGCACCTCCGGTCTCGACTGGACGATGATCCGCCCGCCCGGCGTCTATGGCCCCGGCGACATGGAGATGCGCGATATCTTCCGCATGGCAAAACAGGGGATCGTCCTGTTACCGCCCAAGGGCCGCATCTCGCTGATCCATGTCGCGGATCTCGCGCGCTTGCTGGTCGCACTCGCGCTCACCGATCCCGGCCGCCACATCTATGAATGCGACGACGGCGTCGACGGCGGCTACACCCATGCGCAATTCGCCCGCCTCGTCGGCGAAGCGGTGGGCAAGCGTCCGATCCCCGTGTCCGTCCCGAGCCTTCTGCTCCACCTCGCTGGCCACGCCGACCGTTTCTTCCGCGAAGCGAACGCCAAGCTTACGCCTGACCGCGCAGCCTATCTCAGCCACCCCGACTGGACCGCCGATCCCAGCCGCCGACCACCGGGCGCGCTATGGGCGCCGCAGATCGAAACCCCGGCCGGCCTCGCCCAGACAGCAGCGTGGTATCGGGCTGAGGGGTTGCTGTAGCAGCATGGATACGGCCGTCACCGGGTTCCTGATCCACCTTCTGGCAGCCCTCCCGATTGCTCTGGCCATTGACTGGGCATTCTATGACCGCGTGCTGAGCAACTTCGTCCACCTCGGTGAGGTGAGGGATAGTGCGCGCTGGTCACGCACGCTCTTACCGCGCGTCCTGTTCACTCTCGCCGCCGCAATCATGGCTGCGATCGCGATGACGTTTGGGCCACGATGGCTGCTCTGGATCGCGCTCGTCGTCTTCCTGGTCGGGCAATTCTATGCTCTCGCTCGCGTTCTCGTGGACTAGAGCGATCGAAGCCGTCGCTGCTTCAATCCTTGCAATGTTGGAGTTCGCCTGCTCCGCTCGGCGCGCCTTCGGGCCGCTCTTTGACTCCGTCGATCGCTTGACACTCTGCGCGAAAAACATGCGTTTCATGTCAACTTGCCCTCAGAGGCGTGTCAACTTCGATCATTCCGGGCAGGCCAACTCCGCCCCGGCTTGACCCCGTTTCCGCCGCAATCGCTTGGCACTTGGCCTTGGGCAAATTAAGGACCACCCATGAGCGACCGCAACGACATCTTCACCACCGTCTCCGGCCTGATCGAACCCTTCAACAAGAAGGGCATCGAGCTTGCCGATTCCACCACCTTCGCAGGCGACCTCGAGTGGGACAGCCTCACCGTCATGGACTTCGTCGCGGCGATTGAGGACGAGTTCGACATCATCATCACGATGAACATGCAGGCCGAGATCGAGACCGTCGGTCAGCTCGTCGATGCCGTTCAGAAGCTCAAGGCTGCCTGACATGACCGATTCCATCGCGACGCCGGACGCACCGATCATTCCGGCGGGGGCAACACCCGACCTGATGAGCAAGTTCGACGGGCTGATCGCCGAACGTCAGGCGCTGCTCGACAGCGGCGTCACCGACCCGTTCGCGATTGTGATGGAACAAGTGAAATCGCCGACTGAGGCGGTGATCAAGGGCAAGGACACCATCCTGCTCGGCACCTACAATTATATGGGCATGACCTTCGACCCGGACGTGATCCAGGCCGGCAAGGACGCGCTCGACCAGTTCGGCAGCGGCACCAATGGCAGCCGCATGCTCAACGGCACCTTCCGCGACCATATGGAGGTCGAGGCGGCGCTGCGGGACTTCTACGGCACCACCGGCGCGATCGTCTTCTCGACCGGTTACATGGCCAATCTCGGCATGATCGCAACGCTGGCCGGCAAGGGCGACTATGTCATCCTCGATGCCGACAGCCACGCCAGCATCTACGACGGCTGCAAGCAGGGCTATGCCGAGGTCGTTCGCTTCCGCCACAACAGCGTTGAGGATCTCGACAAGCGCCTCGGCCGCCTGCCCCCGGAGGCCGGCAAGCTGGTGGTGCTCGAGGGCGTCTATTCGATGCTCGGCGACGTCGCCCCGCTCAAGGAAATGGTCGCGGTCGCCAAGAAGCACGGCGCGATGGTGCTTTCGGACGAGGCGCACTCGATGGGCTTCTATGGCCCCAATGGCCGCGGCGTCTATGAGGCGCAGGGGTGCGAGGGCGATGTCGACTTCATCGTCGGCACCTTCTCCAAGTCGGTCGGCACCGTCGGCGGCTTCTGCGTGTCGAACCACCCCAAGTTCGAGGCGATCCGCCTCGCCTGCCGCGCTTATATCTTCACCGCATCGCTGCCGCCCAGCGTGGTCGCCACCGCCGCGGCGTCGATCCGCAAGCTCCAGTTCGCTCACAACAAGCGCCAGCATCTGTGGGAAAATGCCCGCGCCGTGCATGCTGGTCTCACCGAAATGGGCTTCAGGCTCGGCACCGAGACCTGCGACAGCGCGATCATCGCCGTGATCCTCGACGATCAGGAACAGGCGGTGATGATGTGGCAGGCGCTGCTGGAGAGCGGCCTCTACGTCAACATGGCGCGTCCGCCCGCAACCCCGGCCGGCACCTTCCTGCTCCGCTGCTCGCTTTGCGCCGAGCACACGCCGGAGCAGGTCCAGCGCATCCTTGCGATGTTCAAGGCCGCAGGTCAGGCCGTCGGGGTGATCGCCTGAGGGCTGGCCACACCGAGGTTGCGGCCCTAGAATCGCGGTCATGAGCGAAAGCGCCGGATTGACCCAGCGGATCGCGCGGCTCGACTGGCGCGCCGTGATGATGATCCTGATCGCCGTGCTGGGGGTCGGGGTACTCGCGGCACTGATCACAAACCAGCGCGCCGCCGATGCCGAACGCGACACCGCGCTCGCGCGGCAATCGCAAAGCTATGAGGTGATGATCCTCGCGCAGAGCCTTGCCGGCACGATCGCGAGCGCCGAAGCGACGCTGGCACGTTATGTCGTCAGCGGCGAGGAAAGCGTAGGCCGCGACTATGTCGCCGAATGGCAGCGCGCCGAGGGCCAGCTCACCCTCCTCGCCCGTCGCACCCGCGATCATGATCCGGAAAAGGACATGATCGCTGACCTGCGCGCCGCTGTAGCAGCACGCGGCAAGGAATTGTCGCAGATCGCGCTCAACACTCGCTTCAAACGCAACCAGGCAGCCTATGCCTATTTCGACGAGGCGCGGCGCTCGCCCGTCCTCCCGCGCATCCGCAATCTTCTTGACCAGATCGTCGCCGCAGAGCGCAGACTGCTCAACGAACGCTCCCGCCGCGCCCGCCTCACTTCCGCGGCGGCAGAGGAGGAAACGCGCAATCTGATCCTGTTCGGGATGCTGATCGTGCTGGGCGCGATGATCCTCGGCTGGATCAATGTCCGCGCAATCCGGGAACGCGCGGCTTCAGCGGCGGAAGCGCAGGCGCAGCGCGAGCGCGCGACCGAACTGGAGGCCGCAGTCGCCGCCGCCACCGCGGGGCTTCAGGAGGAAGCGCGCGAACGCGCCGCCGCCGAGGCGCAACTACGCCAGGCGCAGAAGATGGAGGCGGTGGGCCAGCTCACCGGCGGCATCGCACACGACTTTAACAATATGCTCGCAATCGTTCTCGGCGGCCTCGAACTCGCCAAACGCCATCTGCCCGAAGGTGCCAAGCAGTCCGCACGACATATCGATAATGCCAGCGAGGGCGCCAGCCGCGCCGCGACGCTGACCCGCCGCCTGCTCGCCTTCGCGCGCGCCGAACCGCTCACCCCGCAGGCGATCGCGCCGGTCGAGCTGATCGCCGGCATGACCAACCTGCTTGAGCGCACGCTGGGCGAAGGCATCCTCGTCCAGACGCGCACCGATGCGTCGGGCTGGCATGTCTGGGCCGATCGCCATCAGCTCGAGAACGCGCTGCTCAACCTCGCCGTCAACGCCCGGGACGCGATGGACGGTCGCGGTACGCTGACCATCGCGACCGGCTATGCGGCGCTGGAGGGCGAAGCCGGGACTGAGTGCGCGCCGGGCAACTATGTCACTATTGCGGTCTCCGACACAGGCGCAGGGATGACACCCGACGTCGTCGAGCGTGTGTTCGAGCCGTTCTTCACCACCAAGCCGGTCGGCAAGGGCACCGGCCTCGGTCTCAGCCAGATCTTCGGCTTCGTCCGCCAGTCGGGCGGTGAAATCCGGATCGATTCGAGGCCCGGCGAAGGCACTACCGTCACGCTCTATCTTCCCTGCCACGGCGCCGCGGAAACGGCGACGCCGGACACCGCCCGGAAGATCGGGCCACGCACGGAACCGCATCGCGCGCTCGACATCCTGCTGGTCGAAGACGATCCGCGGGTGCTCGCTGCCACGCTCGCCGCATTGGAGGAACTGGGTCATCGTCCCGTCGCGTGCGACGATCCGTTGGCCGCGCCGCGCATCGTCGCGGGCCTCCATTCGCTCGATCTGGTGGTCAGCGACGTGATCATGCCCGGGCAGACCGGGCCGGAGATGATCGCAGCCCTGGAGCCGCAGCTGGATGGCGTCGCGGTGCTCTACGTTACCGGCTATGCAGGAGACGCCGCAGATCACGACCGGTTCGGTGGCCGTCTGGTATTACGCAAACCCTTCACCCTCGCCGCGCTGGAGGCAGCAATCGCCGATGCGGTTGCCGCTCCAACCGGCAGCGAAGCCACACCCGCGACCGCAGCGGGCTAGATTTAACCGTGCCGTACGATATAGCGTTGGATCACAGTCGGCTTGCCGGCGCCAACCCGAAGATCAGGCCGCAGACCCTCCCCGCATGATCGCTCTCGACCGCTACCTGGCGCGCCTGATCGCCGTTCCGCTGGTCGTAAACCTGTTCATCGCGGCCATGCTGCTGGTTCTCGATCGCATTCGAATCCTGCTGGATTTTGTGGCGACTGAGGGCGGACCGGTTAGCGTGGTGTGGCGGATGCTCGCGAACCTGCTCCCTGAATATCTCGGGCTGGGTATCCCGATCGGCCTCATGCTCGGCATCTTGCTTGCGTTTCGCAAGCTGGCCACTTCGTCCGAGCTCGACGTGCTGCGCGCGGTGGGGATGAGCTATGGCAGGATGTTGCGCGTCCCCTTCATGTTTGCGATTGCGCTGGCGGGCCTGAACCTCGCAATCGTCGGCTTCATCCAGCCGCTTGCTCGCTACAATTACGAAGGGCTGCGGTTCGAACTACGCTCCGGTGCGCTCGGCGCGTCGATCAAGGTGGGCGAGTTCACCAATATGGGCG
>CAZBYE010000205.1:0-5777 GCA_964496045.1 uncultured Stakelama sp.
AGGATACGTTGTTCGAAGCCGCATCGATGACCAAGCCGGTCTTCGCCTATATCGTGATGCGGCTGGCCGACGAGAAACGCCTCGACCTCGACAAGCCGCTGATCACATATCGCCGGGCGCCCAATCCGGGCAACGACCCCAATCTCGAGCGTATCACCGCCCGGCACGTGCTGGAGCATTCGACCGGCCTGCCCAACTGGTCTTCCGAGCCGCTCGTCACCAGCCAGCCCCCCGGATCGACCTACACCTATTCCGGCGAAGCGTTCGTCTGGCTCCAGTTGGTTGTCGAGCAGATCATGGGCATGGGCCTCGGCAGCGTGACGCAGGCGAAGCTGTTCGACCCGGCCGGAATGTCGCACAGCAGCTTCGGGTGGGACGAAGGGATCGCAAGGTCGCTGGTCTTCGGCCACTCCGAACCGCCGGAGGGCGAAACGAAGCTTCCCCGCCAGCCCACGCGCGAGATGGGCGACCGGCTGCTTCCGCTCGCGACGAAATGGCGCAAGCCGATTGCCTCCTGGACCTATGAGGATTCGGTCAGGGCGATGCGCGAGACGGACCCGAAGACACCGCCGTCGACCCACGGTCTTCTGGTCAATACGGCGGGCGGGTTGCTGACGACCGCGTCCGACTATGCGAAGTTCATGGTGCTCATGATGGACCGCCCGAACCGGGCGGCGTGGGAGATTAGCGATGCGGCCCGGCAGGCGATGCTCGCCCCCCAGCTCGAAATACGCGGTCGCGACATTTCGCGAGCGCTGGGCTGGGAGCTTGAGCAATCTCCGTCAGGCATGCTGTTCCAGCACAGCGGCAGTAACTACGGCATCTTCAAGACGCTGGGCGTCGGCGATGCCCGGAACGGGCGGGCGATCGTCGTCTTCACCAATGCCGCGAACGGCAATGCGCTCGCGGCCCGGATCGTCCGGGAGGCAACGGGGATCGACCGGCTGAAGTCGCTGATCTGATCGGCACAGCAGCCGCACCACGGCGATGATCGAGCACCGCCGGGCGCCGCGCTCGATCCTCCGCCACCCGCTTACAGGGCGCCGCCTCCGATCTTGTAGGTCAGCTGCATGAACACGCTGCGGCCCACGCTGTCGAACCAGCTGGTGTTGTAATAGGGATAGCTCGACCAGGTGTCGTCCTTGACCGGCTTCGTATCGAGCAGGTTGCGCACGGTCAGCGATCCACGCAGATGATCGGTGAAGTCGTACTGGACGGTCGCGTTGAACAAATAGCTCGCCTTGAGGAACGCGTCCTCGTCATAGTTGGGCAGCTTGCCCAGCCGCGTGCCGGAAACGGTCAGCTTCAGCCCGTCATGGTCCCAGCTGATGCTTCCGCTCGACTTGTCGCGCGGCGTGTAAAAGCCGCTGTCAAAGGCCAGCTTGTTCTCGATCGGGTCGCCCGGATATTGCTGAAAGGTGTGCTTGAACACATGGGTATGCGCCAGCGAGAGGGTGAAATCCCCGATCCCGGTCGGCAGCGTGCCGCGGAAGGCAACGTCGATCCCGCTCGTCTTTTCGCGCGAGATATTGATCGGATTGACGCGGATCGCTTCGATCTTGCCCGCGGAGCCACCACTCGCAAAACGCCGGATCCGTGCGATCGCATCCTGGCAGGTCGGTGAACTGGGGGCGAGCGTCCCGCCAGCATCGGCACGGCAGTTCGCCTCGTCGCGCGTGATCTGGTCGATACTGAGATCGGTGACCTGATTGTCGAGCGTGACGCGGAAATAATCGACCGAGATATGCAGGTTCCGCGACGGCGAGAATACCAGTCCCGCAGTCAGCGACTTGCCCGTTTCGGGCTTGAGGTTGCGATTGCCGGTACGGTTGACGACGATGCCGGTCTCATAATCCTCACAGTCGCTCACCCCTGCCCCCGGGTTCTCCTTCCGGCAGGTGGCATAGTCGATCACGTTGCCTTCGACGTTGCCCGGGCCAGTGAACAGATAATGGAGGTCGGGTGCGCGGAAGGCCGTGCCATACGCGGCACGGAACAACAGGCTGTTGGTCGGCCGGACCTCGATCCCGCCATTATAAGTGAACTTGCCGACATTGCGGTCGGCAAAGCCGAACGTGTCGTAACGCCCTGCGCCGGTCAGCGTGAGGAAGTTGAACACCGGAACGCGCAGCTCGCCGCCGATCGCGGCATGGCTACGCGAGCCTGCGCCATCGCTGTCCTTCCAGCTGAAATAATAGTCGGTCAGCGCCAGCGGATCGGGTCGCAGATTATAGCCCTGCTTGCCATATTCGGCGACCGCAGCGAACCCGACCGGGCCGGCGGGCAACTGGAACAGCTCGCCATTGGTCAGCGTCGCCTGAGCGTTGCTGGTCCAGCTATAGGGCCGATAGACGGTGTCGGCAGTGATGCTCGCATATTCGGCCGGGGTCAGCGCCGTGTAGAGCCGCGCCGGATTGGCATTGTAGATCGGATAACCGCTATCGGCATCGATGCCGAGCCGATCGCCAAGGAACAGCTTCTGCGCCTTGCTGTTGATGATCTGCGGCCAGCGCACGACCGACTGGTAGCGGCTGTAGTTGAACGACAGCTCGTAGTTCCAGGTGCCACCAACAGTGCCGCGGATACCCGGCGTGATGCTGTAGGTAGTCTGCTTGATCCGCTGCATCTGGAAACCGCCGGTTTCCTCCGGCGTGAACTGGCGCCCCCAATCCTCGACCTGACCGGTAAAGCTGTTGAAGAAATTATTGTCGGCGCTGCTCGACACCTGCTCGAACGACCATTTCGTCACGTCGTACATCAGCCGGACCTTGCTGATCCCCAGCTGGAAGTCGGCGAACAGCTTGGCATTGTCCGACAGTTCGTAGGACATTGAGGCGAAGCTGTTGAAGCCCTTGCGGCCCGACACGATCGTCCCATAGGCGATCGATTCCTGGCTGCCGCAGAACTCGCCATAGCGCGGGCGGTTGTACTGGCGGATGCTGCCCCGGTTAAGTCCCGCCAGCGCAGCGCAGGCGCCCGCCGGCGGCGTCAGGTAATCGATATCCTCGTTGGCGCGATAGAAGGTGCGCCGCGCCAGCGTATTCACCGGACTGTCCAGCGTGCTGTCCTGGATGTCCCGATCGAACGCCCAGAGCGGCCGCTGGTCGAGATACTCGATGCCGCCTGCGATGTTGAAACGCCCGGACGACCAGCCGCCGGTCGCGGTGATGCGGTGCGACAAGCCCCCGCCATGCTCGGTGCGGCCATGGCGATAGTCGAGCGTGATGCCGTCCAGCTTCTCCTTCATCTTGAAGTTGATGACCCCGGCGATCGCATCCGAACCATAGATGGCGGAGGCTGCACCGCTCAGGACTTCGACGCGCTCGATCAGGCTGACCGGGATGTTCGAGATGTCGGTGAAATTGCTCCGCCCGATATAGGGAAGCGGAAAGTCCGCGATGCGGCGGCCGTTGACCAGCACCAGCGTGTGGTTGGGGCCAAGCCCTCGCAGGTCGACCTGTTGCGCGCCCGGCGTGAAATCGGAACTGCTGCCCGATTGCGGGCTCTGCGTCTGACCGCTGTTCTGCGGCAGTGCGGCCAGCAGCTCGGGGACGCTGGTATAGCCGTTCGAGCGGATCGTGTCGGCATCGATGGCAGTGACCGGCGCGGGGCCTTCATCCCTGATGGTGGGAATACGCGATCCGATCACGACCACTTCGCGGGGCTGTTCTTCGGCGGGAGCATCCTGCGCAAAGGCGGGCGCGGCGAGCGCGCTCGCGCAGCAGCCAATGGCCAGATGAACCCGAAACGCGCGGCGCATCGAATATGTCATGTCGCTCCCCTTTTGCACGCCAGCCGACCTCCACCCGTCGAGATGACAGTTCGGAAAGTTCAACATATCGTCGAAATTGGCAATCAAATTATTGCATGCCGCGCCTAAACTGTATCAAACTGCGTGCAATCTGTTCAATGGAGCCGTTCCCGATGCGCGTATTGCTTCTGCTGGTTGTTGCGGCGCTCGGGCTTGGCCCGGTCGCGGCGAGCGCCAAGACCAGGCCGTTCGATCGCTATGTCGAGGGCAAGCTTTCCGCGCCGACCCCGGGGCAGCGTTCGGGCGGGCTGCTCCTGATGGGTGGTGGCGACCGCAACCACGACGCGATGCGCTGGTTCTTCGCCAAGGCCGGAAACGGCCATATCGTCATCCTGCGCGCCTCCTATGCGGGCGAGATCGGCAAGGAATTCGTCAAGGAGATCGGCGGGGTGGCTTCGGCCGAGACCTTCGTCTTCCACGATCGCGCCGCCGCCTCCGATCCCCGGATCCTCGCGGCGCTCGCCCGCGCCGACGGCATCTTCCTCGCCGGTGGCGATCAGGCCAATTATGTACGCTACTGGAAGGGGACCGAGGTCGCACGCCTGCTCACCGCACATGTCGCGGCGGGCAAGCCGCTCGCCGGAACCAGCGCCGGGCTGGCGATGCTGGGCGAGGCGCTCTACGGCGCAAGCGACGGCGGCAGCATCAAGTCGCCCGAAGCGCTCGCCGATCCGTTCGGCCCGGCGAACACCATCGAACGCGACTTCCTCGACATCGCGCTGCTCAAGGGCGTGGTGACCGACACGCATTTCAAGGAGCGCGACCGGCTCGGCCGCCTCTTCGCTTTTGTCGCCAAAGCCCAGGTCGGGCGCGCATCCGACGCCCCCGCGATGATCGGTGTCGGCGTCGATGAAAGCGCGGCGGTCGCAGTCGAGGCCGATGGCCGCGGGCGCGTCTATGCGACCGAGCCCGATGGCGGTGCGTGGATCGTCGACGGATCCGCCCTTCGTGTCGCGCCGTCGCGCGGCGCGCTCGTCGCGGACCGGATCAAGGTGACGGTCATGAACACCCGGTCCGTTCTGCATCTGCCTTCAGGCCGCGTCGATAACCCCGCCTCGGTGCGCCGCTATGCGGCGGCGGGTGGCGAGGTTTCGGAGATGCCGCGCTGGTCGCTCGCGATCCATGGCGGGGCCGGCATCATCGAACGTGGCGCGCTGACGCCGGCGAAGGAGGCCGCGTATCGCGCAGGTCTTGCCGAAGCATTGCGCGCCGGCGGCGCCGTGCTCGATCGCGGTGGCCCGGCGCTCGATGCGGTCGCTGCTGCGGTCCGCGTTCTCGAGGACAATCCCCTGTTCAATGCCGGCCGGGGCGCGGTGTTCACCGCAGAAGGTCGCAACGAGCTCGATGCGGCGATCATGGACGGCGCCACGCAGAAGGCGGGCGCGGTTGCCGGGCTCACCCGCACGCGCCATCCGATCGACCTTGCCCGCGCGGTGATGGACAAGACCCGCCATGTCATGCTCAGCGGTGCGGGCGCGGACCGCTTCTCGGTCGAGCAGGGCCTCGAGCAGGTCGCCCCCGAATGGTTCCGGACCGAAGAGCGCTGGCAGCAGTTGCAGGCGTGGCGCAACAAGCAGGCGTCGGCGGTCGATCGAACCCATCTGTTCGGTACGGTGGGCGCGGTGGCGCTGGACGCCGATGGGAACCTTGCCGCCGCAACCTCGACCGGCGGCATGACCGGCAAGCGCTGGGGCCGCGTCGGCGATTCCCCGATCATCGGCGCGGGCACCTATGCCAAGAACGGTCAGTGCGCGGTGTCGGCGACCGGGTCGGGCGAATATTTCATCCGCGAAAGCGCGGCCCGGCAAGTTTGCGACCGCGTGGCATGGAACGCCCAAAGCCTCGCTGATGCGGCGCAGGCGACGATCATGGCTGTCGGCGCGATCGGCGGCGACGGCGGGCTGATTGCGATGGGTCCCGACGGGCGGCCCGCCTTTTCGATCAACGACCTTGGCCTTTAACCCGG
>CAZBYE010000206.1:0-5756 GCA_964496045.1 uncultured Stakelama sp.
ATCGGGTCGAACAGCGCGCTGATCGCGCCGGTGGCGATCGGTGAGGGCGCGATCGTTGCGGCGGGCGCCGTGGTGACCAGGGATGTCGAGGCTGACGCACTGGCGCTGGTCCGGCCCGAGCATGTGGCGAAGCCCGGCTGGGCGAAGCGGTTTCGAGCGATGATGCAGGCGAGGAAGGCAGCGAAATGAGTGACCGTTACGAAGGCAAGCCCTTCCTCCGGCTGGTCGATTGCTACGTGCTCGATGCGATCGGACATCTCGACGATGCACAGGAAGCGCAACTGACAAAGATGACGCCGAAGTTCCGCGAGACCTTTGGCGAGCAGGGCAGCTGGCGCGAGATCGTGGTGGCGCGGATGCAATTCCCCGAGGGCATCGGGGAAGCGATCCGTCAGGTCTGGGAAAGTGGCCATGCCCGGTTCGTCGAGGCGAACGGACGCGAGCCCGACCCGGAAGAATTCACCCGGTTTTTCGTCGACACCAATTTTCCGCACTGATGCGGCTGGGGATGAACTGAAATGTGTGGAATCGTCGGAATCCTGGGCAAGGAAGACGTTGCCGACCGGCTGCTCGACGGCCTGAAGCGCCTCGAATATCGCGGCTATGATTCAGCAGGCATCGCGACGATCGTCGACGGGGCGATCGACCGTCGCCGCGCGTCGGGCAAGCTCGTCAATCTGGGCAAGGTGCTCGCGCAGGAACCGCTGTCCGGAACGGTCGGGATCGCGCACACCCGCTGGGCGACGCACGGTGGCCCGACGACCAACAACGCCCACCCGCACGCCACGGGTGAGGTCGCGCTGGTCCACAACGGCATCATCGAGAATTTCAAACCGCTGCGCGAGGAACTGCTGGCGCGCGGGCGCAAGCTGGAGAGCGAGACCGACACCGAGATCGTCGCGCATCTGGTGAGCGAGCAAGTCGAGGCCGGGGTCGATCCGGTCGAGGCGGTGAAGGGCGTGTTGCCGCGGCTGCACGGCGCCTTCGCGCTCGCCATCCTGTTCCGCCAGCATCCCGACATGCTGATCGGCGCGCGCCTCGGTTCGCCGCTCGTCGTCGGATACGGCGAGGATGAAACCTATCTCGGCTCTGATGCGCTGGCGCTGGCACCGCTGACCCAGCGCATCTCGTATCTGGAGGAGGGCGACTGGGTCGTGCTGACCCGGTCCGGCGTTCAGGTCTATGACGCCGACAACAACCCCGTGGAGCGCCCGATCGTCAATTCGGGCGCCTCGGGCCAGCTGATCGACAAGGGCAACCATCGCCACTTCATGGCGAAGGAGATCTACGAGCAGCCGATCGTCGTGGCGCAGACGCTGCGCGGCTATCTCCAGCGGCTCGAGGACACGGTGACCCTGCCGATCCCCGACTTCGACCTGTCGGCGATCAGGCGCGTGACGATCGTGGCGTGCGGCACCAGCTTCTATGCCGGCATGGTCGCCAAATACTGGTTCGAGCAGTTCGCGCGCGTTGCGGTCGACATCGATGTCGCATCCGAATTCCGCTACCGCGCGCCGGTGATGGAGGATGGCGGGCTGATGATCGTCATCAGCCAGTCGGGCGAGACCGCCGACACCCTTGCCGCACTGCGCCACGCCAAGGCGGAAGGGCAAACGATCGCCGCGGTGGTCAACGTGCCGACCAGCACGATGGCGCGCGAGGCGGACCTGCTGCTTCCCACCCATGCCGGGCCGGAGATCGGCGTCGCCTCGACCAAGGCGTTCACCTGCCAGCTCGCCGTGCTCGCCGCGCTCGCCGCCAACCTCGCCAAGGCAAAGGGACGGATGGACGCGGCCGAGGAGAAGGAGATTGTCCGGCATCTTGCCGAGGCGCCGGCCGCGCTCAACGCCGCACTCGCCTATGACGAAGCGATCGAGGGGATGGCAGGCGTCGTCGCGAGTGCGCGCGATGTGCTCTATCTGGGCCGCGGAACCGATTATCCACTGGCGCTGGAAGGCGCGCTCAAGCTCAAGGAAATCAGCTACATCCACGCCGAAGGTTATGCCGCGGGCGAGATGAAGCACGGGCCGATCGCGCTGATCGACGAGAATGTGCCGGTGATCGTGATCGCGCCGAGCGGGCCGCTGTTCGAGAAGACCGTCAGCAACATGCAGGAAGTGCAGGCGCGCGGCGGCAAGGTCGTCCTCATCAGCGACTATGACGGGATCGAAGCGGCGGGTGAGGGGTGCATCGCGACGATCACTATGCCCAAGGTCCACCCGCTGATCGCACCGATCGTCTATGCGGTACCGGTGCAACTGCTCGCCTATCATGTCGCGGTGGCTAAGGGCACCGATGTCGACCAGCCGCGCAACCTCGCCAAGTCGGTGACGGTGGAATAGCGAGGTGATCGTCGCCCGCCGCTGGCTGATCGGGATTGCGCTGGGGCTCGGCCTCGCAGCGATCCCGGCAGCGGCGCACGGGCGCGACGGGCCGCTGGTGCTGTCGGCGGCGAGCCTGCAGGAATCGATGACTGCTGCAGCCGATGCCTGGGCGCGCAAGGGACACCGGCGCCCGGTGATTTCCTTCGCCGCGTCGTCGGTGCTGGCGCGTCAGGTGGCTGCGGGCGCCCGCGCCGATCTGTTCGTCTCGGCGGACACCGATTGGATGGACTATCTTGAGCAGCGCGCAATGCTCACGCCGGGCACGCGCGCGCCGTTTCTCGGCAACCGGCTGGTGCTGGTGACCCGAGTGGATGCCCCCGCGGAGCGGCGCCCACTGGCGGCAATGCTGCGTGGCCGGATCGCGGCGGCCGACCCGGCTTCGGTGCCGGCGGGCCGCTATGCCGAGGCGGCGCTGCGCAAGCTCAAACTATGGAATGCCGCCGCGCCGCAGCTGGTACGTGCGGAGAATGTCCGCGCTGCATTGGCATTGGTCGAGCGTGGCGCGGCGCCCTATGGCATCGTCTATGCGACCGACGCGCGCGCTTCGGCGCGGGTGCGTATCGCGGGCGTGTTCCCGCAATCGAGCCACCCGCCGATCGTCTATCCGCTCGCGCGATTGAAAGGCTCGACGCACCCCGACGCAGAGGGGTTCCGGCGCTTCCTGCTGTCGAATGAAGGCCGCGCGATCTTCACCCGCTACGGCTTCTTGCGACGCTGATGCTGGAGGGCGGCATCTGGCCGGTCGTCGCGCTGTCGCTCAAAGTCGGGCTGGTCGCGACCATCGTCACGCTGCCGATCGCCTTTGCGCTCGCCTGGCTGCTCGCCCGCACGCGCTTTCCGGGGAAGATTTTGATCGACGGGCTGGTGCATTTGCCACTCGTCGTGCCGCCAGTGGTGACCGGCTGGCTGCTGCTGCTCGCCTTTGCGCCAGCCGGGCCGATCGGCGGCTGGCTCGAACACTGGTTCGGGTTCAGCGTGATGTTCCGCTGGACCGGTGCAGCAATCGCCGCCGGGGTGATGGCGCTCCCGCTGATGGTTCGCGCGATGCGGCTGTCGATCGAGGCGGTGGATCGACGGTTTGAGGATGCCGCGCGAACACTCGGCGCGAGCCGGTCGCGTGTGTTCCGGACGATCACGCTCCCGCTCGCACTGCCCGGCGTGCTGGCCGCGGCGGTACTCGGCTTCGCCCGCGCGCTGGGCGAGTTCGGCGCGACGATCACCTTCGTCTCCAACGTGCCCGGCGAGACGCAGACGCTGCCGCTCGCCATCTATGCCGCGCTGCAGACGCCGGACGGGGAGGTACAGGTGCTGCGGCTGGCGCTGATCTCGGTCGCGCTGTCGCTGGCGGCATTGGTGGCGTCGGAACTGCTCGCGCGGCGGGCGGGGCGGGGCGTCCATGTCCTTTGACATCGCAGTCGAGAAGCGCCGGGGCGACGCGCATGTGACCTGCCGGATCGAGGCTGGCAACGGGATCACCGTGCTGTTCGGCCCGTCGGGCGCCGGCAAGACCAGCGTGCTCGACATGGTGGCGGGGCTGCTGAAGCCCGACGCGGGTCATGTATGCGTGACCGGTGAAACGCTGTTCGATGCCGCCACCGGGGTGGATATGCCAGCTGAGCGGCGCCGCGCGGGCTATGTGTTTCAGGATGCACGGCTGTTCCCGCATCTCAGCGTACGGGCGAACCTTCTCTATGGCGCGGGCGGCGATCCCTCGGCGCTGGACGATCTGGCGACCCGGTTCGACATCGCACACCTGCTCGACCGCTGGCCGCGTTCGCTCTCGGGCGGTGAGGCGCGGCGGGTGGCGATCGGGCGCGCGCTGCTGGCGAAGCCGCGCTTCCTGCTGCTCGATGAGCCGCTATCGTCGCTCGACCGCGCCCGGCGCGAAGAGGTAATGCGGGTGATCGAGCAGCTGCGCGACGAAGCGGCGCTACCGATCCTGATGGTGACGCACGATCACGCCGAAGCCGATCGGCTGGGCCAGCGCATCATCGAGATTTAGGCCGGCTCTTCGTCACCTCCGCCGGAAGCCCCTCAGCCGGCTCCGGTTTCTTGTCGAATTCGAACCAGTCGGTGAACGGCATACCATAGAGCAGGTCGAAGAATTCGAGCTGCAGCCGCGCGGCCTTGCCCGTGTTGCTGTTCCACAGCATCACGATACCGCTCTTGTCCGCCGGATCGAACAGAACGAGCGATCCATAGCCGTCCACCGATCCGCGGTGCCCGACCAGTGGATGGCCGGCATAGACGAAGCTGCGCCAGCCAAGGCCGTAGGAAGCGTTGGTCAGCGCGCGGTCCATCGGCCCCCGCGGTCCGTGCGGCGGCGTCGCGACCCGGGCGCGGTGCATCGTTTCCAGCGCCGTCGGCGACAGCACACCCGGCGCATTGCCCATCTGGGCCTGCATCCAGATGAGCAGATCGCGGATCGACGAATTGACCCCGCCCGCGGCGGGCACGCGGTAATAAGCGTCGTTGACCGTGACGAGCGCTTTGCCCTTGCGGTGCGGCTGCGCCCAGCTTGTCGCGGTTTGCAGCCCCGCGCGGCCGACGCTGGCGTTGCGCATTCCCAGCGGCTCGAACAGGCGCTTGCGGGCGAGGCTGGCATAGTCCTCGCCGGTCGCGCCCTCGACGATCTCGGTCGCGGTATCATAGGCGATGTTCTGATAGCCGTAGCAGGTTCCTGGCGGGCAATGGACGGGCAGCGTGCCCAGCGCCGCGCGCAACGCCCTGGGGTCTTGTCCGGCCTCGAGCCGGTCGTCCCATGCGTTCCGGACCAGTCCGACGCGATGCGACAGGACATTGGCGACCGTGACGTTGCTCCAGTCGCCCGGCAGCGTCAGCGTGGTGTTGAGCGATGCCACCGGGGCGTTGAGCGACAGCTTCCCCGCTTCGGCGAGCTTGGTCACCAGCGCCGAAGCGACCCCCTTGGACACCGACGCCCAGCGGAACACGGTGTTCGGGGTGACGGGAGTGCCGCTATGCGCGACCGTCTCGCCAAAGCCCTTCGCGAAGCGAACCTGCCCGTTTTCGACCGTGCCGACCGCAAGGCCGACCATATCGGGTTCCTGCATGAGCCGCGCGATCCGCGCCTCGAGCCGGCGATAGTCCACGCGCGTCGGGGTGGCCACCGCCTGCACCACGTCACTCGCGATGCGATCGGTCGTATTGCCGGAGGGAAGCTGGGGACCGGCGAAGTGAAAGGCGGTGAACGCGCCCGCGCCCAGTGCCAGCGTGGAAAGCGCGGCGAATGCCTTGCGTCGCCCGGTACTCAATAGGCGCATGTGCGTTCCATTTTCGCGCGTGCGGATCATGGGGAACTGGAGCGGGTGAAGGGAATCGAACCCTCGTCGTAAGCTTGGGAAGCTTCTGCTC
>CAZBYE010000207.1:0-5713 GCA_964496045.1 uncultured Stakelama sp.
GCGCTGATCATCGGCTGCGCCCCGCTCGCACTCGACGATCATGGCCCGCGCGCCGATGCCGCCTTTGATCGCGACTATCGGCCCGACCGCGTTCTGGCCGATGGCGAGCAGGTGACGGGCGACGGCTGGACGCTCACCGCTGTGGCGACCCCCGGCCATACCTCCAACCATCTCTGCTTTGCTCTCGAGGAGAGCGGCGCGCTGTTCACCGGCGATCATGTGATGGGCTGGTCGACCAGCGTGATTGCGCCGCCCGACGGCGACATGGGCGACTATATGGCCAGCCTCGACAAGCTGCTCGGCCGTGAGGATCGCGTCTACTACCCTGCCCATGGCGACCCGGTGGAACGGCCGCAGCGGCTGGTGCGCGGAATGATGGGTCATCGCAGGCAGCGCGAAGGTCAGATACTGCGCCTGCTCGGAACGGAGATCGGAGAGATCCCGGCGATGGTCGAGAAGATGTATGTCGGCCTCGACCCGCGGCTCACAGGCGCAGCGGGCCGGTCGGTGCTGGCGCACCTGATCCACCTGCGCCAGCGCGGGATCGTCACCGGGACGGAGGGTGGCGCGTGGCGGATGTCGTGAAGCGCGACAAGCTGATCCGCGGGTCGCTGATCGCGGCCGCGCTTCTGGTCGTCGTCGCGACAGGATGGATCGCATGGGACCGCTATGCTGAGACCCGGATGGCGACGCTGCCCGAGGAGGGCGGCGCACCGGTGACCCAGATCGTCACAGCCAAACTCGTGGGATCGGGCAAGCTCCAGGTGGCGGAGCTTTCGGGCATCGTCCAGGCGACCGCCTCTGACATTCGCGGCTTTGGCTGGTTGCGCAGCGACCAGGTCGTCAAGATGCCCTATTCGGTCGCCTATCACGTCGACCTTTCGGGTCTGCGCGACCGCGACCTGCAATGGAATGCGCAGACGAAAACGCTGATCGTCGACGCCCCCGATGTCATCGCCGCAACACCCAATACCGATGAGGGCCGCCGCACGCTGGTCGACACCAGCGGGTTGTTCGTGACGCGCGAGGCGGCGGAAGCGCTCAGCCGGCGCACATCAGTCCGTGCCGCCGATGTCGCGGGCCGCGAGGCGCGCAGCCCCGAACGCATGGCGCAGGCACGCGAACATGCCCGCAGCGCGCTTGCCCGCCTGCTCGCGCAGCCGTTGACCGCCGCCGGGCTGGGCGAGGTCCGCGTGGTCGTCACCTTCCCACCCGAACGCGGCATCCGTGAGCATTGGGATGTCTCGCGCTCGCCAGAGCAGGTCATGAAGGACATCGAGGCGCGCGAGAAGAAGTAGTTCGGTTCGCTGCCGATCGATGATAGCCTTTCGTCCGGACATTGTTGTGGGGGCACACGATGGCAACGGCAGCAGAGATTTCGGATACTTCACACAGCGACGACGGTTTCTTCCTGTGGGGAGGCATCGCCATGGCGGCGGTCATCGTCGCCGGCTTCGCCTTCTTCGTCGTCATGGGCATTTCCAGCTTCAATGCGCCGCTGGTGGTTCATGCGCATGCGCTGATCTTCTTCGGCTGGGTCACGATCTATGTTGCGCAAACCTGGCTGGCGACCCGGGGCAGCATCGCGCTGCATCGCAAGCTCGGCTGGATCGGCGCGGGCTGGCTCGTGGCAATGGCGATCGTCGGCCCGCTGGTCGCGATCGAGGCGATCCGGCTGGGTCGCGCTGCGCCGGTCTATGAGCCCGTATTCTTCGTGGTGATGGCACCACTCGCCGTCTGGACCTTTGTCGGTCTGTCGACCGCTGCAATCGTGATGCGGCGACGGACCGACTGGCATCGCCGTCTGCACTTTTCGGGCATGGCGATCCTCACCGGGCCGGGCCTCGGGCGCCTGATCCCCGCACCGCTGGTGATGCCGCACGCCTCGATCATCGAGGTGACGCTGATCCTGATGTTCCCGCTGGCGGGCGTGCTGTGGGACCTGCGCACGCGCGGCCGCGTCCATCCGGCATGGTGGTGGGGTATCGGCACGATCCTGCTGGTGCGCGGGCTGACCAACCTGATCGCCTACAGCCCGATCGGGCTTGCGATCTTCGAGGCGGTGACCACCGGTCAGCCCGGAAGCGCGCTGGCGCCGTACGAATATCCGCCAATGCCATCGATGGGTTGAACCCGGACCCCGACAAGGCCATGTGGGGCCAAAGATAGAGGGTCCCAGAATGAACGCACCGAGCAACCTGTCCGGCGTTGATATCCGTGCCGAGATCGAGCGTCTGCGCAAGGAGCGCAACGCGGTGATCCTGGCGCATTACTATCAGAAGCCGGAAATTCAGGATCTCGCCGATTTCGTCGGTGACAGCCTTGAACTCTCGCGCAAGGCGGCAGAGACCGATGCTGAGGTGATCGCGTTCTGCGGTGTGCGCTTCATGGCGGAAACCGCCAAGATCCTGTCGCCCGACAAGACCGTCATCCTGCCCGACATGGACGCCGGCTGTTCGCTTGAGGACAGCTGCCCGCCCGAGCAGTTCGCCGCGTTCCGCGCGAAGCATCCGGACCATATCGCACTGACCTACATCAACTGCTCGGTCGAGGTGAAAGCGCTCAGCGACATCATCGTCACCAGCTCGTCCGCCGAGAAGATTCTGAGCCAGATCCCCAAGGATCAGAAGATCATCTTCGGTCCCGACAAGCATCTGGGCGGATACATCAACCGCAAGATGGGCCGCGACATGCTGCTGTGGCCGGGCGTGTGCATCGTGCATGAGGCGTTCAGCGAGACCGAGCTTCTAAAGCTCAAGGCGCTGCACCCCGGCGCGCCCGTCGCGGCACATCCCGAATGCCCGCCGCACGTGCTCGACCATGCCGACTATGTCGGATCGACCAGCGGGATCCTCGCGCTTGCCAAGGACTTCGACGGCGACACGATGATCGTCGCAACCGAGCCGCACATCATCCACCAGATGGAGAAGGCGGTCCCGCATAAGACCTTTATCGGTGCGCCCGGCGCAGACGGTAACTGCAACTGCAACATCTGCCCGTACATGGCGATGAACACGCTGGAAAAGCTCTACATCGCGCTGCGCGACCTCGAACCGCGGATCGAAATCGAGGACGAGATCCGGCTCAAGGCCAAGAAGAGCCTCGACCGGATGCTGGCAATGGCAAGCGGCACAGTTGGTCTGGGTGATCTCGGCCCACTCAAGGTGACCGGGGACTGAAACGATCGGTTTCCGCTGGCGGGATTGATCTGAACCGGCAGGCATGAAAGGTTTCACTTGCGCAACGGCGATCAGCCATTTGGCGCGCAAGGAGACTCAACCATGCCGATCCCCGCCAGCTGGTCCGACAAGCTGCTCGCCGTCCTGCGCATCGTCGCGGGACTTGCCTTTCTTCAGCACGGCACGTCGAAATTCTTCGGCCTGCCGCCCTTCCCCATGCCGCTCAATCCCCTGCTTTATGCCGCGGGTGCGATTGAGCTGATCGGCGGCGCGCTGCTGGTGATCGGGCTGTTCACCCGTCCCGTCGCCTTCATCGCATCGGGCATGTGTGCAGTGGGGTATTGGCTCGCGCACGGATCAAAGGGCCTGTTCCCTGCGGCCAATGGCGGTGAGGCGATCCTGCTGTTCACCTTCATCTTCCTGTATCTCGCAGCGGCGGGCGGCGGCGCGTGGAGCCTCGACCGCAAGGCCTGACCGTTCAACGCCACTCCGGATGGATGGTGAGCGCGGGCGAGTAGAAGTTGACGTACTGCGCCATCCGGGGCCGCGCCGCGCGGTTCGGGCTGGCGCCGTGCGGCAGGTCCTGCCGCCAGATGATCAGGTCGCCCGCGCCCGCCGGAATGGGTATCGCCTCCGCGTTCAGATCGACCTGACGCGGATCGCCCCCGTCCAGTCCGTCCAGCCAGCCTTCCAGCCGATGATGAAGGCCCGGAACCAGCGTCAGTGCACCCTGATCTGCCGCGGTGTCGGTGAGATAAAGAATGCCCTGCGTCGCAAACGGGACGGGCAGCGCCAGGCTCACATCCCAGTGCAGATGCGGCCCCTGAAACGGGTGCCGGGGCGTCTCGGGCGGGTTGAAACTCATCCGGTCGATCGTCGTCCACAGGTCCGCGGTGCCCCAGAGCTGCGCGAACGCCTTGTGGATCCGCGGAGACGTGCGCGCGACATCGAGCGCCGGGTGCTGAAAATACTGCACCATGATCCCATTGCCGCGCGGGGCGTACCAGCTCGCCGGATCGGCCGGGTCGCCATCGACGGTCTGCCATAGCAATGCTTCCACCGCAGCAGCCTCTGCGGGGTTGAGCGCGCCGCGCAGCACGACCCACCCCTCACGGTCCCAATGCGCGAGGTCGTCGGCATCGAATACCGGCGCCGCGGCATCGATCGCATCGATCCGCGCCTGAACCCTCTCAGGCAGTGGCGCGCCATCGAGCCATGCATGGTAGCGCGCGATTACCTCAGGATCGGGCGGCCCCGCAGTCGCCAGCACCCATTGCTGAAACGCGGCAAGCTCGGGCCGCTCCCAGCCGAGATACTGGATCGCCTGCTCCAGCCCCAGTCCCAGCGCGTCGAACAGCATCCGCTCGGTCTGGTCGCGGGGGATCTGCCGCGGCGCCCGGTGCGTGAGCTGGGCCCAGAGGTCCTCGAACCTTCGAATGTGGGAGAAGTCGATTGTCGGCTGCATTTCCGGCACCATCCAGCCTTCGGATTTCCGGGTCAACGGCGGATCTGTGAGGATCGATACCCCTCCGGATATCTTCGTCGCGCGCGGGCGGCTAAGCAGACGGATCGGGCGCGCGATTTGCGTCGAGTGGGGCTTGTAACCGATGAGCAAATTTCTCGCGATCGCGCTCGGCCTGATCGCCGGCACTGCAGAGGCACAGGAGCCGCGCCCGCTCTGCGCGGACCGGCCCGGACTGGGTACGCCAGCCTGCACGGTCGATGCCGGACGCACCGTCGTCGAGCTTGGCGGAATCGACTGGACGCTCGACCAGGACGAGACTCAGCGCAGCGACAGCCTGATCGCTGGCAGTCTGCTGATCCGTCACGGCCTGACGCCAAGCCTGGAGGTACAGGCGGGCTGGACCGCATTCGGCACCGTCCGCACGCGCGATAAGGTGACCGGAGCCGTCACCCGCGGTTCGGGAGTCGGCGATGTCACGCTCGCGGCGCGTTACAATCTGTCGAACCCGGACGGCTCGGGCTTCTCCGCGGCGATCATGCCCTACGCCACCTTGCCCGTTGGCAGCGACGCGATCGGTGCGGGTGACTGGGGTGCGGGGCTGATCCTTCCGATCAGCTACAGCGTCAACGATACGATCGCGATCGCGCTGACCCCTGCGATCGACGCCGCGGTCGATGGTGATCGACAGGGCCGTCACCTTGCCTATGGCACCGTGATCGGGATCAGCGCCGCGCTCAGCGATTCGCTGGGCGGAGCGCTCGAACTCCAGATGACCCGCGACGAAGATCCCGCCGGGCACGTCACGGAAGCGCTGGCGAGCCTGTCGTTCGGTTGGCTGGCAAAGGACAATCTCCAGCTCGACGCCGGTGCGGTCGCCGGCCTCAATGCCGCCAGCCCCGATATCGAACTCTATTTCGGAATCACGCGCCGCTTTTAGGCGGCGCGTGATCCGGTTCAGCGCGTGAGCTTCTTGTAGGCGAGACGCGTCGGACGGTCCGCCGCGTCGCCGAGGCGACGGCGCTTGTCTTCCTCATACGCTTCGAAATTGCCCTCGAACCATTCGACATGG
>CAZBYE010000208.1:0-5697 GCA_964496045.1 uncultured Stakelama sp.
AAACTCGGCGAGAATATCGGTAAGGCGGCGCGCGCGATGCTCAATTTCGGGCTGCCCGAAATGCGCCTCGTCTCCCCGCGCGACGGCTGGCCCAACCCCAAGGCGGGTCCGGCGGCGAGCGGTGCGGATGTCATTCTCGAGCAGGCGCGTCTGTTCGAAAGCGTCGCAGACGCGGTCGCCGATTGCGAGCATGTCTACGCCACCACGGTGCGCAAGCGCGGCGTGACCAAGCCCGTGGTCAACCCCGCTGAGGCCGCCTCTCAAATCCACTCCGCGCCCGGCCGCTCCGCGATCCTGTTCGGCGCTGAGCGTTCGGGGCTGGCGACCGAGGACGTCAATCTGGCGCGCACGATCCTCACCGTGCCGATCAACCCGGAATTCGGTTCGCTCAATCTCGCGCAGGCGGTCATTCTGGTCGCCTATGAATGGTCGAAGGCGCAGGACCTCGTCCAGCCGCCGCGCACCGATCTCGACCTGCCCGCGCCGCAGGCCGAGCTTGAGGGGATGATCGGCCATTTCGAGATGCTGCTCGCCGACAGCGGCTATTATTATCCGCCCGAGCGCGTGGCGGTGACGCGGCTGACCTTGCGCAACCTGCTGACCAAGCCCGGCTGGACCGCACAGGAGGTGCGGACGGTCCGCGGCGTGCTCTCGGCCATTCAGGGCAAGAAGCAGCCCAAGAGCTGAAAACTTGACTCCGAACGGGGTCGCCGCTAACCGCGCGCCTTCGCAATCGGCCCTGCACTCCGGTGAAGCAGCGGCCCTGTGGTTTCCACGGGCGATACCGGAAACGCGATCAGGCATCTGCCGGGTCAACGTCGTAGCAATTGTAAGGAATTTCAAATGTCGAAGCGTTCCAGCGCCAAGTACAAGCTCGATCGCCGGATGGGCGAGAACATCTGGGGTCGTCCCAAGTCGCCCGTCAACAAGCGTGAGTACGGCCCCGGTCAGCACGGCCAGCGCCGCAAGGGCAAGATGTCGGACTTCGGCATCCAGCTGCGCGCCAAGCAGAAGCTCAAGGGCTATTACGGCGACATCACCGAGAAGCAGTTCAAGCGCTCGTACGAAGACGCTTCGAAGATGAAGGGCGACACCGGTCAGAACCTGATCGGCCTGCTCGAAATGCGCCTCGACATGATCGTCTACCGCGCCAAGTTCGCGCCGACGATCTTCGCTGCACGCCAGCTGGTCAACCATGGCCACGTCAAGGTGAACGGCGAGAAGTGCAACATCGGTTCGCGCCGCATCAAGCCGGGCGAGACCGTTGAGCTGGGCTCGAAGGCGCAGGAAATGGCGCTGGTGATGGAAGCACAGAGCCTCGCCGAGCGTGACATCCCCGATTACGTCGCCCCGGATGGCGCGTCGAAGATCCCCTTCACCCGCGGGCCGACCCTCGACGAGGTGCCGTACCCGGTGAAGATGGAACCGAACCTGGTCGTCGAATTCTATTCGCGCTAAGTTCCGGTCTCAGCCGAAACAGCAAAGGGCGGTCCTTCGGGGCCGCCCTTTTCGTTTGCCGTCCGGGGATCGACTCAGTCCGCTTGCGCGCAAAGCCGCTGCACTGACAAGAAGGGGCGGCCTTTGCGCCGCCCCTTGTGTTTCAGGGCACCTTCAGGAACGCGGCGCTCTTCTGCAGCATCTGCATCCGTGCGCTGCTGTCCTCGAGATAATGGTCGAGGCCCTTGAAGGTCATCAGTACGGACGCCTTGCCCGCCGCGGTCAGGCGCGTCTGCATCAGGGACGAGTGGCCGATCGGCACATTGAGGTCCAGATCCCCATGGACCAGCAGCACCGGCGCCTTGATCGCGGCCGCATGCCGCGCGGGTGATCCTTCCTCGATATGCGGGCCGGAGCCGACGAACCGTTCGACCTCGTTCGCCGATGTATAGGCCTGGGCTTCGGCCTTGAGCCGTCCGAGGTCGGTCACCGGCGCGATCGCGACCACGCGCTTGAACAGGTCGGGATTGACCACGGCCGATTGCAGCGCCGCATAGCCGCCATAGGACCAGCCGACGATGCCGAGCTTCGCCGGGTCGGCGATCCCTTCCTTCACCAGCCAGCGGCCGGCATCGCTGACGTCGCCGATCGCGGTTTTCCAGCTCTGGAAGCCGTTCTTGCGCAGCCATGCGTCGCCATAGCCGGCCGAGCCGCGGAAATTGGGCTGCAGCACCGCGAAGCCCTGGCTGGCGTAGAATTGCGAGAGCCAGTCGAAGCCCCATACGTCGCGCGCCTCCGGGCCGCCATGCGGCAGGACGATCGCGGGCAGTCCCTTACCCGCGCTGCCCGCGGGAAGCGTCAGATAGGCCGGCACCATGGTCCCGTCGGCGGCGGGGTAGGTGATGTGCTTCATCGGCGCGAGGACTGCCTTCTCGAGCTGCGGCCGCTGCAGCATGAGCTCGGTGAGGCTCTTCTTCGCGCGATCGAACAGGAAGATGCGGCCGGGATCGGTATCGCTGCCTGCCCAAACGAGCATGCGGTTCTCGTCCTCGCTCGAATCGATCACCTGGATCAACGGCAGCTTGGGCAGCGCCTTGCCCAGCGTGCGGATCATCGCACCCACCGCCGGGTCGAAATAGTGAACTGCGCCGACATCGGTGGTGTAGCGTGCGCCGATGATGCGGCCGTTGCGCCCGATCCGCGCGAACCCGGTCACGTCGACGCTGTCATGGGCGAAGATGAGCTTCTCGGTGCCAGTCCCGTCGAGCGCGACACTATAGGCTGCAAGCCGTCCGTTGGCGCGTTTGAGCCCATAGGCGACATCGAGCGCCGGATCGACGCCATGGGGGTCAAAGCCCTCGCCGTGCGTGACGGTGCTCAGCGCCTTCCAGCTGCGGTCATCCTGATGGCGGAAGAAGTAATTGCGTGTGCCCGTGGTGTAGCCGTCCCGCTCCTCATTGAGCCCGCGGATCCGCACCGTGCCGCGTCCGTCGGTAATATATTCCGCGGCCATACGGTTGGCGACTTCGACGACTTTCGTCTTGAGCGTAACCGGATCGACTGCATCGACGCCGATTCCCTCCATCTTCTGTCCCAGACGCGATCCGGTGCTCGTCTCCGGAATATATTGCCGCATCATCAGCACCTGGTCTTCGCCGGGGTTCCAGTCGATCACCGACCCGCCGAACGTCGCATATCCCAGCTGCTGGCCCGAGCCGCGGTCGTGCTGCAGCACGGCAACCTTGCTGCCATCGTCGTTGAACGAAACGATCCGGTTGGTGATGACGAGCGTGATGCCGTCGATCTTGCTCACCGCATAGACGTTGCACACCAGCCGCGAATTGGTCGCCCAGCGGCATTGCTGGAGGCGTTCGGGATCGCCCGATGCGTTCATGATCCGCGCGGGTGCGGCATTGGGCTCGTCGAGGCGGACGACCAGCACCGCCGAACCCTGTCCCGCGATCGGGGCCAGATAGGCCAGCTTGGTGCCGTCGGGCGAAAGGCTCGCCTGTTCGACGGATTCCCGCGCACCGAACGCGCGCGCCGCGTCAAAGCCCTGCGCAGCAGCCGGCGCCGCGGCAGAAAGGCACGCCAGATAGATCCATGTTTTCACTCGGTTTCTCCCCCTATGCCCGGCAATCTGCAACGCCGCCCTGCCATTCGCAAGCGATCGGCTTGCCCCTCGCGCCGCCCGCTGCCACAAGTCGCGCAACGAAATTACCCGGAGACGATGTCGATGCGCTTCGCCCTTCTTGCCCTGCTGGGCCTTGCCGCATGCAGCGGCGGCCAGTCCACCGCGCCCGAACTCCCCGCGATGCCGATGGAGACGATGAAAGAGGCGACCCGCGTCCTTTCCTCCGACGAATTCGAGGGTCGCGCGCCCGGCACCGCGGGGGAGAAGAAGACGCTCGATTACCTCGTCCAGCAATTCCAGAAGGCGGGTCTCCAGCCCGGCAATAACGGCAGCTGGTTCCAGGACGTGCCGCTGGTGGCGATCACCGCGAAGAACGTCTCGCCGCTCAGCTTCACCGGCGGCGCTCAGCCGATCAGCCTGAAATACGGCCCCGAATTCGTCGCGGGCACCTATCGCGTCACCCCCAAGGTCGCGCTCAAGGACAGCCCGGTCGTGTTCGTCGGCTACGGCATCAATGCGCCCGAAAAGGGCTGGAACGACTATGCCGGCGTCGACGTGAAGGGGAAGACCGTCGTCATCCTTGTCAACGATCCCGACTGGCAGACGGCGGAAGCCAAGGGCGAGTTCAACGGCCGCGCGATGACCTATTATGGCCGCTGGACCTATAAGTTCGAGGAGGCCGCGCGTCAGGGCGCCGCCGCCGCGATCATCGTCCACCAGACCGAGCCTGCCGCCTATGGCTGGAACGTCGTCCAGTCGAGCTGGACCGGCGAGCAGCAGGTCGCCGACGCCGCTAACGGCCATGCCGACCAGTCCGCTGCGGTCGGCTGGATCCAGCTCGACAAGGCGAAGGCGCTCTTCGCCTCGGGCGGACAGGATTTCGACAAGCTCGCCGCTGCCGCCAAGGTGAAAGGCTTCAAGCCCGTCGTGATCGGCGACGTGAAGGCGTCGATCAGCTTCGACAACGACATCCGCAAGCACGCGTCGAAGAACGTCATCGGCATCCTCCCCGGCAAGAAGCAGCCGAACGAATATGTCCTCTACACCGCGCACTGGGATCATCTCGGCCGGTGCGAGGCGGCGGCCGATGGCGATGATATCTGCAACGGCGCGATCGACAACGCCACCGGCACCGCGGCGCTGGTCGCGCTTGCCGAAGCGCAGGTGAAGGCCGGCGCGCCCGACCGCACGCTCGTCTTCCTCGCCGTCACCGCCGAGGAATCGGGGCTGCTCGGCTCCAAATATTATGGCGACAACCCCGTCTTCCCGCTCGCTCAGACCGTCGGCGGCGTCAACATGGACGCGCTCAGCCTGACGCCTCCCGCGAAGAACGTCGTCGTCGTCGGCAAGGGCAAGTCGGGGCTCGAAGCCTATCTCGACCGCGCGCTGGCTGCACAGGGCCGCACCGCCAGCGGCGAGCCGACGCCGGAGAAGGGCTTCTACTATCGTTCCGACCACTTCATGCTCGCCAAGCACGGCGTCCCGATGCTCTATTTCGACGCGGGTGATGACCTCGTCGAGGGCGGCACCGCGGCGGGCAAGGCTGCGGCGCAGGATTACGAGAAGAACAAATACCACGGCCCCAAGGACGAGTACGACCCCAACTGGAACTGGGCGGGGGTCGAGAAGGACCTGCAACTCTATTACGCCGTCGGCCGCATGCTCGCGACGGGCAGCGACTGGCCCAACTGGAACGAGGGCGACGAATTCCGCGCCGCCCGCGACACGTCACGTCAGGGAGCGAAGTAAGTACCAATGAAGCCGACGCCGCCAGCCGAATGGGCCAAGCACAAGGCCGTATGGATCGGCTTCCCCAGCCATCCCGAGCTGTGGGAATCGCTGAACGCCGCCCGGGCCGAGGTCGCCGCCTTTGCCCGTGCGGTCCATGCGGGCGGCGCGGGTGAGCAGGTGCTGCTCGTCGCGGCGGATGAGGAAGCGGCCACCGCCGCGCGCCTGCTCGCGGGCGACGCGGCGAAGGTCGTGGTCGCACCGTTCGGCGACATCTGGCTGCGCGATACTGGCGTCATCCTCGACGACAAGGGCGTCGGCCACGCCTTCCGCTTCAACGGCTGGGGCGGCAAATATGAATATGACGGCGATGAAGAGGTCGGCCGAGAAGTACCCGG
>CAZBYE010000209.1:0-5693 GCA_964496045.1 uncultured Stakelama sp.
GTGTGTGTGGTGTGCCGCGAAATGTTATGGCAAAGTATTTCGAGCGCTTGCGGTGATTTGCGTGTACCGGTGTTTTGTTGTTCCTCGGGGTGGCCAGAGCGATGATTTACACCGGCTTAATCGACAAGGACATCGGGGTTCTGCAGCTCTTCCAGTAAGCTGCTGATCCAGAACGAAAATAGGGCGGCGTCCGATATGGACGCCGCCCTTTTCTTGTTAGCCGATATGTTCGGCGAAGAACGCCTCGGTGCGGCTGTCGGCAAGCTGCGCCGCGGCTTCCGAGCGGCGATTGCCCATCTCGGTCGCGAAGCCGTGATCCTCGCCGGGATAATCGTAAAGCGTCACACGGGGGTGATCGTCCAGTCCCGCGTGCATCTTCGCCTGAATCTCGGGCGATACGAACCCGTCATTGCCGGCGATATGGAGCAGCAACGGCCTGGCGATCGCATGCTTCTCCCCAAGCAGCCCGTCCACACCGACCGCATAATAGCCGACGCTGGCGTCACTATCGGTGCGGGCCGCGGTCATATAGGCGAGGCGGCCGCCCAGGCAGTAGCCGGTTACACCGACCTTCGTGCCGGTCGCGGCGCGCACGGTGCGGATCGTCGCCTCGATATCCTCGATCCCCTTGTCCTGATCGAACGTGCCGAACAAGCCGAGACCGCGTTCCATTTGCTCCGGGACATCGGGATCGAGTTCGATACCCGGCCCAAGCCGCCAGAACAGATCGGGGGCGAAAGCGGTGTAACCCTTCGACGCCCAATGGTCGCATTTACGACGGATACCTTCGTTCACCCCGAATACTTCCTGGATCACGATGATTGCGCCACGCGGTGTGCTCTCCGGATCGGCGCGGTAGGCGGCGAAGTCGCCGCTGCCGTCGAGGCTTTGGATCGTGGTCGTCGCCATATATATCTCCGTCAGGAATGGCGCTGCTCATGATCGAGCAGCCATTGTTTGGTCGCGGGCCCATCGCCCGACGAATAGGAACCTAATGTTCCTCCTGCCCCGAGAACCCGATGGCAGGGAACGACAATCGGAAAGGGATTGCGCGCGCAGAGCTGCCCGATCGCGCGCGGCCCGGATTCAAGTCGGCGCGCAAGCTCGCCATAGCTGGCCGTTTCACCGTAGCGGAGTGCGATCAGGCCGGCGCGCAGCATCTGTCCGCGCAGTGAAACGATCTGTGGTAGGACCAGATCGAAGGCTTTGAGATCGCCCGCAAAATAGGCTTCGAGCTGGTCAGCGGCGTTGCGCACAGGGGTGAGCTCTCCACGTCGGCGGGTGTCCTTCACGCCAACCTCGATGCGGATCAGGGCTTCGGCATCGCCTTCGACCCGGATCGGGCCGATGGGCGTTGCGATCAGGGCGTGGTCGCGCGCATACATGGTCGCAGCGTAGGGCAGGGCGAGCGCCCCGCTCAAGCGGAGAAGAGCCTATGAAGATCAATGTCGAGATCGATTGCACGCCAGAGGAAGCCCGCCGTACGATGGGGCTGCCCGACTTCACGCCTGTCCATGACCATTATATCAAGATGCTGCTCGATTCGATGGACAAGGGCATGGTGAACCCCGAGATGATCGAGACGATGATGAAGAGCTGGACTCCCATGGGGGAGGCCGGGATGAACTTCTGGCGCGGCATGTTCGATATGGGCAAGCGTAGCGGCAGCGAGTGACCGACACGATCTTTGCGCTGTCGAGCGGGCAGCCGCCCGCTGCGATCGGCGTGATCCGCATTTCAGGACCCCAAGCCTTCGCGGCGGTCGAATCGCTGGCGGGGAAATTGCCGGCGCCACGTCGCGCGTCGCTGCGAACATTGCGAACGTCGCCCACAAGCGAGACGCACCTCGATCGCGCGCTGGTGCTGATCTTTCCTGGTCCGGCGACCGCGACGGGCGAGGATCTTGCCGAACTTCATCTTCATGGCGGCCGAGCGGTGGTGCGGGCCGTGGAGGCCGCGCTTGCGGGCATGTCCGGGTTGCGCGCCGCGGAAGCGGGTGAGTTCACACGCCGGGCACTGGCCAACGGACGGATCGACCTGACCGAGGCCGAGGGGCTCGCGGATCTTCTTGCCGCTGAAACCGAGGCGCAGCGCCGTGCAGCGATGCGCGCGGCCGAGGGTGGAATCCGCCAGCGGATCGAAACATGGGCGGCGCGAACGCTGCAGCTTTCCGCTGTGGTCGAGGCGATGCTCGATCACGCCGACGAAGATGATGTCGCGGCGGAAGCGGGGACGCTCGACCGGATAGGCGACGGCGCGCGCGCGCTTGCGGGCGAGATCGATGCGGTGCTGGCCGAGCCCGGGATCGAGCGGCTGCGTGACGGGATTCGCGTGGTGCTCGCCGGTCCTCCCAATGCGGGTAAATCGACCTTGCTCAATGCGCTCGCCGAGCGCGAGGCGGCGATCGTATCGCCACTGGCGGGAACGACGCGCGACCGGATCGAGGCACCGGTGATGCGCGAGGGCGTCGCCTATCTGCTTACCGATACCGCGGGCCTGCACGATGCCCCGTCCGACATGGTGGAAGAGATCGGCATTGCGCGTGCACAGGAGGCGCTTGATCAGGCGGATCTGGTCCTGTGGCTCGACGATGCATCGCCGCCGCTATCGGGCGTTCCCCATATCCTGATCCATCCGCGTGCCGACGTCGCAGGGCGCGAAGCCGTCGCCAGCGCGCGGCTGAGCGTTTCCGCACGAACAGGGATGGGCGTTGCGCAGCTATGGGATCGGATCGCGGAGGCGGCGCGCGCGATGCTGCCCGCAAGCGACGCGATCCCGCTCAATCGCCGCCAGCGCGACCTGGCCAGCCTTGCCGCAGCGGCGTTGCGGAGTGCAGGCGAGGGGAGTGACCCGTTGCTGATCGCCGAGGATCTGCGTCACGCATTGCGCGCGTTCGACCGGATCACCGGCGCCGCGGATGTTGAGGCCATGCTCGACACGTTGTTCGGGCGCTTCTGCATCGGCAAATGATGTTCCACGTGGAACGCTTTTGACCGCAGCGCCGCGCGGCGCTATTTCGATCCCCATGCGGACATGGGATGTGATCGTGATCGGCGGCGGACACGCCGGCACCGAGGCGGCGGCTGCGGCTGCGCGCTGCGGCGCGCGCACCGCGCTGATCACCTTTGATCCGGCGACGCTGGGGGCGATGTCGTGCAACCCGGCGATCGGTGGGCTGGGCAAGGGCCATCTGGTGCGCGAGGTCGATGCGCTTGATGGACTGATCGCGCGCGCTGCGGATCAGGCAGCGATCCACTATCGCCTGCTCAACCGCTCGAAAGGGCCAGCGGTGCAGGGTCCGCGCGTCCAGGCTGACCGCAAGCGTTACGCTGCAGCGATCCAGACGATGCTGTCAGCGCAGCCTGGCCTCGATATCGTTGCAGGCGAAGCCGTGGGTCTGGTCGTCGAGCAGGGGCGGGTGGCCGGCGTGCAGCTTTCCACCGGCGAGCAGCTGCACGGCGCCGCGGTGGTCATCGCGAGCGGCACCTTTCTGGGTGGACGGATCTTCCGTGGCGAAGAGCGTGAAACCGGTGGCCGGGTCGGCGAACGCGCCGCAACCGCGCTCGGCGTCCAGCTGCGCGAGCTGGCGCTGCCGATTACGCGGCTCAAGACCGGAACGCCGCCGCGCCTCGACGGGCGGACGATCGACTGGGGCGCGCTCGACGAACAGCCTTCCGATGTTGAACCCTGGCGAATGTCGCCGCTCACCGATACGCCACGGCTGCCGCAGCTCGTGTGTGCAATCACGCGGACCACACAGCAGACGCACGATATCATTCGGAGCGGCCTCGACCGTTCACCGCTGTTCAGCGGAGCAATCGAGGCGGGTGGCCCGCGCTATTGTCCGTCGATCGAGGACAAGATCTTCCGTTTCGGTGACCGGGACGGGCATCAGATCTTCCTCGAGCCGGAGGGGCTGGAGACCGATCTCGTCTATCCCAACGGCCTTTCGACCTCGTTGCCGACCGACGTGCAGGCCGCGATGATCGCTTCGATCCCGGGCCTTGGCCGCGCGACGATCGTCACGCCGGGTTATGCGGTCGAGTATGACCATGTCGATCCGCGTGCGCTGGATGCGTCGCTGGAGAGCCGCGACGTGCCGGGCCTGTTCTGTGCCGGGCAGATCAACGGCACGACGGGCTATGAGGAAGCGGCTGCACAGGGACTGGTCGCCGGGGTCAATGCAGCGGCGCTGGCGCTGGGCCGTGCGCCGATGATCCTGCCCCGCGAGCTCAGCTATATCGGCGTGATGATCGACGACCTCACACTGCAGGGTGTGACCGAGCCCTATCGCATGCTCACTGCGCGTGCCGAGTATCGCCTGCGCCTGCGTGCGGACAATGCCGAGACCCGGCTGGGCACGATCGGGGACGCTGCCGGGTGCATTGGCGATGTGCGCCGGGTGCATCAGGCCCGTCGCCGGGAGAACCGCGCTGCGCTGGACATGCGCTTCGCGGCGCCACGCACCGCACATATGCTGGGTCAGGCGGGCGCTCCCGTGTCGCAGGACGGCGCGCGCCGCACAGCGTTCGAATGGCTTCGCTTCACCGGAGTGAGCATTACGCATCTTGGCGTCGATGTCGCCGGGACCGACCCCGACTTGCTCGCCGAACTGATCGAGGACGCACGCTATGCCCCCTATCTCGAACGTCAGGCAGCCGAGCAGGAAGCGATGACCCGATCCGACGGCACGCGGATCGCCGCCGCGCTCGATTATGCCGCAATCCCCGGGCTGTCGAACGAGATGATCGAGCGCCTGAGCCTTGCGCGGCCGGCGACGGTCGGTGATGCCGCGCGGGTGCGCGGCATCACCCCGGCAGCGCTCACCGCGATCATGCTGCACGTTCGGAGGGCCGCATGACCGAGGATGAAGCTCGCGAATGGATCCGCGCGCAGTTCGGTGTTTCACGTGAAACACAGCTCGCTACCTTTGTCGAACTGCTGCGCGAGGAGGCGGGGAAGCAGAATCTGGTCGCGCCTTCGACACTCGATCAGATGTGGTCCCGCCATATCGTCGATTCGGCCCAGCTGCTCGATCATATGCCAGCGGACGGCATTTTCCTGGATATCGGCAGCGGGGCAGGGCTGCCCGGCCTTGTCGTGGCGTTGCTCCGCGAAGCGCCGGTCGAACTGGTCGAACCCCGCAAACTGCGTACCGACTTCCTGTCGCGCGCTGCGGCTGAGCTTGGCCTCGGGAATGTGACCGTCCATACCGACAAGATCGAACGGACCGCGGGGGAGGTCGCGGTGATTTCTGCCCGCGCCGTTGCTCAGCTTTCCGATCTGTTCCGCATTGCCGCACATCGATCCACGTCTTCCACAGTCTGGGTGCTGCCAAAGGGCCGAAATGCGCAATCGGAGCTGGAAGAGGCGCGCCGCAAATGGCATGGTTCGTTCCACGTGGAACCGAGCATCACGGCTTCCGATTCACTCATCGTCGTCGCCAAAGGGGTCCGCCCGAGATGATTTGCATCGCCATCGCGAACCAGAAGGGTGGGGTGGGTAAGACCACAAGCGCGATCAATGTCGGAACCGCGCTTGCCGCGACCGGTCAGCGGGTGCTCCTTCTCGACCTCGATCCCCAGGGCAACTGCTCGACGGGCCTGGGTATCAGCCGAGCGGATCGCGAACACTCGACCTATGACCTGCTGGTCGGCGACGTGACGCTCGAAGAGGTCGTGGTCGCCACGCGC
>CAZBYE010000210.1:0-5663 GCA_964496045.1 uncultured Stakelama sp.
CTTCCCGCCTGCGTGACGAACGCTAGGTCGGCCCTCGCTCCATGCCCCCGGAGCGGGGGCCTTTCGCGTTTTGGACCAGCGCCTTTCGGCGCTGGGGTACCGGCCTGCAATCATCAGGAACTCTGGCGCAGCGCAGTTTCCCCGACTACATCCCCGGTCGCATGAAGATCGCGTCCTGGAACATCAACTCCGTCCGCTTCCGTATGGAGATCGTCGAGAAATTCCTCCGCGAGGAGGCGCCCGATATCCTGTGCCTGCAGGAAACCAAGGTGATCGACGACGACTTCCCACATGCGCCGCTACGCGCGCTGGGTTATGACCACATCATCATCCACGGCCAGCGGATGCATCACGGCGTTGCGATCGTCAGTCGCGTGCCGCTGATCGAAGACGACCGGTTCGACTGGCAGGCCAATGGCGAAGCGCGGCATGTCGGCGTGCGGCTGCCCAACGGTGTGCGGCTTGAGAATGTCTATGTTCCCGCCGGCGGCGACGTTCCCAATCGCGAGGTGAACCCCAAATTCGGCCAGAAGCTTGATTTCATCGAACGGATGACACGCTGGTCCGAAGGGCTCGGCGATCTTCCGGTGATCGTGACCGGCGACTTCAACATCGCCCCGCTCGAATCCGACGTGTGGAGCCACAAGCAACTGCTCGATGTCGTCAGCCACACTCCGATCGAAGTCGAGGCACTGGGACGGCTGCAGGCGGCGAACGACTGGGTCGATCTCGGCCGCCACTTCATCCCCGCGCCCGGGCGCTGCTTCACCTGGTGGAGCTATCGCGCCAAGGACTGGGCCGCATCCGACCGCGGGCGCCGGCTCGATCATATGTGGGCAAGCAGGGATGTAGCGGCAAAGGCCACTGCGCACCGCGTGTGCGAGCCGTGCCGCAGCTGGCTCAAGCCGTCGGACCATGTGCCGATCGTCACCGAGTTCGACTTTTGAACAGCCGCGCCGTCGCTCAGGCCATCGATGCCCTGCGCCGCGGCTGGCCGATCGCGATTCGGGGTGAAGCCGGCACGCTCGCGCTGCTGGCGATCGAGACCGGCGACGCGGCGCGTCTGGCCGGGTTCGATCCCGATTCGACGGCGCCGGTGCTGATCTCTGCCGGACGCGCAGCGACGCTCAAGCTCGCCAACCAGCGCGACGCCGCCGTTCCCGACGCGCCGGTGCTCGTCCAGCGCGCGCCATGGCTCGACTTCGATGGCGCTGTGGCGCTGGCCGACCCGCAACTCGACCTGGCAACCCCGCTCAAGGGTCCGTTCCGCGCGATTCCGGTGCCCGTCGCCGATGCCGCCGCCGCGGCGCTGCGGCTGGCGCGGATCGCCGGGCTGGTGCCCGCCTTCTTCATCCGTGAGACGGAAGGTGGCGACGCCATAACCCCCGCCGATATCGACGCGCATGAGGACCCGGTGCGATTGCGGATCGTCACGCGCGCGCGGCTTCCGGTCGCGGGCGCCGAGGACACCGAGATCGTCGCCTTCCGCACCCCCGAAGCGCCCGACGAGCATGTCGCACTGCTGATCGGCCAGCCCAACGGCAGCCCGCCGCTGGTGCGGCTGCACAGCGAATGCCTGACTGGTGACGTGCTCGGCAGCCTCAAATGCGATTGCGGGCCTCAGCTCCACGCGGCGATCCACGCCATCGCCGACAGCGGTTGGGGCGTGTTGCTCTATCTGCGGCAGGAGGGGCGCGGGATCGGCCTGATCAACAAACTACGCGCCTATGCGCTGCAGGATCAGGGGTTCGACACGGTCGATGCCAACACCCGGCTGGGCTTCGCGGTCGACTCGCGCGACTTTGGCGTCGCCGGCCGGATGCTCAGGCTGCTGGGACAAGACCGGGTGCGGCTGCTGACCAATAATCCCGAGAAGGTCGCGGGACTCGAAGCCGCCGGAATCGCCGTCGCCGAGCGGGTACCGCACAGCCTGCCGCCCAACCCGCACAACGAACGCTATCTCGCCACCAAGCGCGACCGCACCGGGCATCAGCTTTAGTGCGCTATTATCTCGACGCCGAGTTCAACGGGTTCGGCGGCGCGCTGATTGCACTTGCGCTGGCGCCCGAAGACGGCAGCCCCCCTTTCTACGCTGCGCTCGACTGTCCGGAGCCGACGCCATGGGTCGCCGGGCATGTGCTGCCGGTGCTGAACATCGAACCGGTGACGCGCGAGGTGCTTGGGCAATCGCTCGCCACCTATCTGGCGAACGACCCGCATCCGGTGGTGATCGCCGACTGGCCCGAGGACATCGCCCATGCCGCGATGGCGCTGATCGCGCGGCCGGGATACCGCCATCCGATTGCACGCGTCACGTTCGAGCTATGCGACGCGCCCGGCTTCGACGCCGCAGCGAGAAGCGCCGTGCCGCACAACGCGCTCGAGGACGCGATCGCACTGCGCACCTTCATACTGAGCCGGGGCGGTTAGGCCATCAGGCGAGCGACTTCGCCGAAGTCGTGCGCGATATCGTGGACACCGACTGCGCGCAGACGCTCGTCATGCCCGTCACCGCAATGGCTGCCCGCACACAGTCCGATGACATGCGCCCCTGAAGCGACCGCCCCTGTCGCGCCCACCGGCGAATCTTCGAGGATCACGCAGCGCGCGATATCGACGCCCAGCGCCTGCGCCGCATGAAGATAGATGTCCGGCGCCGGCTTGCCCCGCGTCACATGCTCGCGGCCGCTGAAGATCTTGTCCCCGAAGGCATCGCGGACGCCGAGATGATCGAGATGCCCCGCGATCCACGGCGTCATGCTCGAAGAGGCAATCGCGCGCGGAAGCGAATCGGGAAGCGAGCGGATGAACGCCACCGCACCGACCACGGCCTCGATCCCTTCCTCCAGCGCCCGCTGATCCTCGATTGCGCGCGCGTCGTAGAAATCGGCGGGCAGCGGACGGCCGATCCAGCGCTCTACCGCATCGAGGAACTCGCGCCCGGAGAACCCCATGAAATTGGCCATCGATTCTTCAGGCGTGGTCGGATGGCCGATCCCCGTCAGATATTCCGCAACCTGCTTGTTGCCGGCATATTCACTCTCGAGCAGCACCCCGTCGAAATCGAAGATGATCGCGTCGAAGCGGATGGGAAGGCTCATGCACGTGCTCCGAACAGGGCGGTGCCGACGCGGACATGCGTGGCGCCAAGGGTGACTGCGGTCTCGAAATCGTCGGACATGCCGATGCTGAGCCCGGTGACGTCATGGTCGCGGGCCAGCTTGGCCAGCAGCGCGAAATAGGGCGCGGCATCGACACCGAGCGGCGGGACAGCCATCAGCCCGGCGACGGGAAGCACCGCGGCGCGCGCCTCGGCGAGCAGCCCGGGGAGATCGGTGACGGCGCAACCGCCCTTCTGGGCTTCGTCGCCGATATTGACCTGAATGAAGCAGGGCGGGCGGCGATCCGCCTTGTCCATCGCGCGGGCGAGCGCGGTGACGAGCGACAGGCGATCGACCGAATGGATGGCGTCGAACAGCGCCACCGCCTCCTCCGCCTTGTTCGACTGGAGCTGGCCGACCAGGTGAAGAGCGATCCCCGGCGTCTCCTCGCGCAGCGCGGGCCATTTGCCCGCCGCTTCCTGCACACGATTCTCCCCGAACACGCGCTGGCCCGCTGTAATCAGCGGACGGATCGCATCGGCCTCGTGCATCTTGGAGATGGCGACGAGTGTAACCTCCGCGGGATCGCGGCGCGCAATGCTGGCAGCGCGGGCGATACGGTCACGGATGGCGGAAAGGCGCGTTGCAGCGGTGTCGGATGCCATGCGCGCGGCTATAGGAGGGGCGATGCCGCACCGCCACCCCTCCCATGCCAGGGATTTTCCCCGGCGCTGGCTGATGACCGATCCGCGGTTGGGCGATGCATTATGGGACGCGCTCGCAACGCTTCCAAAGGGCTCCGGCGTGATCCTTCGGCACTATGAATTGCCGATCGCCGAACGCAGGGCATTGTTCGCGAAGGTTCGTCGCATTGCCCGACGTCGGGGACTGACGTTGATCGTCGCGGGGCAGCACCGGCTGGGACACGCATCCAGCCATGGCCGCCATCGCGGCGCGCTGACCGCCCCGGTCCATTCGCGGCGTGAGGCGATCACGGCGATTCGCAACGGCGCGCGGCTGTTGTTCGTCTCGCCCGTCCACCCGACTCGCTCGCATCCGGGCGCGCTCGCGCTCGGTCCCATGCGACTCGGGCTGCTGATTCGCGGACTCGACGCTTTCGTGGTCGCGCTCGGCGGCATGGACGAGCGTCGCTGGCGCGCGCTCAGGCCGCTGGGCGTTTATGGCTGGGCTGGAATCGACGCCTGGGCGCCGGATCAGAAGCGGATCGCGGTACCGACATAGACCGCCTGGCTGTCGCGACGATTGTCGGTCAGCTGCGGCAGGCGATTCTCTTCGGACTTGTACCGCACGCCCGCAGTGAGATCGAGGTTGCGGGTCAGCGAATAGGAACCGCCGACATCGATCGAATAGCTGGGGTCGGCGGAAATCAGGCGCGGCACGCCATCAAGCGGACGCTCTGCCCCGGCCTTGATCCGGCCCGACGCGCGCTTGCCCGTGTAGCTGACCCCCAGATCGACCGCCTCGCGGCTGCCTGGCTGCCCGGCCAGATCGAGCTTGGAGAGGTCACCCGAGACGGCGAAGCGCTTCCAGCCCACCGAAACGCCAAGATTATAGGCGATCGGCTGAAGCGTGACGGCGGCAGGTGCTGCAGCACCGCGATCCGCCACTGCAGCCGCAGGACGGGCAGTGCGGGCGCGTACCGCAACGGTGACGCTGCGGCTGATCGAGCGCGGCGAATCGGCCGGCGTGAACCGGAAGCCGCTGCCGCCAAGGCCGCTGCGCGCCAGAACGGCAGCAAGCTTCGGATCCGCGGCGGCGGGCGTAAAGGTTCCCATGCTGGCAATCGAGGGCGCACGCTTGGGGGTGGTGATTCGCTGTTGCGACGCGGTCTGGGCAAGAAGTGCGGGCGCGACGACAAGGCCGGCTGCGCCCAGCGCGCCGATCCCTATGCCAGTCATGAGTCGCCGAACGCTCATTTGATCCCCTACCGTGACTCAGCGCCTACCATGATTCCGCCGCAATGTACCACCGCCGGAATCGCTTTTCCCCACAGGTGTTGCACAAGACGCACAGGAGGGCGTGCCGGGGCGCTCAGAGCGGCTTGCGCTTGCGGCGGGCGCATGACGATCTATAGATGCTCGCCACCCTTAGAGTTTCCCATAGGAAGATGCCGATGAACCGCCTGTTGCGCACCGCGATCCTGGGCAGCGTTGCCCTGAGCCTGACGGCTCCGCTCGCCGCATGCGGCGGTGGCAAGGATCGCCCCCGCGCGGACCTCGCTGCGTCGAAGGTCACCACTATCGGCGTCAACGCCTATCTGTGGCGCGCCGCGCTCGACACCGTTTCGTTCGCACCGATCATGCAGACCGATTCGAACGGCGGCGTGATTGTCACCGACTGGTATGTGAATCCGAACCTCCAGACCGAGCGGACCAAGCTTACGGTCGCGATCCTCGATCAGGATCTGCGCGCCGATGCGCTTCGCGTGAGCGCGCAGCGTCAGGTCAACCGCAACGGCCAGTGGGTCGATTCGCCGGTTGAGGCTTCGACGGTGCAGAAGCTCGAGGACATCATCCTGACGCGGGCGCGCGATCTGCGCCG
>CAZBYE010000211.1:0-5634 GCA_964496045.1 uncultured Stakelama sp.
GTCGTTGAGCCGGCGATAGACCTTCGCCCGCTCCGACTGCCACGATCCGAACACCGCGCCGATCGCGCCCCAGAGCTGGTCGTGTACGTCCTGCGGGAACGCCTTGCCGTCCCACAGCTCGACCACCAGCGCCTTATACTCGGCGACCAGCGCCTGCCAGTCGCCCGCGGTCATCTCGGTATCGAGATGATAGCCGCGATCCTCCTTGGCGATCTCCAGCGCTTCCTCGAACCGGCCATGGTCGAGCTCGAGCACCACGTCCGAATACATCTGGATGAAGCGGCGATAGCTGTCCCACGCAAAGCGCGCATCGCCGCTGATCTCGGCAAGGCCCGCGACGGTCTCGTCATTGAGGCCGAGGTTGAGGACGGTGTCCATCATGCCCGGCATCGACGCGCGCGCGCCCGAGCGGACCGAGACCAGCAGCGGATCGGCGGCAACGCCGAATTTCTTGCCGGTGATCCCCTCGATATGCGCGACGCCATTGGCGACTTCGGCCTTGAGGCTGTCGGGGAAGGCCCCGCCATTCTCGTAATAGAGCGCGCAAACGGGGGTCGAAATCGTAAAGCCGGGGGGCACGGGCAGGCCGATCGAGGCCATGCCGTCGAGATTGGCACCCTTGCCGCCGAGCAGATTCTTGTCGCCGGCGCCACCGTCCGAAACGTTGCCGCCGAAGCGGTACACATAACGAGTCATTCAAACCCCTTCCGTGGCGCCCTGCCCGGCGCTTTGGGCGCGCCTACCGCAGGTGCGAACAAGGGGGAAGACCCTGTCCAGCGCTGTCACCGAACAGATTTGCTTGTGTTGCGGAAAAATGACGCGTGGTGCAGGCGATCCGATCGGGTCGAAACGTCCCAAAAGTCACAGTCCCACACGCGCGCGAGTCGCTTCCCTACCCCTCGATCTTGCCGAAATCGGCGACGCGATGGACGGCGTCGCGCATCCGCGCCAGCAGCGCGAGACGAGCCTCACGCTTCACGGCGTCCGAGTCGTTCACGGTCACCTTGTCAAAGAACGCATCTACGGCCGAGCGCAGCGTTGCCAATGCCGCCATCGCACCCTCGAAATCCTCCGCCTCGACCGCGACCGCAGCCTTGGGCTCGGCACTGTCGAGAGCGGCGATGAGGGCAGCTTCCTCATTTTCGGGCGTGTAGGAAAGTTGTTTGTGCGGAGCCGTTCCGTCACCCCGGACTTGTTCCGCGGTCCAGCCCTCCTCCCGCGATGCCGTCGCCTGCGGCGCAGTGGATCCCGGCACAGGGCCGGGATGACGGGTGGAGTCGGCGGCGGCGTAGCCCTCCTTCTTGAGGATGTTCGCCGCACGCTTGTACCCGGCGAGCAGGTTCGCCCCGTCGTCGGTGGCCATGAACGCCTGCAGCGCATGGACGCGGGCGAGGAGGCGGACGAGGTCGTCCTCGCCGCCGAGCGCGAACACCGCGTCGATCAGGTCGTGGCGGACGCCCGCTTCGCGTTGCTGGACCTTGAGGCGGTCGGCGAAGAAGTCCCATGGATCGACGCTAGTACACGCATTCAAGAACGCCTCCCTGAGGACCTTCTTGTACTGCTCCGACGGCGGTATGAAACGACCCAAGTTTGGATGTTCGAAGATCGGCCTGTCGTCATCGGTCCTGCCGACTTCGCTACCAAAACCATCAATCAGATGTGCAAGGTGCGAAGAGAAGTCTTCCCACTGATCGGCCAGACCAAACCGGAGATCATTCTCCAAGATCAGCGAAATGATGCCCAATGTCGCACGGCGCAGCGCGAACGGATCCTTCGAGCCCGTCGGCTTCTCATCAATACCGTAGAATCCAAGCAGCGTATCCAGCTTGTCCGCCAGCGACACCGCCACCGTGACCGGCGCGGTCGGCACGTCATCGCCCTGCCCGACCGGCTTGTAGTGGTCGCGGATCGCTTCGGCGACCGCGGCGTCCTCGCCCTGCGCGGCGGCGTAATAGCCGCCGATCAGGCCCTGCAGCTCGGGGAACTCCCCGACCATGCCGGTGACGAGATCGGCCTTGGCGAGCCGCGCAGCGCGTTCGGCCTGCGCCGGGTCCGCGCCCTTGACAATCCCTTCCTCGACCAGCCAGCGCGCCAGCTTCGCCACGCGCTCGACCTTGTCGGCGACCGTGCCCAATTTCTCATGGAACACGATCTTCTCGAGCTTCTTCGCCTGCTCCGCGAGCGGCACCTTCAAATCGGTTTCGTAGAAGAAGCGCGCATCGGCCAACCGCGCCGCGAGAACCTTCTGGTTGCCCTCAACGATCTTGGCGCCGCCATCGGCCGCGTCGATGTTCGCGGTGCAAACGAACGCATTGGCGAGCTTCCCGGCGGCGTCGTTGCACACGAAATACTTCTGGTTCACGCGGGCCGTCAGCTGGATCACTTCGGGCGGCACGTCGAGGAACGCTTCGTCGAAACGGCCGAGCAGCGGCACCGGCCATTCGGTCAGGCCGGCATTCTCGATCAGCAGCCCCTCGTCCTCGATCAGCGTGAGGCCAGCCTTGTTCGCCGCCATCTTGGCGCCGAGCGCGATGGTGACGCGGCGCTCGGCCTGGTCGACCACGACATGACAGGCGCGCAGCTTCTCGACATAGTCCGACGCCGATCCGATCGTGATCGCACCGGGATGGTGGAAGCGATGGCCGACGGTCGCCGCGCCCGAACGGACACCCGCAACCTCGAACTCGACCACATTGTCGCCGAACAGCGCGACGATACCCTGCAGCGGGCGCACCCAGCGCAGGCTCTCGGTCGACAGCGACGCCTCGCCCCAGCGCATCGACTTGGGCCAGGGGAAGGCGCGGACGATCGCCGGGATCGCCGTCGCCAGCACCTCTGCGGTCGCCTGGCCCGGCTTGTCGATCACCGCGAACAAAGTCGCGCTGCCCTTCACGTCGCGGGTTTCGAGCGCGTCGCGGGTCAGCCCGGCCTTGCGCAGGAAACCGTCGATCGCGGCGTCGGGCGCGTCGGCGGGCGGCCCCTTCAGCTCCTCGCTCACCGCCTGCGTCTGCGCGGGCAGATCGCGCGCGATCAGCGTCAGGCGCCGCGGGGTCGCATAGGTGACCAGTTCGCCGGCCTTGAGACCGGCCTTGTCCAGCTCGGCCGTGAACAGGCGCGCAAGATCCTCTCGCGCTTTGTCCTGCATGCGGGCGGGGATTTCCTCCGAGCGGAGTTCGAGAAGGAAATCGCTCACAGCGACCACTCCGGATATTTGGCGGTCCATTCGGGGGTCATGTGCGCGATCCACGCCTCGCAGCTGCCCTTCGCGAGATCGCGGACGCGGCCGATATAGGCCTGGCGCTCGGCGACCGAGATGACGCCGCGCGCCTGAAGCAGGTTGAAGAGATGGCTCGCCTCGATCGCCTGCTCATAGGCGGCGATCGGTACATTGTTGGTCAGGCAATTCTCGCACTCGGCGACCGCCTTGCGGAACGAGTCGAACAAGGTCTCGGTGTCGGCGACCTCGAAGTTATACTTCGACATCTGCTTCTCGTTCTCGAGGAAGACGTCGCCATAGGTGAACTGCGCCTGCCCCTCGCCGGCATCGTTGAACGCCAGATCGTACACGCTGTCCTTGTTCTGGATGTACATGGCGAGGCGCTCGAGCCCGTAGGTCAGCTCGCCCGCGACCGGCTTGCAGTCGAATCCGCCCATCTGCTGGAAATAGGTGAACTGGGTCACCTCCATCCCGTCGCACCACACTTCCCAGCCCAGGCCCCAGGCGCCGAGCGTCGGCGATTCCCAATCGTCCTCGACGAAGCGGATATCGTGTTTGGTGAAATCGATGCCGATCGCGGCCAGCGAGCCCAGATACAGTTCCTGCAAATCGGGCGGGCTCGGCTTCAGGATCACCTGATACTGGTAATAATGCTGCAGCCGGTTGGGGTTCTCGCCATAGCGGCCGTCGGTCGGGCGGCGGCACGGCTGGACGAACGCCGCGTTCCACGGATCGGGGCCGAGCGCGCGCAGCGTCGTCGCGGTGTGGAAGGTACCCGCACCCATGCGCATGTCATAGGGCTGAAGGATCAGGCATCCCCGCTGGCTCCAATATTCGTGGAGCTTGAGGATCATGCCCTGGAAGCTGAGCGGCTGGGTCATATGGCTTCGCGCTTTGGCGCAGGGGCCATGCACGGTCAACTGCGCGGTTGGACAGCGCCGCCCTCTCTCCACCCACCCCCGGCCGTCATTCCCGCGCAGGCGGGAATCCATTCTGGCTAGCGCCGCGGATCGAGCCTCAACTGCGGGAGGAATGGATTCCCGCCTTCGCGGGAATGACGAACGTTAAAACTGGAACGCGGAACGGGACTGGCCTCCACTGGTTAACGGCGCGATAGTTGACGGCCCGGCGACAGATGGGCTTGGTAGGACCAGATGCTCAGACGCACATTTCCCCTCCTCACTGCCCTTCTCCTCTCCGGTTGCTCGCTGTTCGGCAATGATGCCGATCCGGCGTTGTGGGTGGTGAAGGACGAGGACACCACGGTCTATCTGTTCGGTACCGTCCATGTGCTCGAACCCGGCACGCGCTGGTTCGACGACGGGGTGCGAGAAGCGTTCGACGCGAGCGACGAGGTAGTGCTGGAAATCGCCCGGCCCGACCCCGGCGCGATCGCCGCGCTCACCGCACAGCTCGGCACCCGCGGCGGCCCGCCCTTCGCGCCCGAGGTCGACGCCGCGGCGCAGAAGCTCGGCATGGCCAAAGGCGAGATCGACAAGATGGAGCCGTGGCTCGCCGCGCTGACGCTCAACCAGCTGGCAGTGGCCAAGGCGGGCTATTCCTCTGACGACGGGGTCGAAGCGGCGCTGTCGAGCGCGGCCGAGGCCGCAGGCAAGCCGGTCAAGGCGCTGGAAAGCGCGCGCGGCCAGTTGATGATGTTCGACAGCCTCTCCGGCGCGGCGCAAAGCGCGATGCTCGACGCGACGGTCAAGGAACTGCCCGGCGCGGGCGAGCGGCTCAAGCGCTTCGTCAGGGCGTGGGGCGCGGGTGATGCCGAGAGCGTCGGCGCCGAGATCAACCGCGTTGCGCAAGCCTCGCCCGAGGTCGCAGAGGCGCTGGTCGCGCGCCGCAATGCGCGCTGGGCGGACTGGGTCGCGGCACGGATGGCGCAGCCCGGCACGGTGTTCGTCGCGGTCGGCGCCGGACACCTTGCGGGCAAGGGCAGCGTCCAGACGCTGCTCGGCGACAAGGGGCTGAAAGTCGAGCGGGTCGCCTACTAACCCCGCGGGGTGGACTTCCGCTCCCCTCTCCCCTATAGGCGCGCGCTTCGGTCAGGGTCATCCCTGGAGGCCTGGCCGGAGATGAACCAATTAGCGCACAGGAATTCGACACATGAGCGATACGCTTACGCTGTCGGCCGAGACGCGCGACCGGGTTGGCAAGGGAGCCTCCCGTGCGCTTCGTCGTGAAGGCCGCGTACCCGCCGTTATCTACGGCAACAATCAGGATCCGCTGAGCATCCACCTTGACGAGCGTGCGCTCACCAAGGCGCTGCACACCGGCCACTTCTTCAACTCGGTCATCATGATCGAGGGCGCCGACGGCAAGCCGGTCCGCACCCTCGCCAAGGATGCCGCGCTTGACGTCGTGACCGACCGCCCGGTCCATGTCGACTTCCTGCGCATCTCCGAGCACGC
>CAZBYE010000212.1:0-3484 GCA_964496045.1 uncultured Stakelama sp.
CCAGCCCTTGGAATGCAGGCCGGTGTCGATCACCAGGCGTGAGGCGCGGAACAGGAAGGACTGGAGATAGCCTGCGCGCTCAAGGTCGCTGGCATAGGCGCCAAGCTCGTCGGCGACCTGCTCGGCATAGAGCGCCCAGCCTTCGGAATAGGCGCCGAAGAAGCTGAACTTGCGGATCATCGGCCCCTCGGCGCCCTGTGAGGTGCTGATCTGCAGGTGATGACCCGGCAGCCCCTCATGATAGGTTAGCGAGGGCAGGGTGTATTTCGGCCAGTCGCCGACACTTTTCAGATTGATGAAGTAGATCGCCGGGCGCGAGCCATCAAGCGCGGCGCGGTTGTAGTAGCCGTTTGATGCACCGTCCTGAATCTCGACTGGCACTGCGCGAATTTCGAGCGGCGCCTTGGTCGGATTGATGAACATTTTTGGAAGCAGCTTGGCGACCTTTTCATTGTCGACGTTAAGCGACTTGATGAGGTCGATCCGGCCCTGGGCAGTGTCGGGCCAGAGCTGATCTGGGCGCTGGTTGAGCGCGGTCAGCCGTTCGCCGACGCTGCCCTTGGTCAGCCCCTGTGCCTTCAGGATAGTGTCCAGCTCGGCGCTGATCTGCGCGACCTCCTCAAGCCCGATCTTGTGGACCTCGTCGGGCGTGAAGTTGGTGGTGGTCGCCTGCGCCAGCGCCGCGGCGTAGATGCCGTCGCCTTGCGGCACGTCCCACACGCCTGCGGTGGTGCGGGCCTTGGCGCGCTGCGCTTTGATCAGTGCGATTTGGCGGTCGAGCGCGGGATAGACCGATGCGTCGATGATCTTGGCGGCGCGCGCGCGCCAGGCGCCGGGGATGCCCTTGGCCGTGGTGCGCTGGACCAGTGAGCGGGCGATAGTGTTGTCGATCGCGTCCGGCGCGCGCAGCTTCTGCATCTGGTCGATCGTCAGATCGAGGCAGAAGTCAGGCGCGATCACGCCGCGCTTGCCCAGATCAGCCTGCTCCCGCGTGTTATAGTCGAGCGCCTGCCCCATCTGGTCGAGCCGGGACAGTAGTGCCTCGGCATCGTCCTTGGTTGCGATCGTGTGTGTCGTGTTGAGGAAATCGGGCATCGAGAAATAGATGCCGCCCTGCTGGAAGATCGCGAACGGACGCATTACCGCGTCGAGATCGAAGCGGTCGCGTGGGATGAGCTGCGTCTTCAGCGAATAAGCGACGATCTCGCGGTCTAGCCTGGAGGTTTCGGACAGCGTCGCTGGATCGACCGCCTCGATCCGCGCAAGCGCTTCCTTGGTCTCTGCCTGCGCCCTCGCTTTGGCCGCGGGCGAGCGATCGGTGAGCTGGCGCTTGAGCGGCGCCCCCGGCCCCTTGTCGAACCCGATCGAGCTTGCGAGCTCGGGCGAGCGCTGGATCGTCTTCTTGAGCACATCATCGAAGATCGCGTTGAGACCGGCATCGCCCGGCCCGGGAAGCTTGATTTCGGTTTGTGCGGCGCGGGCGACCACCGGAGATGCGGCGAGCGCTGCAGTTGCGGTGCCGGAGGCGAGGAAGGTGCGACGATCCAAGGGAAGGGCCTTTCAGGCTAGCGGGTGATTCGGCCGGGAGCGATGCAGCGGAAGTTTTCACTACGTACCCCCCGTTTCTCCTTCTTCCCGCAGCACCGGCGAGTGCGAGTGAGCGAAGGGAAGTCTAACATCAGCCAAGGCAAGCAAAACGGTTTCAACATTGCAACCGCGATCCTGCAAACGGCATCCGATACGCAGAGGGTCAGACGCGCTCCGCCGAGCTCACCGCGTCGGCCGCGCGCAAGGCACCGATCAATTTCATCAGATGCGCGGCGTCGCGCACCTCCAGATCGATCATGTTGGTGTGGAACGTCGTGTCGCGCGTGTCGAAGCGGATGTTGAGGATGTTCGCCTTGTGCTGGCCGAGCAGCGTCGCGACGGCGCCGAGCGCGCCGGGCTCGTTCTTCACCGTCACCGCGATGCGCGCGGTGCCGCCCTCCGCCTTGTCGCCCCAGCCGATATCGATCCAGTCTTTGTCCTCGACCTTGTCGAGCTTGGGGCAACTGATCTGGTGAATCTCGATCGGTTCGTCGGGCTGGCGCACGCCGACGATGCGATCGCCGGGGATCGGGTGGCAGCACGGGGCGAGGGTGAAGGCGACGCCGGGGGTGAGGCCTTTGATCGAGATCGGCTCGCGCGCGGTCGGAAGGGGAGCGAGATCGCCCTCGGTCGATCCCGGCATCAGCGCTTCCATCACCTGCACGTCGGACAGCTTGCGCCGGGCAATCGCCTCCATCAGGGCATCGGCGTCGTCGAGCTTGAGGCGGGTGAGCGCGGCACCCAATGCTTCCTCGCCGATCGGGACCGGCAGGCGGCGGACGATGTCGTCGTAGAGCTTGCGACCGAGAGAAATCGTCTCGTCTAGTTCCTTGTGTCGCAAATGCCGACGGATCGCGGCGCGCGCCTTGCCGGTGATCGCGAAATTCAGCCAATTGTCCTGCGGCTGCTGGGCCTTGGAGCGCAGGATCGCGACCTGATCGCCCTGCTGGATTTCGGTACGCAGCGGGACGACCTGACCGTTGATCTTGGCGCCGACAGCCTGATCACCCAGATCGGTATGCACGGCATAGGCGAAGTCGATAGGCGTCGCGCCTTTGGGAAGCTGGATCAGCTCGCCCTTGGGTGAGAAGGCGAAGATCCGGTCCTGATACATCGCCATACGGGTGTGCTCGAGTAGCTCCTCGGGGCTTTCGGCGGTCTCGAGGATTTCGACCAGGTCCTGGATCCAGCGGACCTGCGTGTCAGGGCGCACGCCCGACTGTTTATAGGCCCAGTGGGCGGCGAGGCCGTGCTCGGCCTGAGCGTGCATTTCCTGCGTGCGGATCTGAATTTCGACGCGGGTGTCGCCGGCGTGCATCACCGTGGTGTGCAGCGAGCGATAGCCGTTGCGCTTGGGCGTCGAGATGTAATCCTTGAACCGGCCCGGCACGAATGGCCAGCGGCGGTGGATAATACCGAGCGCGCGGTAGCATTCCTCTTCGGTGCCGACGATCGCGCGGAACGCCATGATGTCCGAAAGCTGCTCGAAGCTGACGTGGCGCTCCGACATCTTCTTCCAGATCGAATAGGGGTGTTTCTCGCGTCCCAGCACTTCGGTATCGACGCCGCCGCGCGACAGCAGCAATTTGAAGCCCGATCCGATCTTGGCGATGCGATCCTCGCCCTCGATCTTCAGCGCCTCCAGCCGCTTGATGATTGATTCATAGGCCTCGGGTTCGAGCTCGCGAAAGGCGAGCGTCTGCATCTCGGTCATGAATTCGTACATGCCGATTCGCTCTGCGAGCGGGGCGTAGATATCCATCGTCTCGCGCGCGATGCGGCGGCGCTTCTCGGGCTTCGGGATGTGATGCAGCGTCCGCATATTGTGCAGCCGGTCGGCGAGCTTGACCAGCAGCACACGGATGTCGTCGGACATGGCGAGCAGGAATTTGCGAAG
>CAZBYE010000212.1:3494-5606 GCA_964496045.1 uncultured Stakelama sp.
CCACCAGCCGGGCCACGTTGGGTCCGAACCGCGCCAGGATCTCTTCGGGCGTCGCCACCGTATCCTCGATCGTGTCGTGCAGGATTGCGGTGACGATCGTCTCGTCGTCGAGATGCAGGTCGGTGAGGATGCCCGCGACTTCGATGGGATGACTGAAATAGGGGTCGCCAGACGCGCGCTTCTGGCTGCCATGCGCGTGCATCGAGAAGACGTAAGCGCGGTTGAGAAGCGCTTCATCCGCTTCAGGATCGTAGCTCAGGACCCGATCGACAAGTTCATATTGACGCAACACGTTCCCAAGATGGTGCGACGGGCTGCTGCTTTGCAATAAGTTTCAACGCAAAACGGGCACCGGCAACGCCGATGCCCGTTTCGGTGTGGCTTTGGTGTGACTTACTTGGCGCGCGCGTTGCAGGCGGCGAGCGCCTCGGCATCGAACGCGGTGCCGGCAACGGTGAAGGCGGACAGAGCGCCGATGCGCTGCACTGCGCGCTCGCATACGACCTTGTCCTGCGATCCTGCGCGGGGGGCGGTGCAGACGGTGTCCTTGCACTTCCAGATCGTGTTCTGCGTGACGAAGCTGGACTTGCTCGGGGCTGCGACCGCGGTCGCAGAATAGTGGCTGCCCGACTGAGCGAATGCGGTGGCGGGCATGATCGCCGCGACCGACAGCGCGGCGGCGGCAAGCGAGACGAGGCGGGTCATGATGATACTCTCCCTGGGGTGCGCAACAAAGGTTGCGAATCGCAACTTACTAGACTAGGGGGTAGGTTGCAAACGAAAACTGGTGCTGCATTGCGGTAACTTAAGCGGTTTGTCCACCAGTGAATTTGGAGTAGGTTCGACGGTTATGGGTCATAGTGGACTGCGAGAACCGCTTCGTCAGTTGGCCGCCAACTGCAGCCTGCCCGCCGCGCTTGAGGCGATGGGAGAGCGCTGGTCCTTCCTCATCCTACGCGGATCGTTCAATGGCCTCTATCATTTCGAAGAGTTCCAGTCGGAACTGGGCATTGCGCGTAACATTCTGGCCAACCGGCTGGCTCGGCTGGTCGATCACGGGATTCTGGCGCGGCAGACCTGTGACGACGACCGGCGCAAGGTCGAATACCGGCTGACCGACAAGGGCTTTGCGCTGCTGCCGACGATGGTCGCGCTGCGGCAATGGGGCGAGCGCTGGGAAACGGGGACGCCGGCGACGCCGGTGCTGGTCGATGCGCGCGATCACCGGCGGATCGCGCCGGTCCAGGTGCTGAGCCATGACGGCCGGGCCCTGACCAAGCATGACCTGCTCTGGTCCTTGCCCGAAGATGTCGCAGGTGAGGGGCACAACGCCGCCGAAGCCGCGGAATAAGCTCGAGCCCGGTGAACCGAATTCAGCCGGTGGGAAGCATGCGTTGCCGCACCGCTGCCGGCACCGGTGCGGACGTGCCCGCATCCAGATCGACATTGACATAGACGAGCTCGATCACCGCGTGCAGCACGCCGGTTTCGGCATGGCATAGCTCGACCCGGCTGGTGAGGCTCGATGTGCCTATCCGTTCGGTGCTGGCCCACGCATCGATCTCGTCACCATAACGGAAGGGCGCCTTGAAATCGATGGTAGCGCGGGCGACGTGAAATTCCATGCCGCCCCATTCGGGCAGCTCGGAAAGCTTCAGCCAGCGCCAATATTCGCTGAGCGCGACGTCGGCATATTCGAGATAGCGCGAGTTGAAGACGACCTTCTGCCCGTCGATCTCGGAATAGCGGACGCGGAAGCGGGTCGAGAAAGGGAAGCCGGGGCGGGTCATGCGGGGGCGAATGGGCGCGGGCGTTGTTGGATGCAAGGGACGACGGCAGCCGCCGCCGGACGGGTTGGCCGCTGGCCACCCGCCGATCGTGCCGGGCACCGGGGCGGTCGTAGCCGCCCCTTCACCCGTCAATACATATGTTGGCCCCCGTTGACCGACAGCGTCGATCCGGTGATGAACCCGGCATCGTCCGAGCACAGGAACGCCACCGTCCGCGCGATCTCGTTGGCCTGACCCAGGCGCCCGACCGGGATCTTGGCGACGATCTTCTCGAGCACATCGGCCGGCACCGCGGCGACCATGTCGGTGTCGATATAGCCCG
>CAZBYE010000213.1:0-5600 GCA_964496045.1 uncultured Stakelama sp.
GCCGAGGCGTCAGGCGCCCGCGACCTTTATATCGGGGTCAATGCGCTCGACTATTCGGGCTATCCCGATTGCCGCCCCGAGTTCATCGCGGGGTTCGAGAAGCTGGCCGAACTGGCGACCAAGGCGGGAGTCGAGGGCGAGCCGTTCCGTATCCGCTCGCCTCTCCAGTACATGACCAAGGCGGATATCGTCCGCGAAGGGATGCGGCTGGGTCTCGATCTCGGCCTTAGCTGGTCATGCTACGATCCCGCGCCGGGCGGGCTGCATTGTGGCCTCTGCGACAGCTGCCGGCTGCGGTCCAAGGGGTTCGAGGAAGCGGGAGTGCCCGATCCGACCCGTTATGCCGAAACCCCGCGATAGGCGCCGGTCATGAGCTATGCTGTCAAGGAGATGTTCCTTACGCTGCAGGGCGAAGGGGTGAATGCCGGCGCGCGCGCGGTGTTCGTGAGGTTCGCCGGATGCAACCTGTGGTCGGGACGCGAACAAGACCGGGCCGCGGCGATATGCAAATTCTGCGATACCGATTTCGTCGGCACCGATGGGCTTGGCGGCGGCAGGTTCGCCGATGGGGATGGGTTGGCAGCGGCGGTCGAGGGGTTTTGGGGGTCGGGTGATGAACGCCGCTTCGCTGTACTCACCGGGGGCGAGCCGATGCTTCAGGTCGACGATGCGCTGGTCGATGCGCTTCACGCCCGCGGCTTCCGCATCGCGATCGAGAGCAACGGGACGCTGCCCGCGCACCCCGGAATCGACTGGGTGTGCATCAGCCCCAAGGCGGGCAGCGATGTCGTTCAGCGCAGCGGCGACGAGCTCAAGCTGGTCTGGCCACAAGCGGGCACCGATGTCGAGGTGCTCGAGCAATGGGACTTCGCCCATTTTCTGGTCCAGCCGATGGACGACGCGAACGCCGCCGCCAATGTGCAGGCGGCGGTCGATTTCGCGCTCGAACGGCCGAAATGGCGCCTGACGCTGCAGGCGCATAAGAGTCTGGGGCTGCGCTAGAGCTTCACTTCTTCGGCTGGCAGCGCGCTGGCGTGTAGATTTCCTTGCGCCAGCACTTCTCATTGGCGAACACCGGGGTCGAAACCGGGACATAATAGGCGCGGTAGACGGGAAACTGGTACTCGCCCCATTTGGTCAGGCTGTTGCGCAGCTCGCGCAGGCGCTCTGCCGCGACCTCGCCGAACTGGCCGCGCGGGGCGAAGATGACCTGCTGCGAGATGTCGTCCGCCGTGTAGCAAAAGGTGAGCTGGGCGTGGACCGCCGAAAAGCTCGAATAGACCCGCGTACCGTACTGATCGAGCGCCATCTGGCCCGCCTTGGGGGTCTTGTTCGTCCGCACGAAATATTTGGTCAGCGTCGCGTAGGAGCTGTTCAGTTCGGCGGCGTGATCCTTGAGGATGGTGTTGTAGTTGGGCAGCGTCTGTAGCGTCTTGGCGAACTGGCATTGCAGCGCGGCGACGTTGAGCGCGGCGCGCAGGTTCCACACCATCGCGGCGCGGATCTCGCCCGGGTTCGCGCCCGGCAACTGCTGCGCGAGGATACCTGGCTCTTCCCCGGTGACCCGCGGACCCGCGATATCGGGGCCCTTGAAATAAAATTGTGCCGATGCGGGCGCCGCACCGAACAATGCCGCCGCTCCCGCGGCCGCGCACATCAAACGCGAAACCAGCATCCTGACCCTCTTGAACGCAATACCGTGATGCCCGGGGTTACGGATTTTTTACCCTGTGCCCAAGCGCTTTTTGCCCTGCATCGTTGCGGTCGCGCAAGAAACCGCAGAATTACAAGGACTTGAATCGAAAGGGCCGCCCGGTTTCCCGAGCGGCCCTGCAGCTGAAATTCGCCGGGGCGAACTTACATGCCGTTGCCCATGGTCATGTTGCCCATGGTGTCGTTGGCCATGCCGGTGTCGTTGCCGGTCGCGCCGTCGACCATCGTCATGTTGTCGCTCATGGTGCCGTCGAGCACCGGGTCGGTGGCGTTCACGTCCATGACCGCGGTGTTGTCAGCGGTGGTTTCGGTCTTCTCGCCGCAAGCCGACAGCAGCAGCGCTGCGCTGGCGATCATCGAACCGGCAACAGCCTTGGTGAAAAGTGCACGCATGAATGAGGCTCCCTAGATATGGATCGGGGTCGGCGGCGCCGTCATTCCCCGGATCGTGGCGGACACTAACCGCTGTGGCCCGCCCTCTCAAGCCTGCTTCTTTGTGGCGCAAGCGCCCTCCAGCGCATCGAGGAAGGCCGGGAGCGCAAATGCAAGTGCTGCATCAAAGGCTGCGGGCGAAATATCCTTGCCCAGCGCGGCGGCGCTCGTCACCGGGAATTCGGGTAGCCCGCAGGGCACGATCCCGCCGAAATCATTGAGATCCGGGTCGAGGTTGACCGCAAAGCCGTGCATCGTCACCCAGCGCCGCACACGCACCCCGATCGCGCCGTTCTTGGCCTCGCTTCCGCCATCGCGCGTCCAGATGCCGATCCGTCCCTCGGCGCGGAAGGCGTCGATGCCGAATTCGCCCAGCGCGGCGATCACCCAGCCTTCGAGCGCATGGACGTAGCAGCGCACATCCTTGTTGCGGCGGCTCAAGTCGAGCATCGCATAGCCGATCCGCTGCCCCGGCCCGTGATAGGTGTAGCGTCCGCCGCGTCCGGTCGCGAAGACGGGAAAGCGCGGGTCGATCAGCTCGGCCGGGTCGGCGCTCGTGCCCGCGGTGTAGACCGGTGGATGCTCGAGCAGCCAGATTAGCTCGCCCGCCTCGCCACTCTGGATCGCGGCGACGCGCGCTTCCATCGCTGCCAGTGCTGCGGGGTAGGGCACGCGCCCCTCCGCCACGCGCCATTCGATGCCGCTCTTCATTTCCATCGGGCGCAGATGGCCCGCGCCGCTCAACTTCGCAATGCTTGACACGCAGCCGCCCGGTCAGCGCCGCTGAGCCAACTCTAGTGGCGCCCCGTTTCGCGATCGGCTAACGGTTCGCAACAAGGGGTGTGATATGGTCAGCATGGGTACCGTCTGGGATCGGACGGCAGAGTTTCTGAGCGAGAACCTGGGGACGGTGCTGCCGGTCGCGCTGGGCGCGATCTTCGTGCCGGCGGCGGTCAGCGGCAGCCTGTCGGGGCTGCAGCACGGCGCCGCGCCAGGTCTGGCCGCCGGGCTGGGGCTTGCCTCGCTGCTGCTCGCGATCGTCACCTTCTGGGGCCAGCTTGCCGTGACCGCACTTGCGCTCGATCCCGCGATCGGTCGCGGCGCTTTGAATCTCGCCACCCGCCGCTTGCCTGCCGCGCTGCTGGTGACGGTCGTGTTGTTCGTCGCCCTGTTTCTGCTCGTCATTCCCGCGGGGATCATCCTGGCATTGAGCGGCGCCGATCTGAGTGCCAGTGCGACGGGCGCGGTGCCGCAGGTGCCGCCTGCAGCGATGCTGTGGATGGTCCTCTATTTTCTTGTGCTGCTGCCGGTTGGGCTGTGGCTCGGTGCACGCCTGATCGTCGTGGCGCCGGCGATCGTCGGAGAGAAGGCGATGTTCGGCGCGATCCCGCGCAGCTGGTCGCTGACGCGGGGTTCCGCATTCCGGATCGTCGGCGTGGTGATCCTGTATGCCATCGTAGCGACGGTAGCCTATCTCGCCGCGACCACCGCGTTCGGCGCGATCATTACGCTGATCGCAGGACGGGGTGAGGAGGGGCTGTCGCTGGCAATGGTGCTCACCGTGATTGTGGGCGGCGCGGTCTCGACCGCTTTTACCGTGCTTGGTACCGCGTTCACCGCCAAGCTCTATCTTGCGCTTCGCGCCGAAAAAGAGGCCGCACCCGCGTAATGAGACTTTCAATTGGCAGCGCGCTCGCCGACGCTGCGGCCCTGTGGCGTGCGGAACGCGATCTGATCGTCCGCATCGCCGGGGTCTTTTACCTGCTCCCGCTCCTCGCGCTGGCATTACTGGCGAGTAGCATGACGCTGCCCGAACAGGCGACGCAGGAACAGCTCCGCGAGGTGGTGAGCGAATTCTACCGCGCGAACTTCGTCTGGCTGCTGCTGATCTCGATCGCGTTCGAGTTCGGATCGCTGGCGCTGCTCAAGCTGTTCCTCCAGCGCGGCGAAACAGTGGGTGGCCTGCTTCGCGCCGCCGCGGTCCGGCTGCTCCCCTTCGTCCTGCTCGGCTTTGCCAACGGGGCCGTGATGCAGCTCGGCTTCACGCTGTTCATCCTTCCCGGAATCTACGTTTTCGGCCGAACCTGGATGATGGGTGCGGCCTATGCTGCAGAACCCGAGCGCGGCCTGCTGCGCGCAGTCGAGAGCGGGTTCCGCCTCAGCATCGGCAATGGCTGGCGGATCGCATTTCTCGGCTTCGGGGTCGCGGTGGTCGCAGGCGCCGCGGCGCTTGCCCTGCTGATCGTTGCGCAAAGCGGCATCACCCTCGCCGGGGGAGCGCAATGGGCGCAGACGCTGTTCATCCTGCCCGTTGCGGCTGCGGCTGCGGCCTATACCGCCTTTACGCTGGTCCGGGTCGCCGCCTATCGCCGGTTGGCGGGATCCAGCAACGGAATGTGAGGCGCGGCCTCGGGCGGCAGATGGCCCGACAGGCGCGGATCGGGGAAGGTTTCGATCGCGCGGGTGAAGGGTACAAAGCCCGACGCGCGATAAAAGCCCAGCGCCGAAGGGTGGTCGAGCGTACAGGTGTGGACCCACACCCGCGTTACATCGGGTCGCCATGCGCGGATCAGCGCCCGTGCCATCAGCCAGCGGCCGTGGCCCTGACCCGCCAGTTCAGGCACCAGACCGACGAAGGACAGTTCGCAGGTCGCGGCTTCACGGAAATCGAGTTCGAGCAATCCGATCTCGATCCCGCGTGGATCGATGACCGCGAAGATCTCAATCGCAGGATCGTGGATGATCCCGGTCAGCCGCGCCTCGTCCATGACCAGGCGCGAGAACCACAGCCAGGGTTCGCCGATGCGGCGAAACAGCGCCCGGTATTTCCCGGGCGCCGGCTTCTCCCACCTCACCAGCCGCAGCGGCGAATCAGGTAGTGGCCGGGGGCGGGGCCGTTCGAGCATCTCCAGGCTGGTGACGATCGTTGCCACCTCGCCCGGCTTGACCGGGATCAGGCCCATGGAATCAGCTCCATGTGGCCAGCGGCGGCAGGCTCATCAGGATCGCGTCGATATTGCCGCCGGTCTTGAGCCCGAACAGTGTACCGCGGTCATAGACGAGGTTGAATTCGGCATAGCGCCCGCGCCATTCGAGCTGCTGTGCCTTGTCGGCATCGGTGAACGGCGTCGCCATTCGCCGCCGCACGATCGCGGGGAAGGTTTCGAGGAAGGCGCGCCCGACATCCTGAGTGAAGGCGAAGTTCGCGTCCCACGCATCGCCCTCGCTGTCGAGGTGATCGTAGAAGATCCCGCCGACGCCGCGATGCATCTTGCGGTGGGGGATGTAGAAATAGTCGTCGGCCCATTTCCTGAACCGCGGATAATGTTCCGGATCGTGCGCGTCGCACGCCGCCTGCAGCGTGGCGTGGAAATCGGCGGTGTCGGCTTCATAGGGAATCGGCGGATTGAGGTCCGCGCCGCCGCCGAACCAGCGCCTCGTCGTGCACAGGAAGC
>CAZBYE010000214.1:0-5581 GCA_964496045.1 uncultured Stakelama sp.
CAGGCGGATCGTGTCGAGGGTGACCGGCAGCATGCGCCGATGCTGGCACCCCCGGCGGGGCTAGACCCTCTCGGCGCCGGAGCGGCGGGCGCGGCGGCGGGTGAGCTCCTTGCTCACGACATCGCCGACGGCGCCGTCGAGCCGGGCGACGGCCACGGCGAGGGCCACGCAGGCGAGGGCGCCGACGAGGGCGAGGGCGGGCAGGGCGTCGAAGGCGGTGTCGTCGCGCCGGAGCAGCCCCAGCCCGGCGCCGACGAGGAACAGCCCGATGGCCGCTCCCTTGATGTCCCACCCGCGGGTCCAACCCCGTCGTTCACCGGACACGGTGCACCTCCACGTTGCCGACGCCGACGTCGATCCGGACGACCACCGTCGGGGCATCGCCCGGTCGGGTGCCGGTCTCGTCCATCAGGGCCGGGCCGGCGTCGCGCCCGATGGGGCGGACGCGGTCGTCCCGGGGGATGGGCACGCTGACCCACCCGCCGGCCACCTTGGCCCGGACGTCGACCAGGCCGGCCCGCACGTCGGCGTCGGGGACCTTGACGATCACCCGGCCGACACCCACCTTCGCCGTCACTCCCATCGGGCGGGGGCTGTCGGTCAGGTCGATGGTGAGGCTGCCGGCGGCCTGCTCGTAGGCGGCGAGGCCCTCGGTCGGCCGCTCGGTGGCCCAACGGGGTCGTTGGTCGAGGTCCGTGCCCGACCACCAGCAGGCCGACAGGACCAGGACCAGCACACCGGCCACGATCACGGCGCCGGTGGGGAGGTCGCCCGAGCGGGCGTCGACGACCGTGCGGAGGCCGATCACCACCACGGCGACCGAGAGGGCGCTGGTGGGCGTGGCCCAGCCGACGACCACGATGCCGACCAGGGCGGCGAAGGCCACCAGGGTGAGGATCCCGGGCAGCTCCTCGTCGGGCAGCCGCGCCCGGATGGCGTCCCAGCCCGAGGGCCGGGCGATGTCGGGCGGTGGCCCCTCGGCCGTGACCGGCTGGGGGGCGGAGCGGGGGCCCGCGCCGGGGAGTCCCCCCCGGCCATTTTCCGGCGTGGCGGGCCCGGCCTTCTCGACCGCGTCGGGCAGCTCGGCCTCGGCCTGGTCCCACATCGCCTCAGTCCCGAAGCGCTTTTCGGGGCGCAGCGCGAGCTTGATCGAATAGGTGAAGCCGAAATCCTTGTAGACGCGGTCGGCGAGCGCGCAGAAGGCCTTCACCTCGTCGACGATCTGGTCTTCGCGGCAGAAGATGTGCGCGTCGTCCTGCGTGAACTGGCGCACGCGCATCAGGCCGTGGAGCGCGCCGTGCGGCTCGTTGCGGTGGCAGCAGCCATTTTCGTAGAAGCGCAGCGGCAGATCGCGGTACGACTTGATCCCCTGCTTGAAGATCAGGATGTGCGCCGGGCAGTTCATCGGCTTCAGCGCCATCCAGTCGGCGTCGTTCGAGACGATCGGGCCTTCATCGTCGACGTTCGGCACCTCGTCGGGGATCACGAACATGTTCTCGCGATACTTGCCCCAATGCCCTGACTGCTCCCACTGGCGCGCGTCCATCACCTGCGGCGTCTTGACCTCGCGATAGCCGGCGCCGTCGATCGCGCGGCGCATATACGCCTCCAGCTCGCGCCAGATCATATAGCCCTTGGGGTGCCAGAAGACGCTGCCATGCGCTTCCTGCTGGAGGTGGAACAGGTCCATCTCCTGCCCCAGCTTGCGATGGTCGCGCTTGGCCGCTTCCTCGAGCTTATGGAGGTGCGCGTCGAGCTGCTTCTTGTTGAGCCAGCCGGTGCCGTAGATGCGCGTCAGCTGCGCATTCTTCTGGTCGCCGCGCCAGTATGCGCCCGCGACGCGCATCAGCTTGAATGCCTGGGGATCGAGCTTACCGGTCGAGGCGAGGTGCGGACCGCGGCACATGTCGAGCCACGCCGTTTCGCCACCGGGTCCGTTCGGATCTCCGGACCAATAGACCGTCAGGTCCTCAAACTCGGGCAGTTCCTTGGCCCATTCTGCCTTGAACGTCTCTCCAAGGGCTTCCCACCGAGAGATCAGGTCTTCTCGTGACCAGACTTCGCGTATCAGAGGTTTGTCGGCGCGGATGATCTCACGCATCTTCTCCTCGATCGCCGGAAGATCGTCCATCGAGAAGGGATCGCGCGAGGCCGGGGCCATCACGTCATAGTAGAAGCCGTCGTCGGTCGCCGGGCCGAAGGTGATTTGCGTGCCCGGGAACAGCGCCTGCACCGCTTCGGCGAGGACGTGCGCGAAATCGTGGCGAGCGAGTTCGAGCGCGTCGGCCTCGTCGCGCGACGTGACCAAAGCGAGCTGCACATCCTGTTCGAGCGGGCGGCCGATATCGCGCAGCTCGCCATCGACGCGCGCGGCGATCGCCGCCTTGGCGAGGCCGGGGCCGATGGCGGCGGCGATGTCTGCGGGCGTGGTGCCAGGCGCGACTTCGCGGACCGAGCCATCGGGAAGCGTGACGGAGATCATGTTCATTTCGGCAATCCTGTTTGGTGCGCCTTACACAGCGGACGGCGCCGGGAAAAGCTGGCGCGGAAAAGTCCGGAGCGGAAACAGGTGCCGTGCGCCCTCACCCGTCACCGGGAGAGACCGCCGCGGCTAGATGCGCGTGCGGCCCACCCGGTCGCCCCGGGTGGTGGTAGTGAGAAAGACGCGCGCTCGATTCGGCATAGGAGGAGAGATAGCGCGCAATCACTGCCAATCAATGATGATCGCCCCAGCTTCCGCATCCGCCGTCGCATCGCTACAGCCGGGCGAATGGCCCTTGCCCGCCTTGTCCTCACCGATTTCCGCAACCACGCCGCGGCGACGCTGACGCCCGGCGCCGGGTTCGTGGTGCTGACCGGGGATAATGGCGCGGGCAAGACCAATGTGCTGGAGGCCGTCTCGCTGCTCGCCCCGGGACGCGGGCTGCGTCGCGCGCCCTTGCCCGAGATCGCACGACAGGGCGGCATCGGCGGATTCGCGGTGGCGGCGACTTTGGCCGAGAGCATCGAGATCGGCACGGGGACGCAAGCCTCTGCTCCAGAGCGGCGCGTAGTGCGCGTCAATGGCGCAGCGGCGGCTGCGACCAGCCTCGCCGAATGGCTGACGGTGCTGTGGCTGACCCCGGCGATGGACCGGCTGTTCGTCGAGCCGGCAAGCGAGCGGCGGCGCTTCCTCGACCGGCTGACATTGGCGCTGGCGCCGGGGCACGCCCATCACACCGCGCGCTACGAAGCGGCGATGCGCGAGCGCAACCGGCTGCTCGCCGCCGAGGAACCCGCCGATCCCGACTGGCTCACCGCACTGGAGGCACGCATGGCCGAGCATGGCGCGGCGATCGACGCGGCGCGGCGCGGCGCGGTCGAGTCACTGGCCGCGCGGCTGGAAGGGCAGCCCGAGGGACCGTTCGCCCGGGCAGGCCTTTCATTGGAGGGTGAAGCGGTGCTCGATCTGGCGCAGGCGCTGCGGGCGGGACGTGGGCGCGATGCCGCCGCAGGGCGCACGTTGACCGGGCCACACCGGCAGGACCTGTCGGTGACGCATCTGGGCAAGGACCAGCCGGCGCAGCTCTGTTCGACCGGCGAGCAAAAGGCGCTGCTGCTCGGCATCGTACTTGCCCATGGCGAGCTGGTCGCAGACCGCACCGGCCGCGCGCCGATCCTGCTGCTCGACGAGGTCGCCGCGCATCTCGACCCCAGCCGCCGGGTTGCGCTGTTCGAACGCCTTGCCGGGCGCGGGCAGGTATGGATGACCGGGACCGAACCCGAGCTGTTCGAGGGGATCGGCGAGGCCACACGCTATACGGTGCGCGACGGCGTGGTGCAGCCCGCCTAGCGTCTGCGCCGCAGCGCGCCGCGATGCGCGAGCTGACCGCGCCGCTCCAGCAGCGCCATCCGGCCGGTATAGCCGATCGCGAAGATCATGAAGGCGATCGTCACCGCGAAGACGAGCAGAGCGTCCAGCATCACGCGCTCCACAGCGCATGCAGGGCGGCGATCAGCGTGATGCCGGTGACCATTCCAACGATCAGCTCGAGCGGCTTGCAAGCGCCGAGCCAGTCGGTGATCGCTTCCCATCGGGTGGCGCGAACCGTTTGTCGATGACGTTCCATGCCGCATCAGATGGCGCAAACCCGCGTAAACTTGCCACGGCGAACCCGCCCGACCGCCATTAAGTTTCCATAGCCACGCGGATGCCACGGGGTGACCCATTTTGCTTCCGTTTCGTGACTCGCGACCCTATATGCTCGGCATGGAATCGAACGATCAGAACACCCCCGAAAACACGCCCAACACCAACAGCTACGGTGCCGACAGCATCAAGGTCCTGAAGGGCCTCGACGCGGTGCGCAAGCGGCCCGGCATGTATATCGGCGACACCGACGACGGTTCGGGCCTGCACCACATGGTGTTCGAGGTTTCGGACAATGCGATCGACGAGGCGCTGGCCGGGCATTGCGACAAGATCATCATCCAGCTCAACGCTGACGGGTCGGTCAGCGTCGAGGATAATGGTCGCGGCATTCCGACGGGTATCCATGCCGAGGAAGGCGTATCGGCGGCCGAGGTCATCATGACCCAGCTCCACGCTGGCGGTAAGTTCGAGAACACGTCCGACGACAACGCCTATAAGGTGTCGGGCGGCCTGCACGGCGTCGGCGTGTCGGTGGTCAACGCGCTGTCGGAGTGGCTCGACCTCAACATCTGGCGCGACGGCGAGGAGCATTGGATGCGCTTCGCCTATGGCGACGCAACCGCACCGCTCAAGGTGATCGGCAAGGCGCCTGAGGGCAAGAAAGGCACGCGCGTGACCTTCCTCGCCTCGACCGAGAAGGTCCCGGGCGATGGCGGCACGTTCAAGAACCAGATCGAGTTCGACTTCGAGAAGCTCGAGCATCGCTATCGCGAGCTGGCGTTCCTCAATTCGGGCGTGCGCCTGTTCCTGCGCGACGCACGGCACGAGGAAGTCAAGGAAATCGAGCTGTTCTACGAGGGCGGTATTGCCGCGTTCGTGAAGTATCTCGACCGCAACAAGTCGCCGCTGTTCCCCGATCCGATCTCGGTCACCGGGCAGCGCGACGATATCGGCATCGACGTCGCGCTGGAGTGGAACGACTCCTATTATGAGAACGTCCTCTGCTTCACCAACAACATCCCGCAGCGCGACGGCGGCACGCACCTTGCGGCGTTCCGCGCCGCGCTGACGCGCACGATCAATAATTATGCCGACAAGTCGGGTCTCCTGAAGAAGGAGAAAGTGACGCTCACCGGCGACGACATGCGCGAGGGCCTCACCGCAATCGTCCCGGTCAAGCTGCCCGATCCCAAGTTCAGCTCCCAGACCAAGGACAAGCTGGTCAGCCCGGAAGTCCGCCAGCCGCCCGAAGCGCTGATGGCCGACAAGATGTCCGACTGGCTGGAGGAAAATCCGGCGCTGGCCCGTGCGATCATCCAGAAGGTGATCGACGCCGCCGCCGCGCGCGAAGCGGCCAAGAAGGCGCGCGAGCTGACCCGGCGCAAGGGCGTGATGGATATCGCATCGCTGCCCGGCAAGCTCGCCGACTGTCAGGAGCGCGATCCCGCC
>CAZBYE010000215.1:0-5561 GCA_964496045.1 uncultured Stakelama sp.
GTCGGCCCACATGACCCGTGTGGGCGAGAGGGGGCTGCGGCAGCTCGCTGCGCTCAACCATGCCGGCGCGAGCGCGGCGGCGGACCGTCTGGCCAAGGTGCCGGGGGTCGAGCTGGTGACGCCGACCTTCTTCAATGAGTTCACGCTGAAGCTGTCGAAGGAAGCGCGCCCGATCGTTCGCGAGCTGGCCGACAAGGGCATCCTGGCAGGCGTGTCGCTCGGTCGTCTCTATCCGGGTGCGGACGCGCTGGCCAACGGGCTGGTCGTCGCGGTCACCGAAACCACCACCGCGGAGGACGTCGAGAGGCTTGCCGCCGCACTTCAGGAGGTGCTGGCATGAGCATCAACCAGTCCGGCTGGCGCCCCGAAATGAACGCGGGTGAGCGCAGCGACGGCGCAACCTTTACCGGCAACCGCGCGCTGATGCTCGACGAGGCGCTGATCTTCGAGATCGGCTCGCTCGACACCACCGGTGTCGATTTCGCCGAGGCGCCCAAGGCGGTGTCGCGGATCGGCGGGCTTGCCCGCAACAAGGACATCGGCTTGCCCGGCCTGTCCGAGCCGGAGGCGGTGCGCCATTACACACGCCTCAGCCGCCAGAACTACGCGATTGACCTGGGCCTGTTTCCGCTTGGGTCTTGCACGATGAAGCACAATCCGCGCCTCAACGAGCGGATGGCGCGGCTTCCCGGCTTTGCCGATGTCCACCCGCTGCAGCCGGTCGATACGGTGCAGGGCGCGTTCGAGGTGATCCACCAGCTGGCGCACTGGCTGACGACGCTGACCGGTATGCATTCGGTCGCGATGTCGCCCAAGGCGGGCGCGCATGGCGAGCTGTGCGGCGTGCTGGCGATCCGCGCGGCGCTCGACGCCAAGGGCGAGCAGGCACGGAAAGTGCTGCTGGTGCCTGAGAGCGCGCACGGCACCAACCCGGCGACCGCGGCGTTCGCCGGCTTCACCGTCGAGGATATCCCGGCGACCGAAGCGGGCCGCGTCGATCTGGAAGCGCTCAAGGCGCGGCTGGGGCCGGACGTGGCGGGGGTGATGATCACCAACCCCAACACCTGCGGTTTGTTCGAGCCGGACATGAAGGCGATCAGCGACGCGGTGCACGCCGCGGGCGGCTACGTCTATTGCGACGGCGCCAACTTCAACGCCATCGTCGGCCGGGTCCGCCCGGGCGACCTTGGCATCGATGCGATGCACATCAACCTGCACAAGACCTTCTCGACCCCGCATGGCGGCGGCGGGCCGGGTTCGGGTCCGGTGGTGCTGTCGGCGGCGCTGGCGCCCTATGCGCCGCTGCCCTTCGTCGAGAAGCAGGGCGACCGCTTCGAGCTGATCGAGGAAGAGACTGCAGGCGAGCATCATGCCGACAGCTTCGGCCGGATGGTGTCGTTCCATGGCCAGATGGGCATGTTCACCCGTGCGCTGACCTACATCCTGTCGCATGGCGCCGACGGGCTGAAGCAGGTTTCCGAGGATTCGGTGCTGAACGCCAATTATGTGCTGCGCGCGCTCGAGGACGTGCTCGACGCGCCCTTCGCCAAGAGCGGGCCGTGCATGCATGAGGCGATCTTCAGCGACAAGGGCCTGCCCGAGGGCTTCTCGACGCTCGACATCGCCAAGGGGCTGATCGACGAGGGCTTCCACCCGATGACGGTCTATTTCCCGCTGGTGGTGCATGGCGCGATGCTGATCGAGCCGACCGAAACCGAGAGCAAGGCGGCGCTGGACCAGTTCATCGGCGCGTTCCGTTCGGTCGCCGAGCGGGCCAAGGCCGGCGATGCCGCGCTCAAGTCCGCGCCGCACTTCGCGCCGCGCCGCCGCCTCGACGAGACCCAGGCCGCGCGCAAGCCGGTGCTGGTGTGGAAGGAACCGTCGCAGGCGGAAGCCGCCGAATAGCGTGAACGCGCTGCGCAGCCTCGCCTTCGCACTGGCCGGGTTTATCTCGGGCAGTGCGTGCGGGCTGGGCCTCGCGGTCGTCCTGGTCAATCTGCTCGACCGGGCCGGGCTGATCAATCATGGCGGCGATGGACTGGGCGGCATGGCGCTGCTCCTTGCGCTTGGTGCGGTGATGGCGATCGGCGCGGGAATCGCCGCCGCGATCCTGGTACCCGCTCGCGCCCGCACCGTCGGCGCACGATCGGCGCTGCTATGGGTCGGCGCGATGATCGCGGTTGCGGCGGGGTGCTATCTGCTCCTTGCCGGCCCGCTTACATCCGTCGCCGAAGTCGAAACCATCGGCAGCGCGTGACAACCACCCGGTTTTCCCTAGCTTGGACGCACCAAGCTGGGGGAATGCCGATGATTCGCCGAGTCCTGACCCTTGCCGCGCTGCTGTTTGCCGCGCCGTCCTACGCACAATCCGCTGACGACACCGCGAAGCTCGCCGAGTTCAAGGCGTTCGCGACGGCGTTCCGCAAGGAGCGCGCGGTGCTCAGCCTGTCCTATGCCATCGTCAAGGACGGCAGGATCGTCGCGGCCGAGGGGATCGGCTGGCAGGATCATGACGTCGAGGAAAAGACGACGGCGGACACCAGCTACCTTGTCGCGTCGATGACCAAGACCTTTGTCGGTGCGACCCTGTTGCAGATGGACGCGGACAAGGTGATCCGCCTGGACGACGACTTCACCACGCTGTCCGACTGGAAGGAGCGGTGCGAGCGGCTGACGAGCAGCGGCAACATGTTCGGAGGCGGGGTCAAGCTGGAGGACGGCTATGTGCCGCCCAAGCTGGACTGCGCGGCGAAGATCAGCGTGCGGCAGGTGCTGCAGATGCGCGTGCTGGGCAAGCCGGGCACCAACTTCATGTACAATCCGGTGGTGTTCGGGCGGCTGGCCAACTGGGTCGAGGAGAAGACCGGCAAGCCGCTGGAACATTGGGTGCGGCTCTATGTGCTCGACAAGGCGGGGCTGAAGGACATCGCCGCGGGCTGGCGCGACCCCAAGGGCGGCGCGGCGCTGCGCAACCTGGCCCCGCCCTTCACCAGCGGCAAGAACGGCTGGGACAGCCTAGCGCCGACGCCGCTGCCCAATCCCGAGATGAACGCGTCGAGCGGGATTATCGCGAGCGCGCGGAGCCTGGCCGAATATTCGCTGGCGCTGGACCAGGGGCGGATCCTGTCTCCGGCGCTGCGCACGACGATGTGGACGCCGCCGACCGATCCCAACGGCAAGCCCGCCGGCTATGCCTATGGCTGGTGGACGCAGAGCTGGCACGGGCAGAAGCTGGTGTGGCACGGCGGCTGGTGGCCCGAGGCCTATGCCGGCTTCCTGCTCAAGGTGCCGGACAAGGGACTGACCTTGGTGGCGCTGGGCAATACCGACGGGCTGCACTGGGGTAACCGCACGCAGGTGGCCGAGATCGAGAAGAGCCCGCTGGCGCTCAAATTCCTTGAGCTGTTCACGGCGAAGTAATGGCCGACCCGACGCCGTGGATCGCCGCCAAGGATCGCGGCGCGGCGCGCAAGCATGCGCCGGCGACGCTGCGCAACCGCGAGGCGATCGCGGCGGTGCTGGCGGAGGTGCTGCCCGCGTCCGGCACCGTGCTGGAGATCGCGAGTGGGAGCGGGGAGCATTGCGCCTTCTTTGCCGAGCGTTTCCCGGCGTTGCACTGGCAGCCGAGCGATCCCGAGCCGTCGGCGTTGGCGTCGATCGCGGCGTGGTGCGCGGGGCTGGGCAATGTTGCGGAGCCCCTGGCGATCGATGCGGCTGCTGCGGACTGGGCGATCGGGCGTGCCGATGCGCTGCTGTGCATCAACATGGTGCATATCAGCCCGTGGGAAGCGACGTTGGGCCTGCTCGACGGCGCGGCACGGATGTTGCCGGATGGCGCGCCGCTGATCCTCTACGGCCCCTATCGTCGGGCGGAGGTGGAGACGGCGCCGTCCAACGAAGCGTTCGATGCCTCGCTCAAGGCGCGCGATCCGCGCTGGGGGTTGCGCGATGTGGCGGAGGTGAACGCCGCTGCTGCGGCGCGCGGGCTGGGGTTCGAGCGGCTGGTGGAGATGCCCGCGAGCAACATCATACTGGTCTATCGGCGCTAGGTCGCGGGTTCGTCCGATGACGTAACCGGGGTGGCGCGGGCGAGACCGCGCCGCCGCTCGCGCCAGACGATGTAGAGGCCGCTGGCGATGATGATCGGCGCGCCCACCCAGGTCCACGGGCCGGGTAGCGCGCCGAACAGCAGATAGCCGTAGAGCGTCGCCCAGATCAGGCTGGAATAGTCCATCGGCACCACGGCGGAGACCGGGGCGAAGCGCAACGAGGCGGTGAGCGCGAGCTGGGCGCCGCCGCCGACAAAGCCGATCAGGATCAGCAGCGCGAAGGTCTGCCAGTCGTGCGGCGCGGCGACGAAGGCATAGCCGATCAGCAGCGGCGGCACCGACAGGGTCGAGAACCAGAAGACGGTGGTGGCCGGGCTTTCGGTGCGGCCGAGCTGGCGCAGCTGGATCGCGACGATCGCCACGAACAGCGCGGCGGTGAGGCCGACCAGCGCGCCGCCGAGCGGGATGTGGCTGCTCCCCGGCTGGGTGACGATCAGCACGCCGACGAAACCGACGAGCACCGCTCCCCAGCGATGCCAGCCGGTCTGCTCCTTGAGTACCAGCGCGCCGAGGATCGTGGCGAAGATCGGCACGGTAAAGCCAAAGGTGGTCGCCTCGGCGAGCGGGAGCAGCAGCACGGCGCCGAAGTTGAACACCATCCCGGTAAGACCAACCGCTGAGCGGCTGACGTGCAGGCCGAAATGCCGCGTCTTCAGCGAGGCGAGGCCCGGACCCATCATCACCCAGGCGAGGACGAACGGGATCGCGAAGAACTGGCGGAACAGCATGATCTCGACCAGATGCGCGCCATGCGTTTCGACCAGCTTGATCAGCGCGCCCATCGTCGAGAGCATCAGGATCGCAAGCAGACGCAGGCCGAGGCCGAGCATGATGCGATCCGACGACATGACTTTCGCCTAGGAGGGCGCGAGGCGAGGGGCAAGCCGTGAAGCGGGGTGACGCGCGGTTCGCGACGCGCTATCCGCCGCCCCATGATCAAGCACGCACTCAACGTCACCCGCGAAGCGGACTTCGCCGCCTGGTATCAGGCCGTCATCTCGGAAGCCGATCTGGCCGAAGAATCGGGGGTGCGCGGCTGCATGATCATGCGGCCATGGGGCTATGGCATTTGGGAGCGGATCCAGCGCCTGCTCGACGACCGCATCAAGGGCGTTGGCTATGACAACGCCTATTTCCCGCTGTTCATCCCGCTGTCCTACTTCGAGAAGGAAGCCGAGCATGTCGACGGCTTCGCCAAGGAGATGGCGGTGGTCACGCATCACCGGCTGGTCGGCGACGGCAAGGGCGGGCTGGTGCCCGATCCCGAGGCGAAGCTGGAGGAGCCGCTGGTCGTGCGCCCGACTTCGGAGACGGTGATCGGCACCGCCTTCTCGCGTTGGGTTCAGTCGTGGCGCGACCTGCCGGTTCAGGTGAATCAATGGGCCAATGTCGTGCGCTGGGAAATGCGCACGCGCATGTTCCTGCGCACCGCCGAATTCCTGTGGCAGGAGG
>CAZBYE010000216.1:0-5550 GCA_964496045.1 uncultured Stakelama sp.
GCAATACCAGCTGTAGCTGCCGTCGCTCCACAGCGGCCATGCGACCGCCCATTCGACCCGGCCCTGCGAGTCGGGAAACTCCTGGCTGCCCGAGAAGAATTCCGCGGTCGCGCCTTCGCGGGCGCCGATCTGTTCCTTCAGGTGATCGGCAAGGCCGCCGGGGAACTGGAACACCGCTTCGGCGGGGGTGTCGTCCGAGATCAGCTCGGGCGCACACTTCCAGCGGATCTCGACACCCGCGAACAGATAGGCCTTGGAGCGGGCGAGTTTGTAGAGCCGGGCCGGCTTGAAGTTCATCTCCCCGAAAATCTCGGAATCGGGGGTGAAGGCGACCAGGCTTCCGCGCCGGTTCGGGGTGCCGCCGAGATGCTCGAGCGGACCCAGCGTCTGGCCCTGGCTGAAGCGCTGGCGATAGAGCTGCTTGTCGCGCGCGACTTCGACCACGGTATCGACCGACAGCGCGTTGACCACGCTGATGCCGACGCCATGCAGGCCGCCCGATGTGGCATAGGCCTTGCCCGAGAATTTGCCGCCCGAATGGAGCATCGAGAGGATCACCTCGAGCGCCGACTTGTCCGGGAATTTGGGATGCGGATCGATCGGAAAGCCGCGACCATTGTCGGTGATCGTCAGCCGGTTGCCGACATCCAGCGTCACTTCGATCCGGTTGGCATGGCCCGCCACCGCTTCGTCCATCGCATTGTCGAGCACTTCGGCGGCGAGGTGATGCAGCGCGCGCTCGTCGGTGCCGCCGATATACATGCCGGGACGGCGACGGACCGGCTCCAGCCCCTCGAGCACCTCGATCGACGAGGCGTCGTAGGTGTTAGCGGGCGTGGCGGATGAGGGCTGGAACAGATCGGAGGACATCGCCTGTTGCTATATCGTTCCACGGGGTGCGGGCAAGCGGGGCTGTTGCTGCAATGCAACACAATGGGCGGTTTGCGACGAAGCACGGGATAGAATGGCGCAATCGCTCGTTATCCCGCCGCTAGTAACCAATGGAGTACCCCCTAACATGCGTATGCGTACCCTGCTGGGCGCCGCCACCGGCGCCCTGACCCTCGCGCTTGCCGCGGCACCGGCCAATGCCCAGGATGCCGCGGACGGCGACGAATTCACCGGTTTCTATGTCGGCGGATCGGTCGGCTTCACCACTCAGAAGAACGACGTCGGCGAATCGATCCTGTTCGACGCGGGCCGCAACGGCAGCTTTGGGGACACCATCGCGACGTCGGGCGGCGGCAACGCCTTCGCGCCGGGCTTCTGCAACGGCGCCGCGACCTCGACCGCCAACCTTGCGTGCAAGAACGACAAGGACGGCGTCGAATATTATGCGCGGCTCGGCTTCGACAAGCAGATGGGCAAGGTCGTGCTCGGCCTGGTCGGCGAGTTCGGCAAGTCGGAAGTGCGCGACAGCGTGTCGGCGTTCAGCACCACCCCGGCCTTCTACACCATGACCCGTGAGCTCGACTGGAACGCGGCGCTGCGCGCCCGCGCCGGTTACACCGTTGGCCCGAAGACGCTGGTCTATGCGACCGGCGGCGGCGCCTACGCCAAGATCGACCACAGCTTTACGACGAGCAACACGGCGAACTCGTTCGCGCTGTCGGGCAAGGACCATGCGTGGGGTTGGCAGGCCGGCGGCGGTCTGGAGCAGAAGCTGAGCAAGAACGTCTCGCTCGGCGTCGAGTATCTCTACAGCCGCTACAATGACGACGACGCGCGGGTGAATGTCGGCACCGGCACCGCGGGTGCGACCAACCCGTTCGTGCTGGCGGGCGGCGCGGACTTCGCGCGCAGCCAGAACCGGTTCGACATGCATTCGCTTCGCGCGACGGCGGCGTTCCGCTTCTAATTCGCCTTTGAGCGAGGGCGACGGCCGGTGGAGCGATCCGCCGGCCGTTTTCTTTTCAACCAATCCCTCAGGCGGCGGCGATCCCTGTCACGAATTGCTTCGTTGCGTCGTCGAGGCGGCGCGCGGTCGCCGAAAGGCTGCGGGCGGCGCCGGCGACGCGATCAGACAGGGTCTCGGTCTCGCTGGCGATCGAGGCGATTTCGCCGACGCGATCGGCCATCGCCTCGACCCCGAGCGCGGTGTCGCGCGCCGAAAGCTCGATTGCAGCGGCGGTCAGACGCTGGGTTTCGACCGCGCTCCGGATCGCATTGGCGGCGGTGGCGAGGTCCGCGACCATTGCGGAGATCTGGGTGAGCGCATCCTGTGCGACATCGGCACCCGAATCGACCGATCCGGCCAGCTGGCGAATCTCGTCGGTCGCGGTCGCGGCCTGTCCGGCGAGCATCTTCACCTCGTGCGCGACGACCGCGAAGCCGCGGCCGGCGTCGCCGGCACGGGCGGCTTCGATCGCGGCGTTGAGCGCCAGCAAATTGGTGTGCGCCGCGATATTGTGGATCGAGTCGGCGAAGCCCGTGATCGAATGCGACTGTTCGGTCAGGATGCGGACGGCGTCGCGGCCTGCGGCGGAGATGCTGTTGGCATCGTCGCTTCGGCGTGCCTGCTGATCGGCGCTGGCCGCGATCGCGGTGATCGATGCGGCCATGTCGTGCAGCCGGGCGGCGAGGATGTCGGCGCTCGCCGAGGCTTGAGTCGCGCGACTGGCGGTGTCGGTTGATTCGCGGCTGCCCCGCCGCGCCATGTCGAGCAGGGCGTGGCCGAGATTGTCGAGTTCTGCGGCCGCATCGCCGACCGCCTGCACCACGCCCGAGACATTGTCCTGAAAGTCGAGCGTCAGGCGCTGCATCTGCGCGCGCGCGGCGGCGGCGCGCTCGATCTCGGCCTGGCGCTTGCGCTCTTCGGCATCGCGGCGCGCAGCTTCAGCGGCGGCGGTCATCGCATTCTCGGCGGCGCCGCGGCGGGCCTCGGCATCCTCGGCGACGCGCTCGCTCGCCAGTCGCGCGTCGGCCTGACGCTGCATCAGCCCGCGCAGCACATGGATGAGGAAGATGAGCATGGCTGCCTGCATCACCACCGCGGCGGCGTGGAAGAACACCCGCCCAAGGCCACTCCCGTCATAGAAGACCCAGGCGGGAGCGATGAACTGCAGGATCAGATGGTGGAGCGCGATCAGCGCCGAAGCGACGATAATGACGCTCCAGTCGCACAGGATCGTCAGCGCCGCGAGCGCCACGAAGAAGTACATATGGGCGTCCATCTGCCAGCTGTAGCCGCTGAGCGCATAGACGCCGAGCGAGGGCAGAATCGCTGCGAGCGTACCGATCGTGATCCGCGCTGCGCGGTCGGTGCGGTTGTGCAGCGCCATCCAGGTCGGGAGCAGATTGGCGGTGGCGCCCATGACCAGCACGGGGAACGCCTTGTCCTCGGCGAAGATGGCTGCGGCGAGCGCGATGAAGAGGGTGACCGCCCAACTCGATGCAACGAGGATCCGTACTCCGCGCAAGCGCAACAACGTCACCTCGGGCGGGGTCATGTGCGCTTCCTTTCTGCGCCGCACCAGTCTTCGGGCGCCGCGATGACGAGAACCCCGTGCGCCAGCATCGGCCACAACAGCTTGTCGCGCCGTCCGTCGACGATCAGGATATTGGTACCAGGGCCTCTGCCCCGAAGCGCGGCGCCGCGTTCGATCGCGGGGCCGGCCATTGTGCCCGCGTCGCGGCCGTCGAGCGCGATCAGCGCCATCGGTCCCTGTGCGGCTGGATAGAAAGAGGTTGCGAGCAGGCTCAGCAGAACAAGCCCGATCTGCATCGAGGGCAAGGAAACGCGAGAGGAGGTTAGCCGCTCGATCACCCCGCTTTACTACCAGTCATTACTTATCGAGCGGTAAACTGTGCTTGTTTGTCGATGGATTGTGCTATGAAGGCAGGCCGTGATCTGCCGGTCGGCAGTGGTGGTGCGGTGCGGCGGCCGTGCATGTCTTGCGTGCGTAGTTGAGCGTTTCGACGCGGACCTGTCATCGATTTACGCCAGATTTGGCCGGAACATGTTGTTTGGGGGAGAAGCGCGATGCCTTTTCTGGACGATGACTTTGTCGATATGCGCTGCGACGATGGCAGCATCTGGCACCTCTATTGGGGTGATGAGGTCGAGCTGGTCTCGACCAGCGCGGCCGGCCACCGACTCAAGGCGCTGGAGCATGGCGGTAAGGTGCGGCGCGAGGGGCTGGTCAAAGCCTCGGCGAAGTTCCGCGATACCGCGCTGCTGCGCCTGTCGATGATCGACGTGCAGCAGGGTGACGGGCTGATCCTCGACACGCCGGGGCGCAAGACGATCTTCATTGATGGCGGTGACAACAAGCTGTTCGCGCGGCACGCCGCGTTCCGTTTTCGCGGCACCACTGCCGCCGATCCGCTGAAGGTCGATCTGCTGCTCGTCACGCACGGCGACGCCGATCATTTCGAGGGGCTCAACATCCTGCAGGGGACCGAGAGCGAGGCCGGAATCGACGACCGGCAGCGGCTCTTCATCGCCCCCCTGCGCTATTATCACAACGGCATGGTCAAGCGGCCGGGGAAGAAGCCCGATGGCAAGCCGCGCAAGGACCTGGAGATGCTGGGCGCGACGACCGAGGTCGATGGCGTGCCCTTCGTTACGGGACTGGTCGACGATCCCGCCGCTGTGCCGGAGGCGGAGCGCAACAAGCATTTCAAGCCATGGGTGAGCGCGCTCGAAACCTGGGATGCGCGCACCAGGGCGCTGACGGGTGCGCCGATGGTCCGCCGCCGGATCGATCATCTCAGCACCGATGCCTTCGATTTCCTGCACGAGGACGGGGTGACGGTCGAGCTGCTCGGTCCGATCAGCGAGCCAACCCCGGACGGGCCGGGGCTTCGCTTCCTGCGCAGCGCGCCCAACGACGCCGACATGATGCTGGGCACCTTCCCGCCGCCGGGCAAGGGAAGCTGGTCGGAGAGCCACACGATCAACGGCCATTCGATCACCTTCCGCCTCCGCTACGGCAATGTCCGTTTCATGTTTACGGGCGACATGAACCAGGAATCGATGGCGCGGATGCGCGCGGCGCTGCCCGATGCGGCATTGCGGTCGGAGATCCTCAAGACCCCGCATCACGGCGCGGCGGACTTCGACATGGAGTTTCTCAAAGAAGTCGGCGCGGTCGTGTCGATGATCTCATCGGGCGACGAGAGCAGCGCCAAGGAGCATATCCATCCGCGCGCCACGCTGATGGCGGCGCTGGGCAAGGCGTCGCGGACGACCCCGGCGGTGATCTTCTGTACCGAACTCGCGGCGTTCTTCGCGATGCGGGGGACGTCGCGCGTTCTGGAACCGAAAGCGGGCGAGAAGCCTGTCTATTTCGGGTTCGAGCGCACCAATTACGGCATCATCCACATCCGCACCGATGGCGTACGCGTGCTCGCCTTCACGCATTCGGGCGAACGCGGGACGAACGAAGCCTATCGCTTCGCGGTATCGGCGAATGGCGACATCGCCTTCGCGCCCCGACCGGTATCGGTCAGCGCGCCGAAGGCGAGGTAGGCCGGCTTAGCGGACGCGGGGACCCCCATAGGGCATTGGCGGCGGCGGACCGCGGTCGCGGCCCGGAAGCTGTGCCC
>CAZBYE010000217.1:0-5540 GCA_964496045.1 uncultured Stakelama sp.
CCCTCTCGAAGCGCTTCAGATCTTCGCCACCCTGATAGTCTGAAGCTGCATATATTCTTCCAGCCCATAGAGGCCGAATTCGGTGCCGATCCCCGATTGCTTGGCGCCGCCGAACGGCGCGTCGGGCGAGATGCTGGCATGATCGTTGACCCAGGCGGTCCCGCACTCGAGCCGCTGCGCAAGCGCGATCGCGGCGTCGACATCCGACGACCACACCGATCCGCCCAGGCCATTCTCGTTAGCGTTGGCGCGCGCCAGCGCATCCTCAGGGTCTGAATAGCGGATCACCGGCAGGACCGGGCCGAACTGCTCCTCGTCCACGATGCGCATCCCGTCGGTCACGTCGACCACGATCGAGAGCGGAAAGAAATAGCCGTCTCGCTCGATCGGCTCGCCACCGGCCAGGAAGCGGCCGCCCTTGGCGCGAGCATCGTCGGCAAGGCTGCGCACCAGATCGAACTGCGCGCGATTCTGGACCGGACCGAACTGGCTCCCCGCCTCGCTCCCCGCGCCGACCACCGCCGCGCGCGCCATCTCGGCGAGCTTGTCGGCGAGCGCGTCGTGCAGGCTGTCATGGACATAGACGCGCTTCACCGCGGCGCAGATCTGGCCGCTATTGCCGAAGGCCTTGGCGAAGATCTTCGCCGCGATCTTGTCGACATTGGCGTCGGGCAGCACGATCGCCGCGTCGTTGCCGCCCAGTTCGAGCGTGAGGCGCTTCAAATTCGCCGCCCCGCTCGCCATGATCGAGCGGCCGGTCGGGGTGGAGCCGGTGAAGACGATCTTGTCGATGCCGCGATGCTCGGACATCGCCCGGCCGATATCGCCCTCGCCCGTCACCGAATTGAGTACGCCCGCGGGCAGATGCGCGTTGGCGATCTCGACCATGCGCAGCGCCGTCAGCGGTGTGTAGGACGATGGCTTCATCACCACCGTATTGCCCGAGAGCAAGGCCGGGATGATATGCCAGATCGCGATCATCACCGGGAAGTTCCACGGGCTGATCGACGCGACCACGCCCAGGGGCTTGCGATGTACCTCGACCCGGACGCTGTCGTCGTCCTTGATGACGTCGACCGGCGGGCGCAGCACCGCGGTGGCACGTGCCCAGCCGACCGATCCCATGATCTCACCGCCGGCATTGGGCACCGGCTTGCCCTGCTCGTTAGAGAGCAGCGCCGCCAGTTCGTCTTTCGCGCCCTCGAGCGCGTCGGCGATCGCCAGAATTGCTTGCGCGCGCGCATCGATCGGCGTCGCCGCCCAGCTTGGGAATGCGCGGCGCGCCGCATCGACTGCGCGGTCAAGATCGGCACGGCTCGCCAGCGGGGCATCCGCGAACGGCTGCCCCGTAGCGGGGTCGATCACTGCAAAGGTTTCCGCCGTCGCCAGCGCTTTCCCGTCGACGATCAGGCGGGGCCCGCTCACAGCTTGAACAGCTTCTGCGCGGTGCCGCTCTTCACCAGCTTCGCGGCGGCGGGATCGAGCGCGTTCACCCGGGCAAGGCAACCCGCCATGTCCCCGATATTGTGGGGATAGTCCGATCCGTACATCACTCGCTCCGGTCCGCCCGCGACCTCGATACACAGGTCGAGCGCGCTCTTCTCATAGACGACGGTGTCATAATAGATGCGGCGAAGATAGCTCGACGGCTTGTCCTTGATCTTCTCCGAGCACGCCGGGATCATCTCATGACAACGGTCGAGCCGGCCGGCGAGATACGGCAGGGTCGCGCCGCCATGGCCGGCAATGATCGCCAAATTGGGATAGCGGTCGATGAACCCGTCAAGGATCATCCGCGACACCGCCAGCGTGGTGTCGATCATGAAGCCGATCGGCGGCACCAGCCCATATTCCTGCAACCCCATCTCGGCTGCGCCCTGCGGCGCGGTAGGATGGACCAGCACGGGCAGCGCCAGATCGTCGATCGCCTGCCAGATCGGGGCGAACTCGGGCGCCGTCAGGCTCTTGCCGTCGATATTGGCGCTGACGAACACGCCGACCGCGCCCAGCGCGACGGCTTCCTTGAGCACGGTCACCGCGCTGGCTGGATACTGCCAGGGCAACGTCGCGAAGAAGCGGATGCGGTCCGGGAAGCGGCCCTGCTGGTGCGCCATATGCGCGTTCATCTCACGCGACACCCGCGTGCTCACCGCTTCCCCGCCCCAATAGGCGCTGGGGCAGGTCAGCGAGACGATGGCGATGTCGACGCCGGCCTTGTCCATGTTCGCGACACGCAGGTCATAGTCGAACATCTCGGGGAACAGCGTGACGAACGGCGCGCCGCTCATCCACACGCTGTCCTGCCCTGCCGCGGTCGGCTTCACCCCATATTTGGGTGCGCCGTGCGCGCGGATGTCGTTGAGCCACGCATCGCTCAGCATATGCGTGTGGACGTCGATTACCGGCACCGACATGCTCACTTCTCCAGATTGATGCGGTTGGAAAGGCGGCCGAGCCCGTCAATCTCGACGTCGCACAGCTTGCCGTCATAGCCCGACAGATAGGTGCCGATATTGCCGCGCGGGTGCTTTTCGGTGCCCTTCGACGCGGTGCCGGTGTGGATGCAGTCGCCCGGCTCCATCGTGAACCATTTCGACGCGGTCGAGATCACCTGCTCGACCGGGAAGAAATAGTTGGCGGTCGAATCGTCGGTGAAGCACTCGCCGTCGATATAGCCGCGCACCAGCAGCTTGTTGGGGTTCGGCACCTCGTCCTTGGTGGTCAGCCACGGGCCCATCGCCGCAAACGTGTCCGCCGCCTTGGACTTGGAGTGATAGATGAACAGCAGCCAGTTGTTGTCGTCCTCGAACTGCGGGCGCCAGGCGGTGTGGTGCGGCTTGACGATATCGGCGGTCTGCTTGAGCGCGATCGAATCCTCGCCGAACTTGACGCCGCTCGCGGTGACGTCGTTGGTCAGCGTGTAACCGAACACATAGTCGAGCGCCTTTTCGGGCGGCACGTTCTTGGCAGTCTTGCCGAACACCACGACCGGCTCCGGCTCGGGGATCGACGGACCATGGTCCTTGAGGATGTCGATCGTCTTGTTGTGACCGGTGAGTGCCGAGCGCCCCTTGATGAAGAACATCGGAGCAGTCATCGGCTTCATCGCCTTGCTGTTCAGATTGTTGTTGTTGACCGCACAGCCTAGGATCTTCGACGGGCGCGGGTTCGGCGCCATCCAGTCGGTGCTCGCCGACAGGTCGATCACCGGCAGCTTGCCTGCAAGCGCGGCCTGAATAGCCTCGTTTGCGGTGTCGAGACCGGCATTGCCCGCCTCGATCAGGTCTTCCATCCAGCGATAGGCGTCGAGCGCCACGGCCTTGTCGTCGGCAACGCGTGCGATCACCGTCGGCTTGCCATCAATTCGGATCGTACCCAGTTTCATGCCGTCGACTCCCTCGATATTCTATTGATTTTCAGATGGTTTCGGTCGCGTCCTCGGGGATCATCCCCATCGCGATCTGATATTCGCGCTTCACCGCGTCGGGCTGGCCGACCTGATGCTGATAGTCAGGCCGGTTGATCCGGTACTGCAGCGTGTCGCCCAGCCGCCGGCTCTCCTCGAGCGTCATCGACGCCGTGAAGAGCTCCTTGTGCTTGATTGGCAGCTCGACGCAGCGGTTGAACTCGGCATCGCGGATCACCGCCTTGGGATCCCCTTCGCCCGCTTCGACGATCTTCATATTGGCCTCGAAGCTGCGGCGCATCATCACGATGCCCCAGTCGCTTTTGCCCAGATGCTCCTTGGTGCGATCGGCGATCGTGCCCTGCCCGACCCAGGCGACGATGTCCTGATTCATCACATGGCTGGTGATCCAGTCGCCGTTCGCGTCCTTCACGGGGCCCGTCCAATAGGGGATGCGCGGCTGGACGAACGGCTCACGGTCCACCGGTACGCGGTGGAACATCCACGTCACCGACAAGGTGTTCTCGTCGTCGATCGGCACACGCCATTCGATATGGTCGCCGAGGAAGAAACCGTTGGGCCACAGTGCCGTCGCGCCGACGGTCCAGTGCGGATTGTCCTTGTCGGTATCCTCACGCACACGCTTGTAGATATGGCCGAATTCGAACTCTTCGAACGCCAGCTCCAGATGCGTCGGGCCGTAGCTGCCGTCGCCCTTGAGCACTGAGGTCCAGTTGCGATGCATCCACTCGAAATGGACCGGGTCGCAGCTATTCTCCTGGCACTGGAACCAGTTGCAGGGGACGTCCGCGAACACGACCTGCTGAAAGCCGTTTTCCCAGGTGAACGGCTCCCAATTAGGAACCAGCGGCGCTGGCTGCGGCCCCATATAGGCCCACAGCATCCCCGCCTTCGCCTCGACCGGATAGGCTTTGGTACGGATCTTGTCCTTGAAGCGCGCCTTGGGGTTGGCGATGTCCTCGAACGGCTGCTCGATGCACTGGCCCGAGCTCGCGAAGCACCAGCCATGATAGCTGCAGCGCAGACCATCATCCTCGATGATGCCGTTGAGCATGTCGGCGCGGCGGTGCGGACACTGGCGATCGACCAGCCCGTAGCTGCCGTTTTTCGTCCGGAACGCGACGAGATTCTCACCGAGCAACCGCACCGGCTTGACCCCGAGTTCATCCACTTCTGCGATCGCCGCAAAGGGGTGCCAGTAGCGACGCAGCAGCTCGCCCATCGGCGTGCCCGGCCCAACCTGCGTGAAACGTTGATTCTGTTCGGCCCTCACCGCTCGACTCCATCCTCTCGTGAGACGGATTATGGAACTTGGAACGCTATGCGCAACACGCGCCGGTAATAGTTGCGTATAGCGCAACAAATGCTAGGGTCAGGGCATGACAGACCGCGACTTGCGACGCCGCGCCCCGGACACGCCCGCCTCGATCGCCACCGTGGCGACCGCCGCGTGGATTCTCGACTTTCTGGCGGAGAGCGAACGCCCGATCGGCGTGCAGGAAATGGCCGAGACGCTGGGCATGACCAAGTCGCGCGTGTCGCGGCACCTGAGCAATCTCGAGATGCTCGGACTGGTCGCGCGTGGCAGCGGCGGGCGCGGCTTCCAGCTCGGCTGGCGGATCGGCCGATGGGGACAGATCGCTGCGGGCCGGATGCAGCTCCCCCAATTGCTGCACGCGCCGCTGGAGGAGCTCAACGCATCGACCGGCTGCACCGTGCTGCTCTGCACCGTCGCCGGCGGCGATGCGGTGGTGGTCAGCTGTCTGCCCGCGCGCGCGGCAATGCGGATCGACGTCCAGCCGGGGTTGATGCTCAGCCTGCCTGAATCGCCGACGGCGCGAGTCTGCTTCGCCTTTCAGCCGCGCGAGCGGCGGCGCGAGCTGCTTGATCATGCCGAGATGCGCGGCGACAATTTCCGCATCGACGATCGCGAAACCTTCGAGCGCGAGATCGCGGCGGTGCAGGCGCGGCACTATAGCTGGGGCGTCAACAAATACGGCATCGGGCACAGTGCGCTCGCCGCGCCCGTGTTCGATCGTGACACGGTGGTCGCCGCAGTCACCGTGATGCTCGCAAGCGACACGATGGCGCCGGGTTCGCCCGAACCGTGGCT
>CAZBYE010000218.1:0-5540 GCA_964496045.1 uncultured Stakelama sp.
CAGCGGAAGAGATCACAGGCTATTCGCGCAAGGACGTGGTGGGCGGGCGGCTCGCGGATGGGGTGATCGCCTATGTCGTGTCGCTGATCCGCTCGACCCGTGGTCATCCCGATCTCGCCAACGGCGCCTCGCCACGCGCCGCCGCCGCACTAGCCGCAGTCGCACGCGCCGCGGCTGCGCTGGAGGGCCGCGACTATGTCATCCCCGACGACGTCAAGCTGCTCGCCCAACCGTTGCTGCGCCACCGCGTCGTGCTGTCGCCCGCAGCGGAGATCGATGGCCGCCGCGCCGACGATATCGTCGCCCAGCTGATCGACCGGGTCGAGGCGCCGCGTTGATCATTCCTACCCAGCGCGCCGTTGCGCTGGTGCTGGCGGGGGCTCCGCTGGCGCTGGTGCTCGGCGTCGTTCGCCCCGACGGCTGGCTGCTGGCGCTGCTCTGGGTGTTCGCTGTCCTTGTCCTTACCCTGCTCGACGCCGCGCTTGCCCCGCCGCTGCGCAGCACTGATCTGGCCACCGCCTTCCCCGGCTCGGTCGAGGTTGGTGACCGGGTCCAGCTTTCGCCCGCAGGCGGCACGGCGCTGCGCTATGCTGCGGATGTCGGCGCGCCGCTCGATCCCACCGACTCGCCGCTGGTCTTCTCCGCCGCACGCCGCGGCACCGCTCGGGTCGCACGCATCTGGGGCCGGGTCGCCGGACCGCTCGGTCTTGCCTGGCGCCAGCGCAGCCATGCGCTCGATGGTGAGGTTCGCGTGCTTCCCAGCCTGCGTCCGGTGCGCGAGCAGGGAATGCGGCAGTTCCTGCGGAGCCGGCAGTTCGGCACGCGCATCCGCCCCGACAGCGGCGACGGCACCGAATTCCAGTCGCTCACCGATTTTCAGGCAGGAATGGAGCGCCGCGCGATCGATTGGAAGGCTTCAGCCCGCCATTTCTCACTGCTCGCGCGCGAATTCCGGACCGAGCGTGACAACAGCGTCGTCTTCGCGATCGATTGTGGCCGCGCGATGAGTGAGCCAATCGACGGCCAGCCGCGTATCGACCGCGCCGTCTCCGCCGCACTGCTCGCCTCCTTCGTTGCGCTGAAGTCGGGCGATCAGGTCCGCCTGTTCGGCTTTGCCGGCCGTCCCAGCGCCGATTCGGGCAGCGTCAGCGGCACCGCCGGTTTCGCAACGCTCCATCGCACCGCCGCGGGCATCGACTATGGAACGCAGGAGAGCAACTACACCCTCTCGCTCGTCACGCTGGATCAGCGACTTCAGCGACGCAGCCTGATCATCCTCTTCACCGAATTCACCGATCCGACCGCGGCCGAGCTGATGATCGCCGCCGCCGCGCGCATGCTCAAACGCCACCGGATCCTCTTTGTCCTGTTCCACGATACCGAGCTCGACTCGATCCTCGACGCCCGGCCCGAAGAGGCAGACGATGTGATCCGCGCCAACATCGCACAGACGCTGATTCGTGAGCGCCGCATCGTCATCGAACGCTTGCGCCGCCTCGGCATCGACGTGCTCGAGGCTGCGCCCGACGGCCTCGCCCTCGCGCTCGCTGAGCGCTATGTCCGGGACCGCGAACGCCCATGAGCACCGCTGCCACCTTTGGCGTCCGTCACTTCCGCGCCGAGCGCGAGGCCGACTGGCAACGACTCGAAGCGTTGCTCGACCTCGTCGAGAAGAAGTCGCCCAAGCGCCTCACCAACGACGATCTGGTCGATCTGCCCCGTCTCTACCGCGCCACCCTCTCGGCGCTGTCAATTGCGCGCGAGACTTCACTCGATGCGTCGATGATCGCCTATCTCGAGAGCCTGTCCACGCGCGCCTACTTCATCCTCTACGGCTGCCGCGACCCGCTATGGCGCCAGATGGGCAGCTTCTTTATGCATGGCTGGCCCGCCGCTGTCCGAGGCATCTTTGGTGAAACACTGCTGATCGCGGCGCTGTTCCTTGCCAGCGCGCTCGCGGGATATTTCCTCGTCATCAGTGACCCCGCCTGGTTCAATGCCCTGATCCCTCCCGAAATGTCGGGCGGCCGGGACATGAACGCCACCGCGGCTTATCTGCGCAACACCATCTACGGCGCGCCCGAAAAGGACGGGTTGGAGGTGTTCGCAACCTTCCTCTTCACCCATAATTCCCAGATTTCGATCATGGCGTTCGCGCTCGGCTTCGCCTTTGCCGTCCCGACCTTCTTCCTGATCGCCAGCAACGGCGTCATGCTCGGCGGCATGTATGCCGTCTTCATGTCCAAGGGGTTGGGCTATGGCTTCACCGGCTGGTTGCTGATCCACGGTTCGACCGAGCTCAGCGCGATCATCCTCGCCGGCGCCGCCGGGCTCCATATCGGCCGCGCTGTTGCCTTTCCGGGGCAGCGCACACGCATGGCCGCCGCGGGCGAGGCGGGTCGTCGCGGCGCGCTGGTGATGATCGGGGTGGTCATCATGCTGCTCGTCGCCGGCCTGCTCGAAGGCTTCGCGCGCCAGCTCATCACCGACGATACCGCCCGCTACGCTATTGCCGCGACGATGTTCGCAATCTGGGTCTCCTATTTTGCGATGGGGGGCCGCCGCAAGCATGGCTAAGCCTCGTAAGGACAAGGGCCCGAAGCGCAGCGACGTGGAACGCCGCACGCGCGCGCTGGTGACTCCGGAGGGGGTTACGCTGCACCTTCGCCTCGCCAGCGCCGGATCGCGCGCGGGTGCCTTCACGATCGACGCCGTGATCATGCTGGTGACGCTGATTGCGCTCACCATCGGCGCGGTCATGCTGCTCGGCGGCACCGGCCACGCCAGCGCACCGATCATGATCTGGCTGCTCGGCTTCTTCCTGCTGCGCAATTTCTACTTCACCCTGTTCGAAAGCGGCACGCGTGCAGCAACCCCGGGCAAGCGCGCGCTCAAGCTGCGTGTCGTCGCGCGCGATGGCGGGCGGCTCACCGGCGGCGCGATCCTCGCACGCAACCTGATGCGCGAAGTAGAGGTATTCCTTCCCCTCATCTTCCTGCTCACCGCGCAGGCACAGGGATTCAGCAACCGCTGGCTCGGGCTGATCGGCTTTGGCTGGACCGCCATCTTCCTCTTCATGCCGCTGTTCAACCGCGACCGGCTGCGGGCGGGCGACCTGCTCGCGGGAACCTGGGTGGTCGAGAATGAACGGCCGAAGATCGCACCCGATCTGCTCGCGGCCAATGACCGCGAAGCGATCGACGCCTATGACTTCACGCCGGAAGAGCTGGAGGTCTATGGCCAGTTCGAGATCCAGCGCCTGGAAGACGTGCTCCACCGTAACGATCCCGACACGCTGACGACTGTCGCAGCTGTCATCCGCCGCAAGATCGAGCGTCGCGACGAAGGTGGCAACTGGAACCATGACCGCGCCTTTCTCGAAGCCTATTACGCCGCCACGCGCCTTCATCTCGAGCGCCGACTGCTGTTCGGCCAGCGCAAGCGCGACAAGTTCGATTCCGCCGGTTAAAGGACCGGCATGACCGACAGCACGCCCGCCACCGCACCCGAACCGAAACGCGATACCGCCGGCGTCATCGCGCCGCCGCCGCTCATCTATCTCGGATTTCTCGCGATCGGCCTCGTGCTGGAATTCTTCGTAGTCCGCACCCAAGGCCTCGACATGCCCGCATCGCTCCGCTGGACTGTCGTCGCAATCCTTGCGCTCTTGGGGATCGCAGCCATCGCTGTCGCCGTCCTGCGCTTCCGACGCGCCGGAACCCCTGCCCCGCCCTCGCGGCCGGCCACCGCCTTCGTCGCGCAAGGCATCTACCGCTTCACGCGTAACCCCATGTATCTCGGCATGACGCTGATCTACTGCGCCGCGGCCGTTGCCGCCGATGCGCCAGTAGTGTTCTGGGTATTCATCCCGCTCGCCATGACCATTCATTACGGCGTGATCCTCCGCGAGGAACGCTACATGGCTCGCAAATTCGGGGCAGCCTATATCGACTACACCAACACCGTCCCGCGCTGGCTCTAACGGTCTGCGCCGGGCGTAAACGACACCAGCTGATTTGACCTGCTGCGGCGCCAGGTGGATAGTCAATGAATGACTCGACGTGAGATGATCCAGGCGGCAGCGCTGCTCGCCGGCGGCGGCGGCGCAGTCGCATGCACCTCCGCCACGCCATCCGCCGACTCGCCATCGGCAGCCCCGCGCTACGAAATGCCGCTCGAAAGCGCGCCGCACAAACGCACGCTAATGCAATGGCCCGTCGCGGTCGGGGTCTATGGCGCGCGCGATCTTGCCGCAGTGCAATCGGTGATCGCCAGTATCGCCAACGCCATCGCCGAGTTCGAGCCGGTCGCACTGCTCGCCGCGCCGGACGCGCGCGGACTCGATCGCGCCCGCCTTAGCAGCGGAGTTGAAGTCTGGGATATTCCCACCGACGACCTCTGGTGCCGCGACAGTGGCCCCACCTTCGTCCGCGCCCACGACGGCAAGCTCGCCGTCGCGCATATCCGCTTCAACGGCTGGGGGAACAAGCAGCGCCACGCCAACGACGGAAAGATCGCGGCTGCCGTCGCCAAACGTCTGGGCCTCCCGTTAATCGACAGCGGCGTCGTGGGCGAACAAGGCGGCGTCGAGCATGACGGCGCCGGCACGATGCTCGCCCACGCCAGCTGCTGGGTGAACGACAACCGCAATCCCGGCCTGTCCGCGGATCAGATCGCCGCGCGGCTTGGCACTGCGCTGGGCGCAAAGAAAATGATTTGGGCGCCGGGCGTAAAAGGCGCCGACATCACCGACTATCATATCGACTCGCTCGCCCGCTTCGTCGGCCCCGGCCGGGTCCTGATCCAGGTCGATGAGCAGGTCGACCGCGACGATCCATGGTCCGTTGCCGCGCACAAGACGCTCACCGTGCTCGAAGGGGCTACCGACGCACGCGGCAGCAAGCTGGAGATCGTACGCTTGCCAGACCCTGTCGACATCCGCTCCGACGACCCCGACTTCGTATCGAGCTACATCAACTATTATGTCTGCAACGGCGCGGTCATCGCCCCGCAATTCGGGGACAAACCCGCCGATGATGAAGCGCGCGAGACGCTCGCCGCGCTCTATCCGGGCCGGAAGATCGTCCAGCTGAATATCGATGCACTGGGCGCGTCGGGCGGCGGCATCCACTGCGCAACGCAGCAGCAGCCCGCCTAGAGGCTATTCCCCGGAACCTTCGCCGAAACACCGCGCCGGACACGCTGTTTCGGTGTCGGAGCGGCGCCATCGGACGATCATGCGGACGCCATTTCCGGATACAAACCGATTTCGCGGTTAACAATTTCCTCAGAAACAGGGGCATGGCGCGCCCGCCTCCGGTCATCCGGCGACAAGGGTTCTACACCTCGCGGCGTCCGAAGAAATGCTCGACGATATGCTCGGCGATCCGCGCCGGGCGCAGCGTCTCGGCATCGATGCAGCACCAGCTCGACTTGACCTCGGCCAGCACTTCGTCGCCCCGGCGGATCACCGTCTCGTAAAAGGCGCGCACGCCCTGCACCTTCTCGAGCAGCACCGTCGCAACCACCTCGTCGTTCAG
>CAZBYE010000219.1:0-5522 GCA_964496045.1 uncultured Stakelama sp.
CGTCACGATCCAGAAAAGCGCGGCGGCGCCAAAGGCCATGGCACCGCGTGCTGCATTGACGAGCGCCGGCAAGCGGTCGGGTGTGCTCAGGTAGAACCCGCGATTGTCGCGAGGCGGCCGTCCGGGGGCGTTGACGAGCAGAGCAAGCCCGCTGAGCACGCCAATGGCACCGCTCAAGAACCTCGCCGTGTGATCGGCGAGCAGCCGGGGATATTCAGCGAAGATTGCGGAGGATTTGGGATCTTCGACATGCGGCTCGAGTGCGATCGGGCCGTCGACGCGCAGCATCTTCATCAGCTTGCTGACGAGGAAGATGACGTCGAGATAATCCTGCTTCTTGTACTTCGGGCCCTTGAGCACCTTCATGAAGCCGCCGCCGAGCGCCTTCAACTCGCGGCCGCTATTGCCGATGATCAGCGCGCCCACTGCGGCGCCGCCGATGATGAGCATTTCGTGCGGGAGCGCGTGCAGCACAGGCTCGAGCGCGCCGCCGGTGATGGCGAAGCCGCCGAACACCATGGCGATGAGGACGACGAAACCGATGACTGGAAACATGACTTCGCGTGGCTCCCCGGGCGCAGGCTTGGTTACCGTTACAAACGACCGCGCGCGCCAGAACTTGAGGGGAAAAGCGCTAGGATATGGTTAATGAAACCGGTGCGGCGCTCGATTCAGCGGAGATAGTCGAACAGCGACAGCGAGGTGAGCTTGCTGAAGCTCGCCTGGGTCGCCTGCAGGATCGTCAGCGTCTTCTGCAGTTCGGCGATCGCGGTCGCGGGATTGACGTCCTCAATGCCCGAACGGGTCGATTCGCGGGTTTCGTTCACCTCGTCCAGCCGTTCGGCTTCGAGGTCCATGCGGAAGGCGCGCGCGCCGATCGATGTCCGCGTGGAGCCGACCTGGTCGAGCGCGGCGTCGAGATCCTTCATCGCGGTATCGATCCCGCCAGCTTCGGCGCCGGGCTGAAGTGCTGCGGCAAAGGCCGTCAGGATGGCGAACATGTCGGTCTGACCGTTGGTCCCGGCGATCCCGCCAAAGGCGCGGTCGCCGGTTTCGGTGGCGGCGATGTCGATGCCGTCGCCGACCGGGATCGGCGCGGCGGTGCCCGTGCCGACATAGGCGATCGATCCGTTGGGCTGGCGCGCATAGGCGGCATCGCCCGCCGCGCCGCCGAACAGCGGCTGTCCGCGGCTGTCCTTGGTATTCGCGGTGCCGAGCAGATCGGTGATGATCGCTTCGACCTCTTTCAGGATCGCGGCGCGACCCTGGGGCGTCATGGTCTGGCTATTCGCCTGAACCGCAAACGCCTTGGCGCGCTGAAGCTGGGTGTGGACGGTGTCGAGCGCGGTGTCGGTGGATGCCAGCAGCGACTGTGCCATCTTGATGTTCGACGCATAGGCGTCGTCATTGGAGGTGGCGCGCTTGAGGCCCGAAAGCTGCTGCCAGCCCGACGCGCTGTCGGACGGCGCGAGGATTTTCTTGCCTGTCGAGATCTGAGTCTGGAGCTTGTCAGCCTGGCTGTTCAGGCTCGCCATCAGCAACGAGGGGCGGTCGAAGCGCTGGTTGGTCGGTACGCGCATGGTGATCACCGGATGTTGAAGATGGTGTCGAGCGTCTCGCGCGCGATCTGGATGACGCGACTAGACGCTTGATAGGCTTGTTGGAAGCGAATCAGATCGACCGCTTCCTCGTCGACATTGACGCCAGTGATCGAATCGCGCGCGGCGGCGGCGTTCGAGCGGATCGTCGACTGCACCTCGGCGACCGACCGGCGCGCGGCAAGCGCGCTGGCATTGTCCGTGGTGAGCGTGGTCAGGCTGCCCTCGAACTTGCCGTCCTTGCGTAGCGTCGCCAGCGCGGTGAGGTTGCCGTTGTTGCGCTCGCCTCCACCCGGCGACGCTGCGGCGATACCGCGTGGATCGTCGAGCACGAGCTTGAAGTCGGACGCGCCGGTGGCGCTGAACATTGCCGCGCCGGCATTGCCGTCGAGATTATGGCCCCCGGCCTGGACGGTGTTGACGCCGTTGGCGACACCCACCGCAATCCGGTTGAGCGCGTCGCGCGCGTCGGCGATTCGGGCCGCACCTTCGGCGATCCCGGCCATCGCACCGCCACCCGGGCTGAGGGCGTGCGAGCCATCGATCCCATAGACTGCGAACGAAACCGAGCCGTTGGGTCCGCGTGCATAGGTCGCGACCGCGGCCTGATCGCCCTGAACGAGCAGCGGCCCGCCGCCACCCGCCTTGACGGTGGCGCGGCCGGAGGCGTCGAAACTGGCGCTGACATCGGTGAGCGCGCTCATCGATTCGAGCAGCCGGTCGCGCTCGTCGAGCAATGCTGCTTGCGAACTGGTGCCCTGCGATACGCGACCGAGCGCCGAATTGACCTTGGAAAGGCTGGTGGTCAGCGTGTTGAGCTGATCCGCCATCGCATCGGCCGACTGGTCGAGGTCCGCGAGCGCGCCATCGAGCGCCGCGCCGGTCGCGGAGAAGCTGCTGGCGAGGCTCGCGGCCGCCTGAAGCATCGTCGCGCGCGGCGCGCTGGCCGAGGGGTTGGCGGCGAGCGCGGTCGCCGAGTTGAAGAACGCGGTCAGACGCTCGTCGAGCTTGTTGCCCGTCAGCGCGCCTTCGATCCGGTTGAGCCACACGGCGCCAGCCTCGCTGCGTGCGAGATCGGAGCCGGCGCTGCGCACCTCGGCTGCGCGCAGGTCGCTGGCCGAGCGGGTGATCCCCGAAACGGTGACGCCAAGGCCGTTGAGGACGCGGTTCGATCCGTCGCTGGGCGCGGCGACCTCGCGCGTGCCGGTGACGCGGCGCGAATAGCCCGCGGTGCCGGCATTGGCGATGTTTTCCGACGTCGTGGTCAGTGCGGTCTGATACGCGCGGATGCCACTGGTGCCGATCGAGAGCATGTCGGTCATTTGGGTTCACCTTCCGGCGACGGTGCGGTTTCGGCGACGCTTCCGGCCTTGGCGAGGAACGCGGTCATCGCCTTGCCGATACCCATCGGCGTGTGCGTGGACATGTTCTCCGCCAGCTTCTGGTCCTGCATGTCGCGGAACTGGTCGAGCGCCTGGCTTTCGAACAGGCTGTCGGCCAGCTTCGCCTTGCGCATCGAGGACAGCATCATCTTGGTGAAGATCGCCTCGAACTGCTCGCCCGCCTTGTCCAGATTGTCGCGCGTGCCGAGGCGGGCAGTATCGGTCGAGACCGTACCAGCCAGCTTGAGCGTTGCGGGAGAAGGCGCGCGAAGGTCGGTCACAGGACGATCAGTTCGGCTTTGAGCGCGCCGGCCTGCTTCAGGGCTTCGAGGATCGCGACAAGATCAGCCGGGGACGCGCCGATCGCGTTCACCGCCTTGACCACATCGGCAAGCTTCGGACCCGGTTCCAGCAGGAACATCGGACGCTTCTCCTCCTCTACGCCAACGCCGCTGCGCTGTTCGACCGCGGTATCCCCCTGGCTGAACGGCGCCGGCTGGCTGACGCGCTGGGCTTCATCAATACGAACAGTGAGTTTACCATGTGTTACCGCCGCCGGGCTGACCCGGACCGCGGAATTGATAACGACCGTTCCGGTGCGCGCGTTTACAATTACTTTTGCAGCGGCCTCCGCGGCGTCGACGGTGAGATTCTCGATCTCGCTCATCAACTGCGCGCGGACGTCGGCGCCGGGCTTTGCCGTCACCGCGACCGATACGCCATCGACCGCGCGCGCGGTACCGAAGCCGAATCGGCCGTTGATCGCGTCCGCGACGCGCTGTGCCGTGGTGAAGTCCGCGCGGGCGAGGTTGTAGGTGAGGTTGGGCGTATCGGCGAAGCCGGTCTCAACCGCGCGCTCGACCGTCGCACCCTCGGGGATGCGGCCCGACGAGGGCGTGTTGACGACGATCTGCGATCCGTCCTTGCCCTCCGCGCCGAGACCGCCGACGGCAAGGTTGCCCTGCGCCATCGCATAGATCTGGCTGTCGGCACCGATCAGCGGGGTCAGCACGAGCGTGCCGCCGCGCAGCGACTTGGCCTTGCCCATCGACGAAACGGTGATGTCGAGCTTCTGCCCCGGCTTGGCGAAGGGCGGCAGTTCGGCGGTGATCATCACCACTGCCGCGTTCTTGAGCGCCGGGTTGACGCCCGGCGGCAGCGCCAGGCCGAAGCGGGCGGTGACGCCCTTCATCGACTGGACGGTATATTCGAGATTGTCGTCACCCGTGCCCGGAAGACCGACGACGATGCCGTAGCCGGTCAGCTGGTTCGATCGGATGCCCTGGAACCCGCCCAGATCCTTGATCCGCTCGGCCGCGACGGGCTGGGCGAACAGGATGGCGGCGAGCAGGGCGGCGAGGAAGCGGATCATATCGGTTTTCCTCAGAACGGGCTGATGACCGAGAAGAAGCGGCTGAGCCACCCCTGACGGCTGGCGCGGGCGACATCGCCCTTGCCGGTGTAAGCGATACGGGCATCGGCAACGCGCGTGGAGGCGATGCGGTTGTTGGCATCGATATCGGTCGCGCGGACCACGCCCTTGATCTGGACGAATTCGTCGCCGCGGTTAAGCGTCACGCGCTTCTGCCCCTGCACGAGCATCGTGCCGTTGGGATAGACCGCAGCGACGGTGACGGTGACTTCGCCCGACAGCGCGTTCGACTGGTCGGCGCTGCCCGCCCCCTTGAAGTTGCGCTTGCCGCTGATGCTGGCGTCGCTCTGGTTGAACAGGTTGAGCGCGCCCGTGGTCGGCGGTGTCAGCCCGAAGCCGCCGCCGCTGTCGAGCTGCGAACCGGCGGACTTGGACGCGCTGGTGCGCTCGACCAGCACGATCGTCAGCGGATCGCCGACGCGGCGCGCGCGCGTGCCTTCGTGGAGCGCGGCATAGCCTTCGCTCGCCTGGAAGATCGAGCCGTTCGCCGGAGCGATTGCGGCAGGCGCGGAGGGAAGCGAGGCGCTGAAGTCTTCCTTCGGCGCTTTCTTCCCGAACAGCTGCGCATGCGCGGGCTGGGCGAGGGCGATCGCCGCGACGATCGCGGCACCGGTGAGCAGGCCTGCGGCGAACTTCATCAGCTGACCCTCAGAGGTTCTGGTTGACATATTTGAGCATCTCGTCGGACGCCGAGATCATCTTCGAATTGACCTCATAGGCGCGCTGGGTCTCGATCATGTCGACCAACTCCTCGACGACATTGACGTTCGATCCCTCGAGCATGCCCTGGCGGATCTTGCCGCGGCCATCCTGCCCGGCGATGCCGAGATTGACCGCGCCGCTGGCCGAGGTCTCGACCAGGAAATTGTCGCCGATCGCCTGAAGCCCCGCCGAATTGGGGAAGGCGGCGATCTGGATCTGGCCGATCTGGCTCGACTCGGTCTGGCCGGGAACGGTCGCGGAGACGGTGCCGTCGGTGCCGACGGTGATCGCAGTCGTGCCCTCCGGGATCGTGATGCCCGGCATCACCTGATACCCCTCGGCGGTCACCAGCAGTCCCTCGGGCGAGCGGGTGAAGTTGCCGGCGCGGGTATAGCCGAGCTGGCCGCC
>CAZBYE010000220.1:0-5513 GCA_964496045.1 uncultured Stakelama sp.
AACTCGCGCAGATGCGCCGCATGGGTGGCCTCGGTGCGCTGGCCGGGATGATCCCGGGCATGAAGAAGGCGCAGGCTGCAATGGCCAATGGCGGGGTCGACGAACGCATCCTGCTTCGCATGGACGCGATGATCACGTCGATGACGCCTAAGGAGCGCACCAAGCCCGAGCTGATCAACGCCAAGCGCAAGATCCGCATCGCCAAGGGTTCGGGCACGACCGTTCAGGACGTGAACAAGCTGCTCAAGATGCACCAGGAAATGTCCACCGCGATGAAGCGCATCAAGAAGATGGGCGGCCTCAAGGGCATGCTCGGGATGCTCGGCAAGGGTGGCATGGGCGGCCTCGGCAATGCGCTGGGCGGCCCGCAGATGGGTGAGATGATGGGCAAGCTCGGCGGTCCGGGCGGCGGCATCCCCGGATTGCCCGCCGGCACCGAGATTCCACCCGATCTCGCAAAGCTTTTGAATAACAAGAAGTAACTATTTCAGACTTTTAAGAAGGAAGACTACCAATGGCACTCAGCATGCGTCTGTCGCGTGGCGGTTCGAAGAAGCGCCCTTATTACCGCATCGTCGTGGCGGACGCGCGTTCGCCGCGTGACGGTAAGTTCATCGAGAAGATCGGCACCTACAACCCGCTTCTCGCCAAGGACAATGCCGACCGCATCAAGCTCGACACCGACCGTGCGAAGCATTGGCTGAGCGTCGGCGCGCAGCCGACCGACCGCGTCGCTCGTTTCCTCGACGTCACCGGCGTCAAGGAGCGCGCAGCCAAGAACAACCCGAACAAGGGCAAGCCGGGCGAGAAGGCCGTCGAGCGCGCTGAAGAGCGTGCCGAGAAGCTGAAGGCCGCCGAGGAAGCCGCTGCCGAGGCAGCTGCAGCTCCGGCCCCTGAGCCGGTCGTCGAGGAAGTGGCCGCTGAGGAGGCTCCTGCCGCCGAAGCCGCTGTCGAAGAAGCTCAGGCAGAGACCGTCGAAGTCGTCGCCGCCGAAGTCGAAGCAGCGACCGAAGAGCCGACTGCGGAAGCCGAGCAGGTTGCCGAAGCGGTTGCTGAGGAAGCTCCGGCTACCGACGCGACCGAGGAAAAGGCTGAGGGCTGACCCTTGGCTAAGGACACCCCCGTCACGCTCGCCGTCATCATCGGCGCGCACGGTGTGACGGGGGAGGTCCGTCTCAAGGTCTTCGCCGATGACCTGTCGGTGCATCGCAGCTTCAACGGCGGTGCGCTGACGCTCAAATCGGTACGCCACGGCAACAACGGCGCCATCGCGCGTTTTGCCGAAATCCCCGACCGGACCGCTGCCGAGAAGATGCGCGGTACCGAACTGGCCGTACCGCGCACTGCGCTGCCGCCGCTTGGGGAAGGCGAGTATTACTACGCAGACCTGATCGGCCTCGCTGCGGTCTCCGAAGCGGGGGACCCAATCGGTACCGTCGTCACGGTCGAAAATTTCGGCGCGGGTGACGTGATCGAGATCGAACGGACTCCGATCGAGAATCAAGGCGCCAGGCGCTTCATGATCCCGATGCAGTCCGCTGCAGTGCCGCGCTGGGATGACTCTACGCTCACCGTCGCTGACGGATGGGCGGAATGATCGCCGTCCTTTCGGACATTCACGGAAATCTTCCCGCGCTCGAAGCGGTCATCGCCGACGCCCGCGCCGCCGGAGCGGCTGGCTTCATCAATCTCGGCGACAGCCTGTCCGGCCCGCTCTGGCCCGCCGAAACCGCCGATCTGCTGATGCGTGAAGGCTGGCCCACGATCGCAGGCAATCACGAGCGGCAATTGCTCACCCATTCGCTCGAGCGGATGAACGCCTCGGACCGCTTTGCGCGGGGTTGTCTCAGCGACACACATCTCGCCTGGCTCGCCGCGCAACCCGAAGCGCTTACCGTCATCCCGGCCCCCGTGCCGGGATCCACGGGCCCGCAGGCGCGGCGCTTGAGCCTCGATGGCATCGCTCGTGGCGACATGGATCCCGGCACGGAGGCCGGGATGACGGAAGTGGGAGCTATTCTTTGCGTCCACGGCAGCCCGCGCAGCGATGTCGAGCATCTGATCCACAGCGTTGAAGGCATCGGTCTGCGTGATGCCTCTGGCGTCGAGATCGAGACGCGTCTGGACGGTGTCTCGGCGCCGCTGATCCTGTGCGGCCACACCCATGTCGCACGCGTCGCGATGCTCGCCGATGGCCGCACCATCGCCAATCCCGGCAGCGTTGGGCTTCAGGCCTATACCGATGACCATCCCGCCTTCTATTCGGTGGAGAATGGTGACCCGCTCGCCCGCTATGCGCTGGTGGGCGGCTCCACGGTGGAATTGTGCGCGATCCCCTATGACCATCTCTCCGCCGCCGCCAAGGCCGAGCGCGAGGGACGCGAGGATTGGGCCGAAGCGCTGCGCAGCGGTCGCAACGGCTGATTTTTGCTTCCAAAGTTGGAATTTCTCTGGTTGCCTGTGGGCATGACGATGCATCCGGATCAGAGCCATTTGGCCGCCACCACCCCGCTTGACACCCGCCCGCGGAAACCCGCCAAAAGTGTCAACTTCGTCAACTTGACGGTGCTTACCGCTCTGCTCGCGGCCCCTCTGACCGTCCAGGCAAGGCAGGCTGCGCAAACGCAGCTTCCTGAAGCGGTTCCGAGCTATTCTGCGGCCGACGAGGTTGGCGCGGCCTTCACGCAATTCCAGAAACAGACGCCGGTGCCCGGCCTTGTCTATGCTGTGGTCAGGGACGGCAAGATCACCCTTTCCTCTGCGCAGGGCGTCCAGACGATCGGCGGGCCGCCAGTGGCGATGGACACGCGTTTCCGCATCGCGTCGATGAGCAAGGCGTTCACCGCGCTCGCCATCCTCAAGCTGCGCGACGACGGCAAGCTGTCGCTCGACGACCTCGCGGAGAAGCATGTGCCCGAGATGCGCGGCTGGAAATATCCCACCAGCGACAGCCCGCGCATCCGCATCCGCGATTTGCTCCAGCATGTCGGCGGCATGGTCACCGACGATCCGTGGGGCGACCGGCAACAGGTACTGACCGAGGCGGAGTTCAGCGCGATGATCGCGGCAGGTGTGCCGTGGAGCCGCGTCGGGCAGAGCCAGCACGAATATTCCAACTACGGCTATGCGCTGCTCGGCCGCATCGTCTCCAACGTCTCGGGCAAGCCCTATCAGGCCTATATCCGCGACACGATCCTGCGCCCGCTTGGCATGACCGCCTCGACCTATGAGGTGGGCGAGGTGCCGAAGGACAAGCTTGCGGTCGGCTATCGCTGGGAGAATGAACGCTGGGTCGAAGAGCCGCAGATGCGCGATGGTGCGTTCGGCGCCATGGGAGGCCTCGTCACCACCGCGAACGACTATGCCAAGTGGGTCGGTTTCCTGCTCTCGGCATGGCCCGCGCGTAACGGAGCCGAGACCGGGCCGGTCAAGCGCGCCACGGTGCGCGAGATGGCGCAGGGGCTGAATTTCGTTCGCATCACACCGCGGCCGGGCGCCGCGCCGGACGATAAATGCGTTCATGCCGGCGCCTATGGCATGGGCTTTCGCGTCACGCCGGATTGCGATCTTGGTCTGACTCTCGCGCATGGCGGCGGCTATCCTGGCTATGGCAGCTTCGTCGTGCTCGCGCCCGAGACCGGGACAGCGGTGTTCGGCTTTGCCAACCGCACCTATCAGGGGCCGTCGCTGCCGGTGTGGCGGTCGCTGTGGGCACTCTCCCGCAGTGGCGTGATTGCGCCGCGCGAAACGCCGCTGAACCCGCTGCTCGGTACGATGCAGGACGCCGCGCGTGCCGCCTATCAGGCGGGTGCGCTCAAGCCGCTCGAGGGCAGGCTGGCGATGAACTTTCTGATGGACCGCTCAGCGGAAAATTGGGCGAAGGAGTTCGCGCGGATCAAGGATATCGTCGGCACCTGCGCAACCGCCGAACCGTTGCGACCGCAGGGTTATATGACGGCCAACTTCCGCTGGAATTGCGAGAAGGGCAAACTCGACGGGCAGATCCTGCTCGCACCGACCAACCCGCCGACGATCCAGGCGCTGCGCTTCGCGCCGCAGCCAGGGAAGTAAGGGCACGGCAATGGCGCGGTTCCTGCTGGATACGGATATCTGCATCCGCATCCTGCGCGATCCCGGATGCCGCGTCGCATTGCGGGCGGAGCGCGAGGAGGGAGTGGCGATCTCCGCCATCTCGCTTGCCGAACTGGCGCAGGGCGCGCTTGCGTCGGCGGACGCTTTTGCCGAAAGCGTCGCCGTCTTGCCGTTCGACGCGGTCGCGGCCCGGCGGTTTCCCACCGCTCGCAAGGCGCGGGGCAAGCTCGACCGGCTGATCGCCGCACATGCGCTGGCGCTGGGCGCGACGCTGGTGACGCACAATGTTCGCGACTTCCGGGACGTGCCCGGGCTTCGCATCGAAGACTGGACCATTTGACGCAATGAGCTTCGCCGCAACCGTCCTGACCCTCTACCCGGAGATGTTCCCCGGGCCACTCGGCACCTCGATTGCCGGACGTGCGTTGGGGGAGGGGAAGTGGTCGCTCGACACCGTCCAGATCCGCGACTTCGCCACCGACAAGCATCGCACGGTCGATGATACGCCGGCGGGCGGCGGGGCCGGGATGGTGCTCAAGGCGGACATCCTCGCCGCCGCCTGCGACAGCGTCGGCTATGATCGCCCGATGCTGGCGATGACCCCGCGCGGCGCACCGCTGACGCAGGAGCGCGTGCGCGCTCTGGCAGCCGGTCCGGGGGTGTCGATCCTGTGTGGCCGGTTCGAGGGGTTCGACGAGCGTCTGTTCGAGGCGCGGAACATCGAGCCGGTGTCGATCGGCGACTATATCCTCTCGGGCGGGGAGATGGGCGCGCTGGTTCTGCTTGACGCTTGCATTCGCCTGCTTCCCGGCGTAATGGGCGCGCCTTCCAGCGGGGTCGAGGAAAGCTTCGAAAGCGGCTTGCTCGAATATCCGCAGTACACCCGGCCCGTCGAATGGGAAGGGCGCACGATCCCGCAAGTGCTGCGATCGGGGGATCATGCGAAGATCGCGGCCTGGCGAAAGCAACAGGCAGAGATCGATACACGGCTAAGGAGGCCGGATCTTTGGGAGCGCCATGAGGGCGCTCGGGTCCAGTCTCCCTCTGGCGCGCGGCAAAAGAAGGACGAATGAGATGAACCTCATCCAGCAGATCGAGGCCGAGAACGTTGCGAAGTTCCTGGCCGACAAGAAGATCCCCGATTTCCGCCCCGGCGACACGCTGAAGGTCGGCGTGAAGGTCGTCGAAGGCGAGCGCACCCGCGTTCAGAACTATGAAGGCGTCTGCATCGCGCGCTCCAACAAGGGCATGGGCAGCAACTTCACCGTTCGCAAGATTTCGTTCGGTGAGGGCGTCGAGCGCGTCTTCCCGCTCTATTCGCCGAACATCGATTCGATCGAAGTGGTCCGCAAGGGCGCCGTGCGTCGCGCGAAGCTCTATTATCTGCGTGGCCGCACCGGCAAGTCGGCGCGTATCGCCGA
>CAZBYE010000221.1:0-5480 GCA_964496045.1 uncultured Stakelama sp.
CCGGCGCGCGGATCGCGTCGGCCGCTTCGCCGGTGATGGTCACGAAATACCAGCTCGCTTTGGCCGGCGGCTCGGGCGTCCAGCGCCACAGCTCGGCCTCGACCTCGAACGAAGGATCGCCTTGATGAGGCATATCAGCGCCGCAGCCACCGCCCGATCAGCGACCGGTCGCGCAAAATCTCCTTCGCGGCGTTGTGCCCCGGCGCCCCGGTCACGCCCCCGCCCGGATGCGTGCCCGCGCCGCACATATAGAGTCCGGAAATCGGTCCGCGATAATCGCCATGCCCCAGCACCGGCCGCGCCGCCCATAGCTGGTCGAGCGACATGCGCCCGTGGAAGATATCGCCGTCGACCAGCCCGAATTTGCGCTCGAGGTCGGTGGGCGAATGGATCTGGCGGGCGATGACCGAGTCCCGGAAATTGGGCGCATGCTCGGTCAGCGTGTCGATGATGTCGTCCGCCGCCGCCTCGCGCTCGTCGTCCCAGCTGCGGCCATTGGGCAGCACCGGTGCGAAATGCTGGCAGAACAGGCTGGCGACATGCGCGCCCGCCGGGGCGAGGCTGTCGTCGACCAGCGACGGAATGGTCATCTCTACCACCGGCGCGTTCGACCAGCCGTACGTCACCGCGTCGGCATGCGCGCGGTCCATATAGTCCATGGTCGGCGCGATGATGATCCCGCTGCGGTGGTGCTCGCCGTCCTTGCCCGGCAGCACGGTGAAGTCGGGCAGTTCGGATAGCGCGACGTTCATGCGGAAGCTGCCCGATCCGGTCTTGAACCCCGCGATCCGCCGCCGGAAATCATCGTCCAGGTCGCTGGCGTCGATCATCTGGCGGTACAGCAAGGCCGGGCCGACATTGGCCACGACCAGCTTCGCCGCGATCTCCTCGCCGCTCGCCAGCCGCACCCCCGCGACCTTGCCGCCATCCACCAGTACGCGGTCGACCGGCGCCTCGAGGCTGATCTCGACTCCGGCCTCGCGCGCCGCCTCGGCCATATATCCGGTGATCGCGCCCATCCCGCCGATCGGGTGGCCCCAGGCGCCCTTCTTGCCGTTCACCTCGCCGAACACGTGGTGCAGCAGCACATATGCGGAGCCGGGCGCCGACGGCCCGGCGAAATTGCCGACCACCGCATCGAATGCGAACGCGGCCTTCACATGGTCGTTCTCGAACCACGGGTCGAGGAACTCGCGCGCCGACTGGACGAACAAAGCCAGCGCGTCGCGCTGTCCCGCGATCGGCATCTTCGCCAACTCGCGGCCCTGCGCGGCGGCGGCGAGCAGCGCGGCGATCCCGCCGCCGGCATTGGGCGGGGTCTTGAGCGCCATCGATCGCAGCATGTCCGCGACCCGCTCCAGCGCCGACTCATATCCGGCGAGCGCGGCGGCATCCTTTTCGGAGAAGCGCGCAAACTCCGCCCGCGTCCGCTCCGCCCCGCCGCCGAGGATCAGATGCCCGTCCTCGAGCGGGAAGAAGTTGCTGACCGGCCGCTCGATCACGCGATATCCGCGCTCGACCAGCTTCATGTCGGCGATGACCCGGGGCTGGAGGAGGCTGACCGTGTAGCTCGCCGCCGAATTGCGGAAACCGGGGTGGAATTCCTCGGTCACCGCGGCGCCGCCCACCACGTTGCGCCGCTCCAGCACCCGCACCTTCAACCCCGCTCTGGCGAGGTAGAAGGCACAGACGAGGCCGTTATGGCCCCCGCCGATGATCAGCGCGTCGAAGCGGGCGGTCACCTCAGCGGGTCACTTGGACAGCTCGGCCACCACCCGCCGGAAATAGGTGACGGCCGGCGCCAGTTCGCTCAGCGGTGTGCGTTCGTTGAGGCCATGGGCGAACTGGTCGGACTGTTTCATGAAGATCGGTGCGATGCCGTAACTCGGCACCCCGCGACCGCGGAAATGCATCGAATCGGTCGCTCCGGCGGACATGCTCGGGATGATCTTGACGGAGGGGAAGCGGGCATGGATGCCATCGGTCACCGCCTTCATCACATCGGCCCGCAGCGGGGAGGCAGGGCCAGGCTTGCCGCCGCTGTCGTCCTTGACGATCGTCAGGCTCGGCTCGGCCGCGATCTCCTTGAGCTTCGCCTGGATGCTCTCGATCGAATTGCCGGGGAAGATGCGGCAGTTGATGTTCGCCGTGGCGCGCTGGGGCAGGGCGTTCTGGGCGTGACCGGCATTGACCATGGTCGGCACGCAGGTGGTGCCGATCTGGCCGACCAGACCATAGTTGGCGCGCAGTACCTTGAGCGCGGCTTCGTCCTGCGGGTTGGTCAGGAAGGCGCGGATCGCCGCGGCGTCCTCGGGCTTGGCGGTCTCCGCCGCGACCGCGAGCGACGCCTTGGTGATCTCGTTCACCTCGGGCGCGAATTTGTAGTTGCCGATCCGCTCCACCGCCCGGGCCAGCGTGACGATCGCGTTGACCGGGCGCGGCGCGCTCGAATGGCCGCCGGGATCGGTGACGGTCAGGGTGAAGTCGGCATAGGTCTTCTCCGCCGCCTGCAGCCCGTAATATTCGGCCTTGCCCTCGGGCGAATAGCGCCCGCCGCCGGCATCAATGTTGAGCAGCAGTTCGAGCCCGGTGTATTTCTCCGCCAGTGCAGCGGTAGTCTTCATGTCGGTTTCTTCGTCGCCCGACGCCAGCAGCACGATGTCGCGCTTCGGCTTGAATCCGTCCTTCTTGAGCTGGATCAGCGCGGCGACCATCGCCGACACGCTGAACTTGTTGTCGGTCGAGCCGCGGCCAAAGATATAGCCATTCTCGATCACCGGGGTGAACGGGTCGCGCTCCCAGTCCTTGGGGTCGGCGGCGACGACGTCCATATGGCCGATGATGCCGATCGGCTTGAGGCTGCCGGGCTTGGCGGTGCCGCGATAGCGGGCGACGAGCATCGCGGTGCCCCCCAGCGGCTCGACCGTCACGTCCTCCGCCGCGAAACCGCCCGCGATCAGCGCGTCGCGCAGGTAATTGGCATAGTCGGGCGTCTGGTTGCCGGGCCCGTCGACGGTGCGATAGGCGATCGCCCGCTTGAGCAGCTCCAGCGCCTGTGCGTCCGCCTCCGGCGCCGCCTTCTGTGCATGGGCGACACCCGTCGCCGCCACCGTCATCGCCAACACCGCAATCATCGAACGCATACGCTATCCCCTCGTTACTTTGTGCGTAGGCTAGAGGGGCGAACGCGGATCAGCAATGCGGGTCAGGCGTCATTTCAAATGTTCGGCATGCCAGGCGACATGGTCGGGCAGGAAGGTCGAGATGAAATAATAGCTGTGGTCGTACCCCGGCTGCATGCGCAGCGTCAGATCGATGCCCGCGTCGCGGCAGGCCTTCTCCAGCAATTCGGGCTTGAGCTGGTCGGTCAGGAAGGCGTCGGCATCACCCTGATCGACCAGCAGCTCGGGAACCTTCAGCCCATCCTCGATCATCGCGCAGGCGTCATAGGCGCGCCAATCCTCGCGGTTGTCGCCGAGATAGCCGGTCAGCGCCTTCTCGCCCCACGGGCACTGGCTCGGTGCGCAGATCGGGGCGAAGGCGCTGACCGATCGGAACCGGTCGGGGTTGCGCAGCCCGATGGTCAGCGCGCCATGTCCGCCCATCGAATGGCCGGTGATCCCCTGCCGCGACAGGTCGGCCTGCGGAAATTCGCGCAGGATCAGCGCGGGCAGCTCATCTTCGATGTACGACCGCATCCGGAAGTTCGCCGACCACGGCTCCTGCGTCGCATCGACGTAGAAGCCGGCGCCCTTGCCGAAGTCATAGCCCTCGTCGTCGGGCACCTCGTCACCGCGCGGCGATGTGTCGGGCGCGATGAAGATCACCCCATGCCCGGCGCAGGCCGCGCGATACTCACCCTTCTCGGTGACGTTGGCGTGGGTGCAGGTGAGGCCCGAGAGATACCAGAGCACCGGCAGCTTCGTGCCCTCGGCGTGGTCGGGAATGAAGACCGAGAAGGTCATCGGCGTGCCCGTGGCCGTGCTCGCGTGGCGATACACGGCCTGCGTGCCGCCCCAAGCCTTGTTGGTCGAGAGGGTTTCGAGGGTCATCTGAACACCAATGTCCGGTTGCCGTTGAGGAACAGGCGGCGCTCGCCCAGCGCATCGACGGCGCGGGCCAGCACCTGCGCCTCGATGTCGCGGCCGATGCGGATCAGATCGTCGACCGAGTCCCTATGGTCGACCCGCTCCACCGCCTGCTCGATGATCGGCCCCTCATCGAGGTCGCTGGTGACGAAATGCGCGGTGGCCCCGATCAGTTTCACCCCGCGGTCATGCGCGCGATGATAGGGACGCGCGCCCTTGAAGCCGGGCAAGAAGCTGTGGTGGATGTTGACGCATCGCCCCGCCAGCCGGTCGGCGAATTCGGGGGTGAGCACCTGCATGTAGCGTGCGAGAACCAAATACGGCGCGCCGATGGCGTCCATTACCGCCTCGATCGCCCGCTCCTGCTCGGCGTTGCCGCCGTCTCCGACGGGCAGATGATGATAGGGTACGCCATGCCATTCGGTGAGGCTGCGGAGCTTGTCGTGGTTCGAGACGACCGCGACGATCTGGGCCGACAAGGTGCCCGATTGCTGGCGGTGGAGCAGGTCGTTGAGGCAGTGCGACCCCTTCGACACCGCGACCACGAGGCGGGGCTTCTCGTCCGACGCCGACAGGCCCCAGTCGAGTCCGAACTCGGCCGCGACCGGCGCGAACGCCGCGACCAGCGCGTCGCGATCCTGCGGGAATCCGGCCCCTCCGGCCGTGAAGACGACGCGCATGAAGAAGCGCCCCGTCTCCAGATCGGCATATTGCTGGCTGTCGAGGATGAAGCCGTCGTTCCGTGCCAGGAACCCGCTTACCGCCGCGACGATCCCCACCCGGTCCACGCAGGTGAGGGTGAGGATCCATTCGCTCATGCAGGTATCCGGAACATCGCGCAGACCTTGTTCCCGGCCGGATCGCGGAGATACGCCAGATACAGCTTGCCGAATGCGCCCTCGCGTACGCCCGGCGGATCTTCGATCGTGGTCCCGCCATGCGCCAGCCCGGCGGCGTGCCAGGCATCGACCGTCGCCGGATCGGCCGCCGCAAAGCCGACGGTGCCGCCATTGGCGTGGCAGGCCGGCTGGCCGTCGATCGGCGTGCTCAGCATGAAGACGCCGCCATTATGCATATAGAAGGCGCGTCCCTTGGGATCGGTGCGGCCGGGCTGGGCGCCGAGTACGCCGAGCGTGGCGTCGTAAAATGCCTTGGATTCCTCGACGTTGTTGGCGCCGAGCATGATGTGACTGAACATGGCTCCCCTCCTTCTTGGTCAGTAAACGACGACGCTGCGGATGCTCTCGCCCGCATGCATCAGGTCGAACCCCTTGTTGATCTCCTCGAGGCTCAACACGTGCGTGATCATCGGATCGATCGCGATCTTCCCGTTCATATACCAGTCGACGATCTTGGGAACGTCGGTCCGCCCCTTGGCGCCGCCGAACGCGG
>CAZBYE010000222.1:0-5478 GCA_964496045.1 uncultured Stakelama sp.
CACCGGGAGGCAGGCATTGGACAACAGGCTCCTCGTCGGCCGGTGCGGCACCGTGGCCCCCGGCACAAGGCCGGGGGTGACGGTCGGGAAGCTCAGACGACCGAAGGCTCTTCGGGCACCGCCGCCACGACCACCGGCCTGGGCAGCATCCACGCGATCGCCGCGCCAGCCGCCAGCCATCCGGCGATCTCGCTGATCCACAGATAGATGAAATAGCCCCAGGGCGCGTGGTTGAAGATCGGCTGCCCGAGCTGGCTATAGGCGGTAATCGCCACCGCGAAGAGGCCGACGATCGTCAGCCGTCCGCCGAACGACATCCCGGCCGTCACCCGCGCCAGCGCGAACGCCAGCGCGATCGAGCAGACGATGCCCAGGATCAGTCCACCGATCAGCGCGTTCGTATCCAGCGCCGCGAAACCGCTATTGTTGAACAACACCATCGCCACCGGCCCTTGCCCGTAGAGCTGCGTCCCGGCCGGGGTATCGGGCCAGGGGATCGGATAGGCGCCGGTCCCGGTCGCTGCCAGTTGCTGCGCGAGGGTCGCCTGGATGGTGGCGCTCGCCGCATCGCTGGTCTGGGTCAGCGCCAGATATTTGAGCGGCGTTCCCCAGAAGATGAAGCCAATGATCCACATCGCGATCCCGCCCAGCAGGCCGCCCAGTAAAGCTCTCGGCATCGTGCGTCTCCCTTGTTCAGGAGAGCAAGCCTAACGGGTCGTTAGCCCCATGGCGATGGCTTCTTCCTGCCGCTCGCGGATGAAGCCGATCAGCCCCGGCTTGCGCGAACGCTTCTCGCGCTCGGCCTGCAGGATCGTGTGCACCTTTTCAAAGCACGCATCGAGGTCGTCATTGACCACGACATAGTCGTAGCCGTCCCAGTGGGAGAGCTCGCGCTCGGCGCGCTTCATCCGATACTGGATCACCTCTTCACTGTCGGTATTGCGATCGCGCAGGCGCCGTTCCAGCTCGGTGAGCGAAGGCGGTACGATGAACACGCGCACCACGTCGCCGCCTTCGAGCTGAAACAGCTGTTGCGCGCCCTGCCAGTCGACGTCGAACAGCACGTCCTGGCCCTCGGCCAGCATCTTCTTCACCGGCGCGCGCGGTGTACCGTAGCGATAGTTGAAGACGTGCGCCCATTCGAGGAACTCGTGGTTCGCGGCCCGCGCCTTGAACTCGTCGGTGCTCACGAAATGATATTCGCGCCCGTCCTGCTCGCCGTCACGGATCGGACGGGTGGTCGCGGAGACGGAAATGCCCATGCCGGGCTCGACCTCGAGCAGCTTGCGCGCAATGGTCGACTTCCCCGCACCGGAGGGCGAGGAGAGGACAAACAAAACGCCCCTGCGGTCGAATTGGAATTTGGAATCGCGATGCGCCATGTGCGCCTTTGGCGCGGGCATGGCGCATGCGTCAAGCCGGGGCGTTACTTCCCGCGCGTCGCCTTGTGCCGGTCATAGGCCTTCTTGGCGACATAGGCGCCACCGAGGGCAAGGCCGATCGGACCCAGCCGCTTCAGCGCGCCCGCCGCGATGAAGCCGATCGCGGCACCCTTCGCGCCGCCGCTGCCGTCGCGCCGATCGATTTCCCGCCCTACCAGTGCGCCGATAACCCGTCCGATCATAGTGGCTCCTCTTACCCAGATCCTGTGCTTCAACTGCGAGTTGTCGCGACAGTTCCCTGAACGACGGGTGACTCCTACCGCCCCACCATCGTCTCCGGCCGTACCAGCCGGTCGAACGTGGCTTCGTCCACCAGCCCCAGCTTCAGCCCCGCCTCGCGCAAGGTCAGCCCCTCGGCATGCGCGACCTTGGCGATCTTCGCGGCATTGTCGTACCCGATCTCGGGCGCCAGTGCAGTCACCAGCATCAGCGACCGCCCGACCAGATCGGCGATCTGCCGCTCATTGGCCTCGATCCCATCGACGCAGCGTTCGGCGAAGCTGGTCATCCCGACCGAAAGCAGATGGATCGAGCGCAGCACGTTCGCGCCTATCAGCGGCATGAAGACGTTGAGCTCGAAATGCCCCTGCATGCCGCCGACGGTCACAGCTTGATTGTTCCCGATCACCTGCGCCGCGACCATCGTCAGCGATTCAGCCTGCGTCGGGTTGACCTTGCCCGGCATAATCGAGCTACCCGGCTCATTCGCGGGCAGCGACAGCTCACCAAGACCGGAGCGCGGCCCCGACCCCAGGAAACGGATGTCGTTGGCGATCTTGTTGAGCGCCACCGCCAGCGTGTTGAGTGCGCCCGAGAAGAAGACCAGCCCGTCCTTCGCCGCCAACTGCTCGAACTTGTTCGGCGCGCTTTCAAATTCGGTCCCGGTGATGTCGCCGATTGCCCCGACCATGTCCTCGGCCCAACCTTCCGGCGCGTTGAGGCCGGTCCCGACCGCGGTGCCGCCGATCGCGAGCTTGCGGATATTGCCGTTAAGTGCCCCCTCGATCCGCGCGCGGCAGCTCACCAGCTGCGCGGTATAGGCCGAAAACTCCTGCCCCAGGGTCAGCGGGGTCGCGTCCTGCGTATGCGTCCGACCGATCTTGACGATATGATCCCACGCCTTCGCCTTCGCGGCGAGAGAATCCGTCAGCCGCTTCAGCGCCGGTAACAGCGCGTCGCGCGTCGCCAGCACCGTCGCGACGTGAAGCGCGGTGGGGAAGCTGTCGTTGGACGACTGGCTCATATTGACGTGATCGTTGGGATGGACCGGCGCCTTGCCGCCGCGCGTACCCGAGAGCTTCTCGTTGGCGTAGCCTGCGATCACCTCGTTGACGTTCATATTGGTCTGAGTGCCGGAGCCGGTCTGCCAGATGACGAGCGGGAATTGATCGTCGAGCTTGCCTGACACGATCGCCTGTGCCGCATCCTCGATTGCCGCGACGATCTCGGGCTTCAGACCATGTTTCGCGTTCACCCGTGCCGCGGCCTGCTTCACGATCGCCTGCGCATGGACGATGCCGATCGGCATCCGTTCCATCGCACCGAACGGGAAATTCTCGATGCTGCGCTGGGTCTGCGCGCCCCAATAGGCGTCCGCAGCTACCTCGATTGCGCCAATCGAGTCGGTTTCGGTGCGGGTCTTGGTCACATGGCCTCCATCTGTCGCCGCCGATCTAGGAAGAAACCACGCTTCGGCAAGCGTTCAGCCGAACACTTCCGCGCGCATGAGGTCGGTTACCCAGCCCATGAACACACTCAGCCGTGTGGGTACATGGTGCCGATCGGGATGAAGCAGTGCCACAGGCAGTGGCACCGCGACATGTGTGGGCATCACCTCGACCAGCGTTCCGTCCGCCAGCTGCGGGCGGACGTCATAGGCCGGAATCTGGATCAGCCCCAGCCCGGCGATGCAGCACGCGATCTGTGCCTCGGCGCTGTTCACGGTTACCCGTCCGGGGATCGCCAGCTGCCGCAGCGCGCCGGCTTCTTCCCACTCCCACTCCTCGACCCGCCCGGTGGTCGGGGAGGCGAACAGAACCCCCTGGTGCTGCGACAGATCGTCAGGCGATGTCGGCGTCCCGAACCGCGCCAGATAGGCCGGCGCGGCGACATTGATAAAGCGCAGTTCGCCGATCCGCCGCGCGACCATCGCGGAATCCGCCAGCGGCCCGACCCGCAATGCGCAATCGACATTGTCTTCAGCCAGATTGACCGCGCGGTCGGTCATCCCCAGCGCCACATCGACCCCGGGGTAACGGTCGAGGAATTGCGGCAGCGCCGGCGCTATGATCAGCCGCCCCAGCCGACCCGGCACGTCGACAGTCACGCGCCCGCGCGGCCCTTCCTGCTGGCGAAATAGCCCATCGATCGATTCCACCTCTGCGACCAGCCGGGTGCAATAGGCATGGAAGATGCGCCCTTCCTGCGTCATGCGCACGCTGCGGGTGGTCCGGTGCAGCAGCCGTGCTCCGACCCGCCCCTCCAGCTCGCGCACTGCCGCCGAGACCGATGAGCGCGGCATGCCGAGCAGATCGGCGGCGCGCGTGAAGCTCGCGCTTTCGGCGACGCGCAGAAACACGCGGAACAGATCGATCCGGTCCATCGCCGCAGATTATCCAGATTTCACGACATGTCATTCCAGAATGATCGTCTTTTTCCGAACAGTTCCCCGGCTGAAAGCAAGCGCCTTGTCGCGCACCACTCCGGCGCAGCGGCGTTCAGGAGACAAATCCATGGCGGATCACGGGATCAGGGGAAAAACGGTGCTCATCGCGGGCGGCGCGAAGAATCTGGGCGGCCTGATTGCGCGGGATCTGGCGGCGCAAGGCGCCAAGGCGGTTGCAGTCCACTATAACAGCCCGGCGACCGCGGATCAGGCGGCGGAGACGGTCGATGCAATTCGCGCCGCGGGAGCCGAAGCGGTCGCCATCCAGGCCGATCTCACCAGCGCAGGCGCGATGGAGAAGCTCTTCGCCCATGCGGTCAACGCGATCGGGCGGCCGGACATCGCGATCAACACCGTGGGCAAAGTGCTCAAGAAGCCGATCGTCGAGATCAGCGAAGCCGACTATGACGCGATGAGCGCGGTCAATGCCAAAGCCGCGTTCTTCTTCCTCAAGGAAGCAGGCCGGCATGTCACCGACAATGGCAAGGTCTGCACATTGGTGACCTCGCTGCTCGGCGCCTACACCCCCTTCTACGCCAGCTATGCCGGCACCAAGGCGCCGGTCGAACATTTCACGCGCGCCGCATCGAAGGAGTTCGGCGAACGCGGCATTTCGGTCACCGCGATCGGGCCGGGTCCGATGGACACATCTTTCTTCTATCCCGCCGAGGGGCCGGAGGCCGTCGCCTATCACAAGACGGCAGCAGCATTGTCGGCCTTCACGCCGACCGGGCTCACCCATATCGAAGATATCGTGCCGTGGATTCGCTTTCTGGTCAGCGACGGCTGGTGGATGACCGGGCAGACGATTCTGGTCAATGGCGGCTACACCACCAAGTGATGCCCCGGGGCTGGCGCCGCGCGCGCCAGCCTATTTCTTGCGCTTGAAGTCCACCGCGACGACGTTCGACCCGTCTTCCACGGGAACCGCCACCGGCGGGCCGTCATTCTCGGCCTCTTCGTGCGGTTCGGGGCCATCGGGATCCTCGGCCGCCTGGAACCGCAGCTCGAAATTGACGGCCGGATCGTGAAACCCGGTAATCGCCGCGAACGGGATCACCAGCATCGACGGAATCTGGTTGAAGCTCAGTCCGACCGAGAATCGTTCGTCATCGACCTTCAGGTCCCAGAATCGGTGCTGAAGCACGATCGTCATCTCGTCCGGAAAGCGTTCGATCAGCCGATCGGGGATGTCCACGCCCGGCGCACGGGTCTTGAAGGTGATGTAGAAATGATGCGTCCCCGGCAGGGCGCCGGTGGCTGCAACCTGATCGAGCACACGGCCGACCACAGCGCGCAGGGCGTCCTGCACGATCTCGTCATAGGGAATCAGGCTGTCGCGAACGTCTTCAGTCATGGCGCAGGGGGATG
>CAZBYE010000223.1:0-5468 GCA_964496045.1 uncultured Stakelama sp.
GGCGTGGCTTGGTCTCGTCTTCTCATGGGCGGCGCTGGTCGGTTGGGCGGCGGTCGCGCGCGAACTGCCCGCCCCCGCCCTGCTGCTCTATGCCGGCTGCATCTTCTGGGTGATCGGCTACGACACCATCTACGCGCTGCAGGATGTCGAGGACGATGCACTCGTCGGCGTCCGCTCCTCTGCCCGCCGCCTCGGCGACAATGTCCGGCTCGGCGTCGCGGCCTTCTACGCCATCGCGCTCACCCTCTGGGGCGCGGCGCTGTGGCAGGTCCGCCCCGACAAGCTTGTCCTCGTCGCGCTCGCGCCGGCCGCGATTCATTTGCTTTGGCAGGTCGGCACGCTCATCCCAGCGGATGGCCCCAACGCCCTTCATCGATTCCGTTCGAACCGCTTCGCCGGCCTGCTCGTCTTTGGCGCCTGCTTCGTCGTCGGGACGACTGCCTTTTGACGTTCGGCCAGCCAGTACCTAGATCGCGGCGATGTTGACCTCCGAACAAGCGCGAGACCGAGTCCAGGACGCCATTGCCCGTGCGCGCAAGGCAGGCGCCGATGCCGCCGATGCCATGTTCTCCGGTGGCGAGTCGCTATCGGTCTCCGTCCGCCTTGGTGCACTTGAGGATGTCGGCCGCGCCGAGGCGGAAGAACTGGGCCTGCGTGTGTTCGTCGGCACCCGCTCAGCCAGCATCTCCTCGACCGACCTCACCCCCGCCGCCCTCGACACCCTCGCCGAACGCGCGGTGGCGATGGCGCGTGAGGCGCCCGAGGACGAATGGGCCGGTCTCGCGCCTGCTGAACGGCTGCTCAAGGGCAACGTCCCCGATCTCGACCTCGACGACGGCGAACTCGGCGATCCCGCCGCACTCAAGGCCCTCGCACTCGCCGCAGAAGATGCCGCACGCGCCATTCCCGGCGTCACTAACAGCGAAGGCGGCGGCGCCTCGGCCAGCCGCAGCATCTGGGCGCTCGCCACCAGCCACGGCTTTGCGGGCGCCTATGCGGTAACCAGCCATGGTCTGTCCGCCAGCGTTCTGGCCGGTGAAACCGGTGCAATGGAGCGCGATTACGCCCATCACAGCGCGCGCCATGCGCGTCATGTTGAATCCCCCGAAGCGATCGGCCGCCGCGCGGGCGAACGCGCAGTGGCGCGCCTCAATCCTGGACGAGTGAAGAGCGGCGCGATGCCTGTGGTGCTCGATCCGCGTGCCGGCTCCAGCCTGCTCGGACATCTTAGCGGCGCGATCTCGGGCAGCGCGATCACCCGCAAGACCAGCTTCCTTCTCGACGCGATGGGCACGCGCATCTTCGCGCCGGGCATCCGCATTCAGGACGATCCGCACCGTCCCCGCGCCCTACGTTCGCGTCCGTTCGATGGCGAAGGCCTGCCCGTCTCACCCGTCGCGTTGATCGAGGACGGGAACCTCGAAACCTGGTTGCTCGACAGCGCCGCCGCACGCCAGCTCGGGCTGGAGCCGACCGGCCACGCCAGCCGCGGCATCGGCGGCGCACCTGGCGTCGGGCCGAGCAATCTGTTCATGGAGGCGGGTAAGCTACCCGTCGAAACGCTCATCGCGGACATCAGCTACGGCATCTATATCACTGAACTAATTGGCCAAGGCGTCAATATCATCACCGGCGACTATAGCCGTGGCGCAGCCGGATTCCTGATCGAGAATGGCGAGATTACCCGCCCCGTGTCCGAATTCACCATTGCCGGCACGCTTCAGTCGATGTTCGCTGAACTGATCCCCGCCAACGATCTCGAATTCCGCTACGGGATCAACGTCCCTACCTTGCGCATCGACGGGATGACTATCGCGAGTGGCTGACACGCTCGCCTCGGCCGTCAGCGATATCGCCGCCGAGGCGGGGCGGCTGGCGCATGCCCGTTACGGGCAAGACGTGCGCAAATGGGAAAAGTCGCCCGACAATTTTGTGTGCGAAGTCGATCTGGCGGTGGACGAACTGCTCCGCGCCCGCCTCTCCGCCCTCCTCCCCGATGCCGGCTGGCTGTCGGAAGAGACCGCCGACGATCTCGCTCGCCTGTCCTGCAACCGCGTCTGGGTGGTCGACCCGATCGATGGCACTCGCGATTTCCTGCGGCATCGGCCCGGCTGGGCGATCTCGGTCGCGCTGGTCGAAAATGGCCAGCCGGTGATCGGCGTCCTCGACGCGCCTGTTCGCGGCGAGCATTGGCAGGCCGTGAAGGACGAGGGCGCGATGCTCAACGGCAGGATCCTCACAGCATCGGACCGCACCGAACTCGCGGGCGCCCGCGTCCCCGCCGACGACCTGCCCAAGGTCGACCGGCTTCTGACAATGGTCCACAAACCGAATTCGATCGCTTTGCGCATCGCGATGGTCGCATCGGGCGACGCTGACCTGCTCGCCACCTTCCGCTGGGGCAATGAGTGGGACATCGCCGCAGCCACGCTGATCGCGCGTGAGGCAGGCGCGAAGGTCACCGATGCACTCGGCCGCAAGCTACGTTTCAATACCCCTGCAGGCGAAGCGTTCGGAGTCCTCGCCACAGCTCCCGGCATCCATCAGGCCACGACCGAACATTTGCGGGAACGCGCCGTCGCCGCGTTGGGCCGTCCGCGCCTTTGAAGGCAAAAGCCGGGAAGCGCCCTGCGACCACAACCTGCATGTGCCCGCTCCGAACCAAGGAGACAGGGCCATGGCAAGACTCGACGGCAAGGTTGCGATTATCACAGGTGCCAGCTCGGGAATCGGCGCCGCAACCGCACGTCGCTTCGCGGCGGAAGGCGCGAAACTGGTTCTTGCCGCACGGCGTCCGGCCGAACTCGAGCGCGTGGCCAGTGAACTGGGCGAAGATGTCGCCATTCTGACCGGCGATGTCCGTGACGAAGTCTATGCGAAAGCACTGGTCGCACTCGCGGTGGATCGCTTCGGCGGCCTCGACATCGCGTTCAATAATGCGGGCGCGGTGGGCACAGCGGGTCCGCTGACCGACCTGGCGGCAGAGAATTGGGACTGGACGATCGCCACCAACCTGACCGCCGCCTTTTATGGCGCCAAGCATCAAGCGGCGGCGATGACAGCACGCGGTGGCGGGTCGATCCTGTTCAGCTCAAGCTTTGTCGGCGCAGCGAACGGCATTCCCGGCATGGGTGCTTATGCCGCGGCCAAGGCCGGACTGCTTGGTCTCGTCCGTACCCTCGCCGTGGAACTTGGGCCGCAGCGCATCCGTGCGAACGCGCTCGTCATCGGCGGCACGGACACCCCTGCAAGTGCGGCGCGCCAGCCGGACGCCGATCCGGGCGTACAGGCGTGGATGGAACAGCTCCATGCGCTCAAGCGCCTCGCGGAACCGGCGGAGATCGCCGAAATGGCGCTGTTCCTGGCCTCCGACGCTGCAAGCTTCGTCACCGGCGGCGCGATTGCGGTCGACGGGGGCGCTTCGATCACCAAGACATGATGGTTGGCCGGGCGCTGGCGCTTATCGCGGGCCGCCCTCGAGGTCGCCGACACATTGCGTTTCGGGTTCGCTCACCGCCATCCGCTTCAGCTCCCGCGTCCGCGCGGTGATGCCGGGAAACAGCGCATCGGGTGCGACCTTATAGGATTTGATCAGCCTCACCGCCCATTCATAGTGGCGTGCGCCGGCGGCACAGCTGTCGCTGCCACCGGCGCCCTCGCCCCAGACGGTACGCCAAGGCGAGTTGCCCTCCCGTGTCAGGATCATCTGAAAATCACCGACACCGCCTTCCCCTTCGGCATAGGCAATGGCCCGGCGGCCATCGTGTACGACGCGCAATTTCCTGAACGTGTATCGCAGCCGGGGATCACTGCCACCCTTCAGCGTGCTGATAATCCCGGCGCGTTCCGCGCTGCCGACGCGCGGGGTGTAGATGGTATTCTGGGTAACGAGAAGCGGGGCAATAGCGAGCAGTGCCGGTGCCGTGATCGCTGTGAACAGGAGCGGCATCAGGCGCCGTTGACCTCATCGTCGCCGCGATACTTGACCTGCAGATACCGGCCGCGCGTCGCCAGCGCATCGAGATCGCCCTGCGCCAGCTGTGAGGACATGTCCGAAATCTCCTGGTCGATCAGGCTCAGCCCATCGACCAGTTGCTTGTCGGGCGACTGACCGAACCGGTCTTGTCCGCGCAAGTTCTGCGGCACACGCTGATAGCCCTTGATCAGCTCGGGCAGTTGTTCGCCGACCAGCTTGCGCACTTCGGCCGCCGCAGGTTCGCCTTCGTTGAGCGTCTTGAGCTGCCCGGCCAGCACATCGAGCTTCATGCCGATCGAATCGAGCAACGGCATCGCTGCCCCGGGCAGCGTCGACCGCTGGCGGTCCAGCCACTCCTCGGTGCGCAGCGGCAGCGATGCGAGCGGTGCCTCGCCGAACTTCTCCGGTGCGACTTCCTTGCTCGTCGATGACAGGCCGAAGAACAGCGTCGTGACGATCAGCAGCGCCATCACGGCCAACGCCCCGCCCATGCCGAGCGGAAGGAACCAGCCCAGGATCATCGCACCAATGAGGATGACCCCGGCCGCACCGGCGATCCGGCCAACCCGGGTCAGGATTTCGGTATCGCGGCGCTTCTTCGCACGCGCATTAAGCGTGGTGTAGCGCTCGCGCGAGCGATTGAGCACCGCGTCGGCGCGGGCAATTTCACGGTCGATCTCGCTGGGCATGACGCTGCTTACAGTGCCTCCAGCTTGAACGTTTCGGTGTTACCCGAAAGCTGGTTCTGCGCCGCGCCCTCGGCCCGTGCGATATAGCCCTTGGACTTCTCCATCTCGTTCGACAGCACGTTGACCGTTGTTTTCATGTTGTCGAGCGCCTTGAGCTTGAACGTGTCGATCGCGTCCATCGTGTCATAGATGTTCTGGAATGCACGCTGCAGCGTCTCGATCGGGATCGTGCTCGCCGCCGCCTGCTCATGAACCATCGCGGTATTCGACTTGAGCAGATTGCCCGTCGAATCGATGATGTTCGCGGTGGTCGTGTTGAGCGCTGTGATCTGGTCGAGCACCAGCCGCTGTGCGGTGAGCGCCTGCGCCACCGTCACCGCAGTGCGCAGCGCGCCGACCGTGGTGGTCGAAGCGCGGTCGACGCCCTTCACAAGCTCGACATTGTTCTTCTTGACCAGATCGAGCGCAAGATAGCCCTGCACGGTCACGGCCATCTGCGTCAGCAGGTCCTGCGTGCGCTGGCGGGTGTAGAACAACGCGGTCTCGCGGATCGCCTTGGCCTTGGCCGGATCGGTATGATCCAGCTCAAGCGACTTGTCCTCGAGCCGCTGATCCATCTCCTTGGAGATATAGATCATCTGCTCGAGCCGCCCCATCGCCGCCCACAGATTCTGCCGCTCGACGTCGATTGCAGCATTGTCCATCAGCAGTTCGTCCTTGCCCGACTGCAGGCTCTTCAGGATCGCGGCGATGTGCGTCTGGCTCGACTTATAGCTGTCGAAATAGTTGCGCAGCTTGTTGCC